>NZ_JAKGCY010000003.1:0-439922 GCF_021852965.1 Vibrio floridensis | reverse complement strand
ATTGCGCGCTCGTAGCTCAGCTGGATAGAGTACCTGGCTACGAACCAGGCGGTCAGAGGTTCGAATCCTCTCGAGCGCGCCATTTCTTCAAATGAATATTCTTTTAACGATTAAAGGGGCTTCGCTCCTGATATTGAAATAGTGTATGCGATTTTGATATCAAACACCTGCGCGTCCGTAGCTCAGCTGGATAGAGTACCTGGCTACGAACCAGGCGGTCAGAGGTTCGAATCCTCTCGGACGCGCCACTTTCTCTTTCGAAAGTGACAAGGTGAACAACAGATTATTGCGCGCTCGTAGCTCAGCTGGATAGAGTACCTGGCTACGAACCAGGCGGTCAGAGGTTCGAATCCTCTCGAGCGCGCCATCCTTGAAAACCCTGCATGAAAATGCAGGGTTTTTTCTTATTCCTCATTTTTGCACCCGCGAGCATTGGATTTTTAGGATCCCTCAGGCCTTCACTTCTGGACAATCGATTTATTCTTAGCGCGTCTTTCTCTTCTCATTGATCACCACCACTCTTTACAACGCTAAAAAAACAATGGGCATTTAAATGTTTCTAGATTGTTAATTTTTTGTTGTTTTTAATTCTTACAATTCAAAAGCTTATTGGTGTTCTTTTATCTCTATCGCAGTTTTGTTCGAACTTCTGCAGTAAATTGATGAATGTCCATATTAAGTATCAGGAATTTGGGCGAATATTTTAGTTTATGTGATCTATGTGGTGAAAAAAGCAACCAATAGTGTGGGAAGCTCTGAAACCTTTTTAAACAAAATTGACAATATTTAACCAATCTAGATAATCGGTTGGTCGGGATTGTGTATAAATCATGTCCTGCGTTATGTCAGGATGACACAGAAAGGAAGCAAGATGACAAATATTGGAAGCCTCTTAGTTGATGCGGCAGCCCTAATGGTAACAGGAATGGGGGTCGTATTTATTTTTCTTACTATTCTTATTTTCCTCGTTCGCTTGATGTCAAAAATGGTACCGCAAGAAGTACCACCACCGATCGCTACACCCAAAGCGGTAAAAAATCAAACCAATCACACTTCAACAGTGAGCCCACAGGTCGTCGCGGCAATTTCTGCTGCGATTCATCAGCATCGCGCCTCGGTTGCGAAGTAGTACAACAAAGGAATAAAAGGAGTTTATGAGCATGTCTAAGCCACTAGCAATTACTGACGTGGTCCTACGCGACGCCCATCAATCACTGTTTGCGACCCGAATGCGCATTGAAGACATGCTGCCTATTGCAGCAGAGTTGGATAAAGTGGGTTATTGGTCGCTCGAAACCTGGGGTGGTGCCACCTTTGATGCGTGTATCCGTTTCTTAGGGGAAGATCCGTGGGAGCGTTTACGTGAACTGAAGAAAGCGATGCCGAATACACCAATGCAGATGCTACTGCGTGGTCAAAACCTGCTGGGTTATCGTCACTATGCCGATGATGTGGTTGAGAAGTTTGTTGAGCGTGCTCATGCCAACGGTATGGATGTTTTCCGTATCTTTGATGCGATGAACGATGTGCGTAATTTCCAAAAAGCGGTTAAAGCGACGGTGGATGTTGGTGCACATGCGCAAGGGACGCTTTCTTACACCACCAGCCCGGTTCACAATACTGACACTTGGGTCGATCTTGCCAAACGTTTAGAAGACTTGGGTTGTCACTCGCTTTGTATCAAAGATATGTCTGGCTTACTTAAGCCTTATGAAGCGCAAGAATTGATTACGCGTATTAAATCCTCTTGTGATATCCCATTGGCGCTGCACTGCCATGCTACCACAGGGTTATCAACCGCGACGGCGATTAAGGCGGTAGAGGCTGGCATCGATATTTTGGATACCGCGATTTCATCCATGAGCTGCACCTACGGTCATACTCCAACGGAAACCGTGGTGGCGATGTTGCAAGGTACCGAGCGTGATACCAATTTAGACCTTGCTCAAATTGAACCTATTGCCGCGTATTTCCGTGAAGTCCGTAAAAAGTACGCTAAGTTTGAAGGTCAATTGAAAGGGGTGGATTCTCGCATTCTGATTGCTCAAGTTCCTGGTGGTATGCTGACCAACATGGAAAGCCAATTGAAAGAGCAAGGCGCGGCGGATCGTATCGACGAAGTTCTTGAAGAGATCCCTCGCGTTCGTGAAGATCTTGGATTTATTCCATTGGTGACCCCAACCTCGCAAATTGTCGGCACTCAAGCGGTCATTAACGTCCTGACGGGCGAGCGTTATAAGAGCATCACCAAAGAAACGGCAGGCGTTCTCAAAGGCGAATATGGCGCTGCACCAGCTCCTGTGAATGCGCAGTTGCAAGCACGTGTACTGAGCGGTGCTGAAGCTGTCACGTGTCGACCTGCTGATTTACTTGAAGCGGAATTGCATACACTGACAGACGAACTGCTGGCAAAAGCACAATCAGAAAGCATTCAATTGGCTAAAGAGAGTGTTGATGACGTTCTCACTTACGCACTCTTCCCACAAGTTGGCCTGAAGTTCCTTAAGAATCGTGGCAATCCTGATGCATTTGAGCCAGCACCGACTCTTGAGGTGGCTCAGCCAACGGCGACGAAAGCCGTTAATGGTGCCGTTGAAGCTTACAGTGTTCGTGTTGATGGCCAGGTATTCCATGTTGAAGTAGGGCCAGAAGGTCAATTGACTTCGGTGACACCAGCCGCTGCACCAGCGAGTACTCCTATCGCGGCTCCTGTTGCGGCAGTACCAAGCGATGCAGAGGCTGTATCGGCTCCGCTTGCAGGCAACATCTTCAAAGTTCATGTTCAAGCAGGAAGCTCGGTTGAAGAGGGCGATATTCTGCTGATCCTCGAAGCGATGAAAATGGAAACTGAAGTCCGCGCTGCTCGTAGTGGTGTGGTGCATGAACTGAATGTGAAAGAGGGAGATGCCGTGACAGTAGGCTCACCTCTACTGAGTTTGGCGTAAGGATGTACCATGGATGGATTAATCACGCTTTGGTCTGAAACGGGGATTGCCCACTTTGAACTTGGGCAAATCTGTATGATCGCAGTCGGTTGTGTACTGCTGTTTTTAGCCATTAGTAAAGGCTTTGAGCCTTTACTTCTGTTACCTATTGGCTTTGGTGCCATTTTGGCTAATATCCCGAATGCGGGCTTTACCGAGTCGGGTGGATTGCTTTACTACGTGTATTACATTGGTATTGAATCTGGCGTTTTCCCACTGCTTATTTTTATGGGCGTTGGGGCAATGACGGATTTTGGTGCCTTGATTGCCAACCCTAAAACCTTATGGCTCGGTGCCGCCGCGCAGTTTGGTATTTTTGCCACGCTGTTTGGTGCGATTCTATTGAACTATGTGCCGGGCATGGAGTTTTCCATGGAGGATGCGTCATCCATCGCCATCATTGGTGGCGCGGATGGCCCAACAGCCATTTTCCTCGCCAGCCGTCTCTCTCCTGATTTATTGGGGGCGATTGCCGTAGCGGCATACAGTTACATGGCTTTGGTTCCTATTATTCAGCCGCCGATCATGAAGGCGCTCACGACGCCGGAAGAGCGTAAGATCAAAATGGCTCAACTTCGTCATGTCGGAAAAGTGGAGAAAGTGCTTTTCCCATTGGCGGTATTGGTAATGACCATCTTGTTCCTTCCTTCTGCAACGCCGCTGGTAGGGATGTTCTGTCTGGGGAACTTGATGCGTGAAGCGGGTGTGGTAGAACGTTTGTCAAAAACGGCACAAAACGAGCTGATCAACATCGTGACTATTTTCCTTGGTTTAGGTGTAGGTTCAAAACTACAAGCTGAGCACTTCTTGAATGTGGAAACATTGGGCATTCTTGCATTAGGTGCTGCTGCGTTCAGTATTGGTACTGGCGCGGGCGTGCTGATGGCGAAGCTACTCAACAAGTTCTCGGAAGAAGACATCAATCCGTTGATTGGTGCCGCTGGAGTGTCAGCTGTGCCTATGGCGGCTCGCGTGGTCAACAAAGTGGGGTTGGAAGCAAACCCACAAAACTTCTTGTTGATGCATGCCATGGGGCCGAATGTGGCGGGTGTACTGGGTAGTGCAGTCGCCGCCGGTGTGCTATTGGCTCTAGTTGGATAACTTCGCTGTGAAATGTAAGTCAAATTGTGTCATCACAATTAACTTCGGTTAACAAAATGGTTTATAGTCAAAGGGATGCTTCGGCATCCCTTTCTTTTTGTCCTTAGGAACGGCTGATTATGGAAAATAAGCAAATCGTTATTACAGAATTTGGTGGCCCTGATGTACTGGCTATCCGTTCAAGTCAAATGCCTGAACCCAAACCTGGTCAGGTCGTCATTAAAGTCTATTTTTCAGGTATTAATCCTATCGATGTTAAAACGCGTGCAGGGCTGGGGTGGGCAGCGGCACAGAATAAGGACAAATTACCTTGGGTGCCAGGTTATGACATTTCTGGCAAAGTCGTCAGTTGTGGTGAGAACGCGGAGCGCTTTGTCCTAGGCGATACCGTTGCCGGTTTTGTCGGTTTCCCATTAGAAGGCGGTGGTTACAGCCAGTATCTTTGCGTGGAAGAAGACGCACTGAGTCTGGTGCCAGATTCGGTCACTTTAGAGGCTGCGGCGGTACTTCCATTAGCCGGGCAAACGGCAGCCCAAGCGCTGAACAAGGCCCAAGTGAAAGAAGGGGAGCGTGTGCTCATTCTTGCTGGCGCTGGAGGCGTTGGCCATTTGGCCGTGCAAATCGCCGTGGCTGCGAAAGCCGAAGTGTATACGACGTGCAGTGAACGCAATTTAGATTACATGGCAACGTTGGGTGCTCATGCCATCAATTACCAATTTGCTGCTGCTTCAGAGCGTTTGAGTGATGTGGATGTATTGATTGATCTGGTTGGTGGTGATGTTGCCCTTGATGCATTGAAGTGTTTAAAAGACAACGCCAGAGTCGTGACGGTGCCGACGCTGAGTGCTGAGATGATCTGTGAAAAAGCCAAACTGCTCGGGTTTGAGGCGATGGGGATGTTGGTGGATCCCGATCCTCAGCAGTTGGATACATTGCTGTATATGGTAGGCGTTGGCTTACTTAAAACAGAAATTCAGCGTATCTATCCGATGCATGAGGTCAGTGATGCGCACAAACAAATCGAAACAGGGCATACCCGAGGAAAAGTACTACTGGATATGCAATGTTAGAAACCTTTAATGGATGGTTTGCAGAGGCGGCATTGTGGTTTTCCGACTCTGCACTTTGGGTCTTGTTTTTCAGTGGTTTTCTCAGTGCAACCTTATTACCAGGAGGCTCAGAGGCGAGTTTGATCGCGACCTTGTCTCTTAATCAATTTCCAATTTCACACATCATTATTGTCGCGACGCTAGGAAATACCCTTGGTGGGTTAACTAACTATTGGCTAGGTTTGCTGCTACCAAATCGAACTCAACAAGAAAAACATGGTCATACCGCTTTGAGGTGGTTAGCCAAATACGGCTATTGGGGGCTGTTTTTTAGTTGGCTTCCTGTGATTGGCGATCCTCTCTGTTTAGCGGCCGGTTGGCTGCGAATGAAATTTCTTCCTTGTCTGGTGCTTATCGCACTGGGGAAAGCGGTACGCTACAGCGTGCTGGCTATGCTTTATATCGGACTATTCTAAGGAAAAAGCATGAAAAAACTGATGCTGAGTGCCTGCTCTCTTTTTGTCCTCGCTGGTTGTTCTTCCGTAAAATCGGTTTCTGTGCCGTTTTTTTCTTCATTACCAGAAGGGGTGACTCTGATTGAAGAGTCGTCAGCGCAAGCGGGTAAAGTCAAAATCCCGTATGAAAAATACCGTTTAGAAAATGGCTTAACCGTCATTTTGTCACCCGATCACTCCGATCCTTTGGTGCACGTTGACGTCACTTATCATGTCGGCTCGGCTCGAGAAGAGATTGGTAAGTCAGGCTTTGCGCATTTCTTCGAGCATATGATGTTCCAAGGTTCGGAAAATGTGGGTGATCAGCAACACTTCAAGATCATTACGGAAGCCGGCGGAACACTAAATGGCACCACAAACCGAGATAGAACCAACTATTTCGAAACGGTGCCAGCGAACCAACTTGAGAAAATGTTGTGGTTAGAGTCGGATCGTATGGGCTTTCTACTTGATGCCGTATCGCAACGTAAGTTTGAGGTGCAACGTGACACGGTGAAAAACGAGCGTGCGCAGCGCTACGACAATCGTCCGTACGGCCTGATCTGGGAAAAGATGGCCGAAGCGATGTATCCAGAGGGACATCCATATTCGTGGCAAACTATCGGGTATGTTGACGATCTTGACCGTGTAGACGTCAATGACCTGAAAGCATTTTTCTTGCGCTGGTATGGACCTAATAATGCGGTGCTGACCATTGGTGGTGATATCGATAGTGATCAGACATTGGAGTGGGTTAATAAGTATTTTGGCAGCATTCCACGCGGGCCAGAGGTTAATAACGCACCTAAGCAGCCTGCAAAACTGGATGAAAATCGCTTCATCACGCTGGAAGATCGTATTCGTCAACCAATGGTGATGATTGGCTGGCCAACGAGCTATAAAGGTGAGGAGCAAGAAGCTTCACTGGACGCTTTAGCCAGCTTGCTTGGTGAAGGGAACAACAGCTTGTTGTACCAAAACTTAGTAAAAACGCAAAAAGCCGTCGATGCTGGCGCCTTCCAAGATTGTGCTGAATTAGCCTGTACTTTCTACGTGTATGCGATGGGCGATTCTGGTGATCGAGGCGATTTATCCGGACTCTACCAAGAGCTGATGCATACGCTTGATGAGTTTAAGCAACAAGGTGCCAATGCCCAGCGGTTGGAGCAGATTCTCGGCAAAGCAGAAGCCGATGCCGTGTTCTCATTACAAAGCGTCAGTGGCAAAGTGAGTCAGTTGGCCGCCAATGAAACATTCTTTGCGACCCCTGACCGCATCGAATACCAACTTGATCAGTTACGTGCAGTAAGCACCGAATCAGTCAATCAAGCCTATCAGCAGTTTATAGATGGCAAAAACAAGGTCACATTAAGTGTGGTACCTAAAGGGAAAACAGAACTGGCGGTGCAAAAAGCCAACTTTGTGACGCCAAAACGCGATTTACCAGAATACGACAAAATTTCGGATGAACAACTCGCTTACCGAAAAGCTGAGGCGGATTTTGATCGCTCTGTGATGCCTTCGGCTGCCAAAGCAGTGAAAGCTGAAATGCCAGAACTGTATAAGCTTCATTTTGATAATGGCAGCGAGTTACTCGGCGCTGTCAGTGACGAGACTCCGACAGTATTAATGCAGTTCCGCTTTCCTGCAGGCAGCCGATTTGAAGTGTTAGGCAAGGAGGGGTTAGCGAAATTGACTGCATCCATGATGCAAGAGGGCACAACAAAACGCAGCGCAGAAGAGATCCAAGCGGAGCTGGATAAGTTAGGTAGTACCATTAGTGTTTCCGCGGAACGCTACAGCACAATGGTGACACTATCCGCTCTTGAGAAAAATTTGCCAGCAACTTTGGAAATTTTTCAGCAGATGATCCGGT
Organism: Vibrio floridensis; assembly: GCF_021852965.1. NCBI lineage: Bacteria > Pseudomonadati > Pseudomonadota > Gammaproteobacteria > Vibrionales > Vibrionaceae > Vibrio > Vibrio floridensis. The sequence continues at coordinate 432,418 of NZ_JAKGCY010000003.1, read as the reverse complement.
CCCCTGCCTTTAACGAAGATGATTTCGCACGAGCGAAAAAACAGATGATTGAAGGCGCGGTCTATGAGCAGCAGCAACCAAGCTGGATGGCCTCACAAGCAACACGTCAGGTTCTTTACGGAGATTCACTGTTTGCTCGCTCTAGCGATGGCACTATGGCGTCATTAAACAGCTTGTCGTTGGATGACGTAAAGGCGTTCTACAAAGCGCACTATACACCGCAAAGCGCACAAATCGTTGTGGTGGGGGATTTAAATCGTCGTGATATGGCAAAGCAACTTTCATTCTGGAAAGAGTGGCAAGGTGAGGCTGCGCCGCTGTATCGTCCACAAGTTTTGAGGCCATTAAGTGAGTCAAAAATCTACTTGGTGGATAAGCCGGGAGCGCCGCAAAGCGTGATTCGTATGGTTCGTTTGGGCCTACCGTATGATGCTACGGGAGAAATGTTTTTGAGCCAGTTGGCGAACTTTAATTTGGCGGGTAATTTCAATAGTCGCCTAAATCAAAATTTGCGTGAAGATAAAGGCTATACCTATGGCGCACAAGGCTACTTTGCCAGCAATCTCGAAACCGGTGTCGTGGTGTTTGATGCGCAAGTGCGCGCTGATGCAACCATTCCTGCGTTAATTGAGATGGAGAATGAACTGAATGAGTTTTCTCAATCTGGAATGACGGATGACGAGTTACGCTTTATGCGCCAAGCGGTCGGTCAGCAAGATGCACTGAAATACGAAACGCCAAGCCAAAAAGCACAGTTGATCGGTAATATCTTGCACTACAGCCTGGATGAGGATTACCTCAAGCAGCGTAATGCTATTGTCGACAGTGTTGCTAAGGCGCCGTTGAACGATTTGGCTGAAAAATGGTTCGATCCCAAGGACTATCAGATGATTGTGGTGGGTGACGCGAAAACGCTTCGCCCACAATTAGAAAAGCTAAATAAACCTGTAGTAGAGCTTGAAATCATCCGATAGAGTACACATTTAGTAGCGAAGAGAACTTCTCTTCGCTACTTGTTGTTGGTCTGGATACCCTTTTGTTCATCAGAAGGGTATCCAGACCAATTCGATTTCTGACAACTCAGTTTGCAGGTGTGACGCTGCAAGCTTCTGATATAAGTGAATTTCATTTTGACTGATTTTGCTGCGCGACTCGAGTTAGTTGCAAGAAACCCAGAAGTGTTTAAACAGTTTGGCCGTGGTGTGGAGCGTGAAACATTGCGCTACAGCCAAAATGGCCGTATTGCGACCACCATGCATCCTAAGTCACTTGGCTCTGCGTTTACCAACAAGTGGATTACCACAGACTTTGCTGAATCTTTGCTAGAGTTCATTACGCCCGTTTCCAACGATATTGATGTGCTATTGAGCCAACTAGAAGATATTCATCACTTCACCCAAACTCAGCTTGGGGAAGAGAAAATGTGGCCGATGTCGATGCCCTGTTTCGTGGAAAATGAAGATCAAATCGCTTTGGCGCAATACGGCAGTTCAAACTCGGCCAAAATGAAAACCTTATATCGTGAAGGCTTGAAGCGTCGTTATGGCAGCCTCATGCAGATCATTTCCGGCGTGCACTTTAACTTCTCATTTCCAGAGAGTTTTTGGGATGCGCTGCATGGTGAACAGACAGAAGAAGATCGCCAAGCAACGAAGTCTGATGCTTATTTTGGCCTGATTCGTAACTATTATCGCTTCGGTTGGTTGATCCCTTACTTCTTTGGTGCGTCACCTGCCATGTGTTCCTCATTCCTTCAAGGTCGTAAGACCTCTTTGCCTTTTGAAGCGTTGGGGAAAACCTTATATTTACCTAAGGCGACGTCACTACGGTTGAGTGATTTGGGTTACACCAATAGCGCTCAAAGTGTCCTGACGATTGGCTTTAACAGCATTGATGAATACCTAGAAGGGCTAAGTAAAGCCATCCGCACACCTTCGGCTGAGTTTGCCAAGTTGGGTGTGAAGGAAAATGGTGAGTACCGCCAGTTGAACAGCAATATTCTGCAAATTGAAAACGAGCTTTATGCTCCTATTCGCCCCAAACGTGTGACCCAAAATGGTGAGAAGCCATCCGAGGCATTAGCTCGTGGCGGTGTGGAATACATTGAAGTACGCTCGCTGGATGTGAATCCATTTACGCCAGTGGGTATCACGGAAACTCAAGTGCGTTTCCTCGATTTATTCTTAACATGGGCTGCCTTATCTGAGTCGCAACCAATGGATCAATGTGAACTGGCTTGTTGGCGGGAAAACTGGAACAAGGTGGTGGTATCTGGCCGTGAGTATGGCTTAGAGTTGCAGATCGGTTGTAAAGGTGAAAAGCTCAGCTTACAAGCTTGGGCGCATCGCGTGTTTACAGAGCTGCGTCAGTTAGCGGAAATCATGGACAGTGCTCATGGTAACAATCAATACAGCCTCGTTTGTAGTGAGCTAGAACAGTGGATTGATCATCCAGACAAAACCTTGTCTGCACAGATGCTTACTTTGATTCAGCAAAATGGCAGCTTGGGCGCAACGGGATGCGAGTTGGGTCGTGAATACCGTGAGAAAAATTTAGCGCATCAATATCGTCACTTCTCTTTGCAGCAAATGGAGCAAGAGGTTGAGCTCTCGCTCATGAAACAGAGCCAAGTTGAGCAAGCCGATAAGGTCGATTTTGATACCTATTTGGCCAATTACTTCGCCTACTTGAAATAGGGTATCGGCAATGACTCGTGCCTCCGTTGAAAGAGGGATGGTGAAGATTGCTCGTTGTATGCTGTTGTTCGGTGTGGTGTGGTTATCCGGCTGTGCAACTACCCCGCCAGCACAGCAAAATAACTTATGTGACATTTTCCGTGAGAAACCTCGCTGGTATAAAGATGCCTTAGCAATGGAAAAGGAGTGGGGTACCCCGATTCAAGTCGCGATGGCGTTTGTCAAACAAGAGAGCAGTTTTCGCCACGATGCAAGGCCACCAAAAGACTATATACTTGGGTTTATTCCTTGGGGACATGTGAGTAGTGCGTACGGTTATGCTCAAGCGCAAGATCCGGCTTGGGAAGATTTTCAACGTGCGACAGGACATGGTGGCTCACGGACTAACTTTGATGACTCATTGATGTTCATTGGTTGGTATACCAGTGAAACACGCAAGCAGTTGGGCGTCTCCTTATGGGACCCTTATAACCAGTATCTCGCCTATCATGAAGGAAGAGGTGGGTACAAACGCAAGACATACCAAAAGAAACCTTCGTTGATCAAGGTCGCTCGCAAAGTGGAGCAACAGACCAAGGATTATGGTTGGCAGCTAAAGCAATGCCGCCAAGAATTGGAAGATAATCGAAGCTGGTTTTTCTAAGCCAGTAAAGTCCTCTGAGCATCAAGGACGAATAGAGCAGGAGAGAAGTAATGCCGTTATTAGATAGTTTTACCGTTGACCACACTCGCATGCATGCACCCGCTGTGCGTGTGGCAAAAACCATGCAAACGCCAAAAGGCGACACCATTACCGTGTTTGACCTACGTTTCACCGCCCCCAACAAAGACATTTTGTCTGAAAAAGGTATTCACACTCTAGAACACCTGTACGCTGGTTTTATGCGCAAGCATCTCAATGGTGCGTCGGTTGAGATTATCGATATTTCTCCGATGGGGTGTCGTACCGGTTTCTACATGAGCTTAATTGGTGCGCCGAGCGAGCAAGATGTGGCATCTGCGTGGACGGCTTCGATGGAAGATGTGTTGAAAGTGGAAAGCCAAAACAAGATCCCTGAGTTGAACGAGTACCAGTGCGGTACCGCGGCCATGCACTCTCTGGATGAAGCGAAGCAAATTGCTCAAAATATCTTAGTGGCTGGCATCTCAGTCAATAAAAACGATGAGCTTGCCTTGCCTGAAGCCATGTTGAAAGAGCTTAAAGTCGATTAATTCAGTTCATCATAAAAAAGTTAAAGGCCCAGTGTTTCCACTGGGCCTTTTTGATCGTCATTAAGCTGTTTTGCGTTTGCGCTTAGGAAACACCTTAACCAATTTTATTCGGTTCCCTTCCAGTTGCACGATCTCCATCGCATGTCCTTCAATTTTGATGCTCAAGTGGTTTTCTGGAATATGCTCTAAGTGTTCCAAAATCAAGCCGTTCAAGGTTCTTGGACCATCAGTGGGAAGTTTCCATTTTAATCCTTTATTAATATCTCTGATATTGGTACTGCCCTCAATGAGAAAGCTTCCATCGCTTTGAGGCGTAATATCATCGGAGAAACTAGGTGCAATCGAGGTGGTAAACTCCCCAACAATTTCTTCAAGAATATCTTCAAGCGTCACTAGACCAATAATGTCACCATATTCATCGACGATAAGGCCAATACGTTCTTTATTGCGTTGGAACTTCAGTAACTGAACATTGAGCGGGGTGCTCTCAGGAATGAAATAGACTTCATCGGCAGCACGCAACAAGGTTTCCTTGTTGAACTCATTTTTCTCCAACATCAAACGATAGGCTTCTCGCAATCTCAACATACCCACAGCTTCATCAACTTTGTCGCGATAAAGAACAATACGACCATGTGGGGAATGCGCCAATTGGCGTACGATCGATTTCCAATCGTCATTGATATCGATACCAGTAATCTCATTGCGCGGGACCATGATGTCATTCACAGTGACGTGTTCGAGATCCAAAATGGAGACCAGCATATCTTGGTGTCGCTGAGGGATCAGGCTACCCGCTTCGTTCACCACAGTGCGCAACTCTTCAGAGCTCAGATTGTCTTCACTGTTATGTTGTGCTTTAAGGCCAAGTAAGCGAATAAAACCATTGGTAATAAAGTTCACTAACATCACTAGTGGTGAAAGGATCTTCATCAGCGCAACCAACAGAATGCTGCTGGCATAGGACACACGTTCAGGATAGAGAGCTGCAACGGTTTTTGGGGTAACTTCCGCAAAAACCAACACGACTAAGGTGAGAGCACCGGTGGCAATCGCGACACCTAAATCACCGTACAAACGCATGCCGAGAATGGTTGCAATGGCTGAAGCGAGAATGTTGACAAGGTTGTTGCCGATTAAGATTAAACCAATCAGTCTGTCTGGGCGACTCAATAGCTTTTCAACACGCTTAGCCCCTTTGTGGCCAGAGTTGGCTAGGTGTTTCAAGCGATAGCGATTCAGTGACATCATCCCTGTCTCTGAACCAGAGAAATAACCTGAAATGACAATAAGACACGCGAGTAGCGCAAATAAGATACCCGTAGATATGTCGTTCAAAACTTAATTTTTCCTTTTACTGTTTCGAATAATCATTGCTTGATTGCAAACCGAAGTGCGACGACGTAGTCGCACACGTTTTGTCAACTTAGCTAAGAATGATCTCTTTAACAAAGCGACTGCCAAAGTAGGCCAGTGTAAGCAAGGTTGCGCCCGCTACGGCAAACCACGTGACCTTTTTTCCTCTCCACCCTTTCTGATAATGGCCCCAAAGAAGGATTGAGTAGACTAACCAAGCAATAAACGAAAGTATCGCTTTGTGTGCTTTGCCCTCTGCAAACATGTCGTACACAAAAACAAACCCAGTTGCCAACGTTGCAGTTAATAACAAGTTGCCAATTAGGATAATTTTAAATAATTGTCTTTCCACCATGAGTAATGGTGGCAAATTGGGGTTCATTATCAACGATTTCTTGGCCTTTAATTTGTAGTCAAGCCAAGCCAGTTGCAGGGCATAGAGTGCTCCTATTGTTAGCGTGGCGTAGGAAAACAGTGCCAAAGATATATGGAGCAGTAGCTTAGGTTCGTTTTCTAAGTGCTTGATGAACGTGCTGGGTAGAAACGCAGCAGCAGAGAGATTAATAACAGCAAAGCTATAGACAACAGGTAATAGGAACCACAAGCGATTTTTAAGCATGGCCGCGCTCATCACTAAAGAAATGATGAAACTGATTAAGGAGGCCACATTTAAGATACTGAGGTTTTGCCCGTAGCCGCCAAAAATGAGATCGCTTAACAGCCAAGCGTGAAAAAATAACGCTAAAGAAGCACTGACTAAAACGGTTTTGGCTTTTATCCCCGTTTGGTGGGCAAGTCCCGGAATAATCATAGCGATGGCTAAACCGTAGAGAATCGCTGCACCAATGGCAATTATGCTGTCCATATATCCTGAGTGTTGGGCAAAAGAATGACGCAAGTATACCTTGCTACGAGGTTCTGGGCTACGTGCAATGTTTAACAATACTGAGAGTTGAGATGTTGAAATGAATAACTTATCCCCAATAGTGTGGAATAGAGCCGTTTCGCGGGTATCTCTGATTCCGTGGCTAAGGTATACTCACCCCAATTTATCGCCGAATTTAGCGTAGAGAACAAAATGTTTGAGAATTTAACGGATCGATTATCCAGAACGCTGAAAAACATCAGCGGCAAAGGTCGTCTGACAGAAGACAATATCAAAGATACCCTGCGTGAAGTACGTATGGCACTACTGGAAGCCGACGTCGCTTTACCTGTAGTGCGTGATTTTGTTGCACGCGTAAAAGAAAAAGCGGTAGGTGTCGAGGTTTCTAAATCTCTGACTCCTGGCCAAGAGTTTATCAAGATCGTTCAAGGCGAACTTGAAGCGGTCATGGGTGAATCGAACGAAGCACTTAACTTAGCGGCTCAACCACCAGCGGTTATTTTGATGGCGGGTCTACAAGGTGCGGGTAAAACCACCTCCGTCGGTAAACTATCGAAGCTGTTAAAAGAGCGCGATAAAAAGAAAGTGTTGGTTGTGTCAGCCGACGTTTACCGCCCTGCAGCAATCAAGCAGTTGGAAACATTGGCAAGTGACATTGGTGTCGACTTCTTCCCTTCGTCTGCTGACCAGAAACCCATTGATATCGCCAATGCCGCTATCGATCACGCGAAAAAGAAATTCTTTGATGTCTTGATTGTCGATACCGCAGGTCGCTTAGCGATTGATGAAGCGATGATGGGCGAGATCCAACAGCTTCACAGTGCAATTAACCCAGTGGAAACACTGTTTGTGGTTGATGCGATGACGGGTCAAGATGCCGCCAATACCGCCAAAGCGTTTGGTGATGCGCTGCCACTGACGGGTGTGATTCTGACCAAAGTGGATGGTGATGCACGTGGCGGTGCGGCGTTGTCTGTGCGCCATATTACAGGTAAACCAATCAAGTTCTTGGGTGTGGGTGAAAAGACTGACGCACTAGAGCCATTCCATCCCGATCGTGTTGCTTCACGTATTCTAGGCATGGGTGACGTACTGTCGCTGATTGAAGATCTGCAACGCAACGTTGATACTGAAAAAGCGCAGAAACTGGCGCAAAAGTTCAAAGAGAAAAAAGGCTTTGATCTTGAAGATTTCCGTGAACAGCTTGGTCAGATGCAAAACATGGGTGGCATGATGGGGATGCTAGACAAGCTACCTGGCATGTCTCAGTTGCCAGCTGACATCAAAGATAAAGTCGACGACAAGATGTTCAAGCAGATGGAAGCGATCATTAACTCCATGACGATGAAAGAGCGCCAAAACCCTGATCTTATTAAAGGATCGCGTAAAAAACGTATTGCAGCGGGTTCTGGTACTCAAGTGCAGGATGTCAACCGTCTTCTTAAGCAGTTTACCCAAATGCAGAAGATGATGAAGAAAATGCAAAAAGGCGGCATGAAAGGCATGATGCGCAACATGCAAGGTATGATGGGCGGAATGGGTGGTGGTTTTAACCCGTTTGGTCGCTAATCACATTTAGGCCCTAGTCTTCATTAGGGCCTAATTATTTTCTATCTCCAATTTCTCATCCCCGCCTGTTTTTCAACCTGTTATCTCCATCACAAATTGAAAATTGAATTTATGTTGGTGAAAAAGTAACAACCCCCTTGCAATACAGCTTAATAAGAGTAAAATTCCGGAGCTTTATTTTGGCACGAGACCCCAAACTGTTTAGTGATAGATGGTTTCTGGGGTTAATTTTATTTTTGAGAAAGCAAAGAGGACGACATGGTAACCATTCGTTTGGCACGTCACGGCGCTAAAAAGCGTCCATTTTATCAAATCGTAGTAGCGGACAGCCGCAATGTTGCAACTGGCCGTTTCATCGAGAAAGTTGGTTTCTTTAACCCAACTGCACAAGGTCAAGAAGAAGGTCTACGTATCGATCTAGATCGCGTTAACCACTGGGTTGGTCAAGGCGCATCTCTATCTGACCGTGTTGCTAAGCTAGTTAAAGACGCTCAAAAAGCGGCTTAATTAAGAAACTAGTGTATGTCGATGAAAGGTAAAGAAACAATGAGTGATGAGCGTATTGTTGTTGGTAAATTTGGTTCTACTTACGGCATTCGTGGTTGGCTCAAAGTTTTTTCCTACACAGACAATGCCGAAAGCCTATTTGATTACAGCCCTTGGTACGTTAACCAAAAAGGCGAGTGGGTCGAGTTCAAGGTTGAAAGCTGGAAGCGCCATAACAAAGGTATGGTGGCAAAGCTGGAAGGTCTAGATGTTCGCGAAGACGCGCATCTCCTGACTAACCTTGAGATCGCTATTGACCCTGCTGTACTACCTGAATTGTCAGAAGATGAATTCTACTGGCGAGAATTGTTTGGAATGCAAGTGGTAACCACCAATGGTTACGATCTGGGTGTCGTTACAGACATGCTAGAAACGGGCTCAAACGATGTTCTCGTAGTAAAAGCAAATCTAAAAGATGCTTTTGGGCAAAAGGAACGTTTAATTCCGTTCCTTGAAGAGCAAGTGATCATCAAAGTTGATCGCGAAGCTCAACGGATCGAAGTTGACTGGGATCCTGGATTCTAATCTCCAAAGCTACAGAGCGAGATAAACATGTGGGTTGGCGTCATTAGCCTTTTTCCTGAAATGTTCCGTTCTGTTACTGATTTTGGAGTAACAGGTCAAGCGGTTAAAAAAGGTCTTTTATCGATTGAGACATGGAATCCTCGTGATTTCACTCACGATAAACATCGCACAGTTGATGACCGACCTTATGGTGGCGGCCCTGGTATGTTAATGATGGTTCAGCCTTTGCGCGATGCCATTCATGCAGCCAAACAAGCCTCACCAGGCAAGACGAAAGTCATTTACCTTTCTCCTCAAGGTCGTAAGCTCGACCAAAAAGGAGTGGAAGAATTGGCAACCAATGAGAACTTGCTTCTGATTTGTGGCCGATATGAAGGGGTAGATGAGCGCATCATTCAATCTGAAGTTGACGAAGAATGGTCAATTGGGGATTTTGTGATGACGGGTGGTGAAATACCAGCCATGACGTTGATTGACTCTGTCTCTAGGTTTGTTCCTGGGGTATTAGGGGATTTTGCGTCGGCAGAAGAAGATTCTTTTGCTAATGGCTTGTTAGATTGCCCTCACTATACGCGTCCTGAAGTGTTGGATGGCAAAGAAGTACCTGAGGTACTGATGTCCGGCAACCATAAGGAAATTCGTCGCTGGCGACTGAAACAGTCGTTAGGCCGCACCTGGCTAAGAAGACCAGAGCTCCTGGAAAACCTAGCTCTGACTGACGAACAGGAACAATTACTTGCTGAGTTCATTCAAGATACTCACTATAAGCGCAAGTAACCTATTTAATTTAGTATCAGTTTATTCTAGGAATTTTAAAAATGAGTAACATCATCAAAGCTCTTGAGCAAGAGCAAATGAAGCAAGACCTACCTAAATTTGCACCAGGTGACACTGTTGTTGTTCAAGTTAAGGTAAAAGAAGGTGACCGTGAGCGTCTACAGGCTTTTGAAGGCGTTGTAATCGCAATCCGTAACCGTGGTCTACACTCTGCATTCACTGTTCGTAAGATCTCTAACGGTGAAGGTGTTGAGCGTACGTTCCAAACTCACTCTCCAATCGTTGCTAGCATTGAAGTGAAACGCCGCGGTGCAGTACGTCGTGCCAAACTGTACTACCTACGCGATCTATCTGGTAAAGCTGCTCGTATCAAAGAGAAGCTTACTAAGAAGTAATGCTATAACTCGCATTCTCATAGTGTTAGCGGAGGCCATTAGGCCTCCGCTTTTTTATGTTTGCCAGTTTGTCAGCATGTCGAAATGGAAAAATAAAAAAAGGTTGATGCGAGAACATCAACCTTCTTTAATCACTAGAAAACTAGAAAACTTTAATATTGCTCTTCAGACCAACCGTCACTGTCAGACATATCTGGTGCACCAGGAATGGTATTTTCTTCATCTGCCCATTCACCAAAATCAATCATTTGGCATTTTTTGCTGCAAAAAGGGCGGTGAGGGCTTTGCTCGCCCCATTCGACATCGGTACCACACTGTGGGCATTTTACGATGGTGATTTTTGTCATAAATAATAAAACCGGTATTCAATCTATTGATTAGCAAGAAAAGGGTTAGTAAACATAAAATAAAGCGAGGTGACTGAGCGTCAAATCTAACTGCATATCGCCAGTTCAAAGCCAACATCTTGGCTACAAGCTTGGCCAGTTTCGAAACTGATAAATTTGATGGCAAAGCGATTTTTGTGGCCCGAAATCATCGGGTAAACACCAAATTCCATTGGAATATGTAAGCGAAGAATATTGGCCTCTTCTGCGTCACTTTGGAAAAAGCCATTGCGCGCGATTTGCTTTCTAAAATGTCCGGTTTCTCGTGTCAGTTTCAACCAGAGGTGAAGCGCATCGGACAGAGGCTTGAGGCTACAAAGCCACTTTTGAGCATCTTGTCTCTTACGTTCGATAGGTAAGTGCAGCCAGTAATGTAATGCAGGTAAATCAAAACAACACGAACCACCAGGCAAACTAAAACGCTGGCGAATAGAACTGAGAAAGCGATCTTCTTTTAAGGATTGGCCAAACCTAGGTGCTTGCATCAACCCAGCATGAGTGCGATCGGCATCATTGAGCAGAGCTTGCAAAGTGGCTTGATCGACACCGTCAACATCTAGCCAACTGCGATAAAGCAGCCTTTGCTTTTCAATGTCTTTGGCTAACTCACTTTTGAGTTGAATCTGTTCAAAAATTTCGACGAGATCAAAGATAGATCGAAAGAACAGCTGATGTTGATGTGGCTCTGAAAATGAGGCGGCACTGTTTGCCTGTTGAAGCAGTGATTCGACTCTCAAGTAAATACGAGTCTTTTCGTTGAGTGGATGTTCGAATTTATGCGTGGTCATCTAGCGGGCCTGTCGTCGTCTCTGAGTTATTGTCACCGATTTTGCGCACTCATGGCTAGGTACTTTTGGTGTAAATCTGTGATTTGCTGCAAAAGATTTCGGTCTGTTGGCTCGTTTTTAACCACATCGTCCGCCAAGGCAAGGCGCTCTTGCCGAGAGGCTTGCGCGTTCAGTATGGCCCGGACTTGTTGTTCGTCTACACCATCACGTAACATCGTTCGCTCAAGTTGTGTTTTTTCCTCAACGTCTACCACTAAGACGCGATTACACAGCGTTTGCAATTGGTTTTCTACCAGTAAGGGGACCACTAAAAGGGCGTAAGCTGAGGTGACGGATTTGAGTTGCTCCACCATCTCATTGCGGATCATTGGATGTAGCAGTTGATTGAGCCAAGTTTTCTCGTCTGGATGACGAAATATCTGATCTCTTAGTTGTGCACGATCCAGTTCGCCATTTTCTGTCAAAATGTTAGGTCCGAAATGATCAACGATCGCCTTCAAACCTAGACTGCCCGGTGTTACCACTTCTCTTGCGACAATGTCTGCATCGACAATATCAATGTTAAACTGCTGGTGAAAGAGATTGGCGACGGTGGTCTTTCCACTGGCGATACCACCCGTTAAACCTACAACAAAAGCCATTATGACATTCCCATAACGCTATTAAGATACCAAGAGATAATTTGCTCCCCCCACATCAGTGCTACCCATCCAGCAATGGCCAGATAAGGCCCAAATGGAAAAACCATCTCAACGCCTTGTCTTTTCATCCTGAGTTGAATGAGACCAAAGATCAGCCCGACAACCGAAGAAAGCAAGATGATCATCGGCAGATACTGCCAGCCAAGCCATGCTCCAAGCGCTGCGAGCAGTTTGAAGTCGCCGTAGCCCATGCCTTCTTTTCCTCTCAGCAAAAGGAAAAGGTGATAAACGCTCCAAAGGCAGAGATAACCCGCCATTGCACCGATAACCGCATCTTGCAGAGTTACTGGGCTTATCCCTAGTAACGCCAACGCGATGCCTGCCCAGGTGAGCGGTAGGGTCAGCTGATCGGGCAATAACATGGTGTCTAAGTCGATGAAGGTGGCGGCGATCAACACCAGAGTAAAACCAATCAGTGCCACGGTCATCGCTGTATAACCAAATTTCCAAGCCACGAGACCACACAATAAGGCGCTTAGTGCTTCGACAATAGGGTAACGAACACTGATCTTGGCTTGGCATTGATGACATTTGCCTCTTAGCATCAGCCAGCTTAGCACTGGGATATTGTCTCGAGCTCGTATTGGGGTATGGCACGAAGGACAGCTTGAACGCGGCGTGCTTAATGTTAGGGATTCTGTCGGCGGTGATATTTTGTATTCAGGAAAGGATTCCGCACACTCTTGGCGCCACTCCAGTTCCATCATTTTTGGAAGACGATAGATCACGACATTAAGAAAACTGCCTACCAGTAGACCAAACAGGGAAGCTAAAGCAATGTAAAGCCAAGGGTAGTATTGTAACGCGTCCATATATCGTCGTTCTCTTTGTGGTTTGGGCTAAAATAGCTCAAGCAAGCCAATAGCTTGCTTGATATGACAGAAGGTAAGCAGTGGGGGTTATCTTATCCCATAACACTCATTAAGTTAAAGATCGGTAAATACATAGCTGCGACCAGACCACCGACGACGATCCCGAGAAAAACGATGATCAAAGGCTCAAGGATCTTACCCAAGTTATCCACGGTATTGTCGACTTCAAATTCATAGATGGTGGCAATTTTGTTCAACATGTCATCCATCCGTCCCGACTCCTCACCAATCATCACCATCTGTAACACGAGTTCAGGAAAGGCGGCACTGTTGCGCATGGCGATATACATCGGCATCCCAGCGGCGGTGTCACGATAAACATCCTCAATGGCGTATTGATAATGGAGATTGCCTGATGTCTTGCTGGTATTTTTTAAACTGGTGAGGATCGGAATACCTGCACTGAAGCTGGTGGCCAGTGTGCGGCTAAACTTGGCAATTGCCGCTTTGGACAAAACACCGCCGATCACTGGAATTCTTAAACCCAAGCGAGATAGTCGTAAGCGAAACTGCGGCGATTTCTTGCTGATGCCACGAAGAAGATAGATTGAAGTGAGTAACGTGATAAAAAACCAACTGCTGTAGGCTTGGACAAAATCGGAGATATCGAGCACTTTCTGGGTAAACCAAGGGAGATCCGCGCCAAATCCAGTGAACATTTTGCGAAACTCGGGAATGACTTGGGTCAACATCAAATACGACACCCCTAATGAGACCAAAACCACCATGCAAGGATAAATCAGCGCTTTGATTACTTTCGAGCGTAGCTGCTCATTTTTCTCACGATAAAACGCTAGGCGCTCAAACACCTGAGGAAGGTTGCCAGACTGTTCTGCCGTGGCAACGAGATCAACATAGATGCCGTCAAAAAGTGGACTGGCACTGCGCAGTGCTTTAGAGAGTGGTGTGCCTGCTTCAACCGCTTTGCTGACATTGGCCAAAATGGACTTCATTTCCGCTTTACGGTGGTTGTCGGACACCAACTTGAGCGATTGCAAGATAGGGACGCCAGTGGTCAGCATGGTAGCCAGTTGCCGAGTGAGGATGGTGATGTCTTTGCCTTTCACTTTGTGGCTTAAACGGGTAAAAACCGACACACTGGCTTTTTTGATCTTTTTAATCTGGATCTGCTGCATTTTCAGCTTGTCACGCACTTCCAGCTCGGTGAGTGCCAGCGTATTGCCGGACACTTTTTTTCCAGAGCTGTTGATCCCTTTCCATTGATAGTTTTTGATTTGTGAATGGGTTTTGAGCTTCATATCGCTTCCTTTCAGTGGCGATGACTAACGAATGACAAAAATAACATTACAAATAAAGCACGCGTTGCAACTCTTCTAGGCTAGTGATGCCTTGCTTGAGCTTTTCGATGCCCGACTCTTTCAGCGTCATCATGCCTTTTTGTTGTGCAAGCATTTCGATGCTTTGTACCGAAGCGTTTCTGACAATCGCTTCGGCTAAGGCGTTATCAAATGGCATCACTTCGTAAATGCCAATACGCCCAGCGTAACCATTGGTGCAGTGGTGACATCCTTGCTTATTGGCCTGATAAATTTGGTCTTGCCGAGTGAGGTGGAGCGATTCCAACAGTGCGTCATAGGGATGAGGCTGTTTGCAATGGCGACACAATCGGCGAGCGAGGCGCTGCGCGATGATCAAACTCAACGAAGACGCTAAGTTGAAGCTGGCAATCCCCATGTTGGAGAGACGAACGATGCTTTCTGCTGCGGAATTTGTGTGTAACGTTGATAGCACAAGGTGGCCAGTTTGCGCGGCTTTGACCGCGATTTCTGCGGTTTCGAGATCGCGGATTTCACCCACCATGACGATATCCGGGTCTTGGCGTAAAAAAGAGCGCAGCGCTTCGGCAAAACCAAAACCGATTTTTGGCTTCACTTGCACTTGGTTGATACCAGGGAGGTTAATCTCGACCGGATCTTCAGCGGTGGAGATGTTGACCTCCGGTCGGTTAAGCAAACTTAGGCCAGTATAGAGCGAAACGGTTTTGCCGCTGCCGGTGGGACCTGTCATCAAAATCATCCCTTGCGGCTTGCGCAAGGCGTTAAGGTAGAGCTGTTTTTGCTGTGGGTTATAACCCAGCTTATCAATGTCTAGGCTGCTGCTTGAACTGTCGAGCAATCGCAACACAATTTTTTCACCAAACAGGGTCGGTAAAGTGGAAACGCGCATATCAATCGCGGTGTCTTGGTTTAAGCGCAGCTTAATGCGGCCATCTTGTGGCAAGCGCCGCTCGGCAATATCAAGTTTGGAAAGAATTTTGAGTCGAGCCGACAAACGACGACTTAAATGGCTCGGCGGTTGTTGTATCTCCACCAAAATACCGTCGCAGCGCAAGCGCACGCGGTATTGATTTTCATACGGTTCAAAATGAATATCGGATGCGCCTTTGCGCACCGCATCGAGCAAAATCTGGTTGATAAAGCGGCTCACTGGCGATTCATCTTGGCTTAAGTCTTCAATCGATTCGACTTCGTCATCGGAGACTTTAACCAAGTTAGCCAGTTCATCTTGATGGATCTCTTTGAGGCCACTTTCTTGGCTCTGTTTGATGCTTTTGCCGTACAAACGGCGAATCGCTGCCTGCAGTTCTAGGTTGTCGGCAAGAACAATCTCCACTTGCAAGCCAGTAGCAAAGCGAAAGTCATCTTCGGCTTGATTATTGGTCGGGTCGGCCACCGCGAGGATTAAACCAGCGCTGCTTTTTTGCAGTGGCAGCGCTTGGTGGCGGGTGATCAGCTCACGTAAGCCAAGTTGATTGCACAGTTCTTGATAGTTGTAGCGATTCAGGTCGGTTGGCGGCAAACCAAAAATGGCGCTGAGTTGCTCGGTGAGCTCATCGGCTTGGAAAAAACCCAAATGCAACAAAGCTTCCGGTGCGGTTACACCAGAAGCTTGCATGATTTCTCGACACGCTTGTTCTTGCGTTAGGCTAAGTTGGTTGGCCTGACGGAGAATGGTGGCAAGGTTAGTTTGCATTTATTGAATTGTGCCTGCCTCACAGCTTTTTAGTGTTTCACCTGTGTCTTGAGTACACTTCCAACCATTGGCTGATTTGACAAACTGGATTTTCTTACCACTCAATGAGGCATTAGCCCCAAGTGTAAAGACGATTTTGCCTGTTTTGGTATTCGCTCCTGTTGGCGAAATAGCCAGCGTCCCTAGCGCACTCATATCGGTAGCAGCACCGATAGCTTCTAGTTCGGTAGCTTCCGTAGAGCTTGGAAACTTGCCTTCCTCTTGAATAAACATGTCAACATTGGTTAATAACGCTCTTGGAACGCCGACAGCGGTACTCGCTTCGGTTTTTAAGACATAGCTTTTGTAGGCAGGGATAGCTAACGCACTGATAATGCCAATAATGCCGACCACTATCATCAATTCAATCAAGGTAAAACCTTGTTGTTTCTTCGATCTATTTATCTTTTTCATCATGATTTCCTTCAATCTATGAAATTCGCTCTAGGAGCTTATCGATAGAGTATTCAAGGAAACCCTGTGCTGGATATCGTGCTGAAAATGGCTTTCGAGTGAATTAAAACTCTTTCACTTTTTGTTTCACTCTGTTGCTAGCTGAATGTGAGGTTGATATGAAATTTATAGAATGAATATAAGGGCCGCTTGGGCCCTTATTATGTCTCTCTTCCACTTTACGGAATCTGGTCAGAGGTGCGATTGACGTGAGGGCGTTATTGAAAACGCATTGATAAGTCCATCGCTTTGACATGCTTGGTCAGGGCACCAACCGAAATGTAATCCACGCCGGTTTCTGCGTATTCTGCGATGGTTTCTAATGTGACGTTGCCTGAGTTTTCCAGTGCTGCGCGGCCTGCGTTAATTTCCACCGCTTGTCGCATCATCTCGGTGGTGAAGTTGTCAAGCATAATGATGTCAGCACCCGCGTGAATGGCTTCACGCAGTTCATCGAGATTCTCAGTTTCCACTTCCACGGGCTTTCCAGGTTGCAGCTCTTTTGCTTTGGTGATCGCTTGAGTGATGCCACCGCAGGCAATGATGTGGTTTTCTTTGATCAGGTAAGCGTCAAACACGCCAATTCGGTGGTTGTAGCCGCCACCACAGGCTACAGCGTACTTTAAGGCGCTGCGTAGGCCCGGGATGGTTTTGCGTGTATCTAATAAGCGACACTCGGTATGCGCAATCTTCGCGGCGTATTGCGCGGTGATGGTTGCACAACCAGACAGGGTTTGAATAAAGTTCATCGCGTTGCGCTCACCTGTGAGCAAATCACGGGCAGGGCCTGTGAGTGTGCAAAGCGTTTGATTCGGTTCGACGTTGTCGCCATCTTTTACGTGCCACTCAATGGTCACTTTGCCGCCGAGCTGTTTGAACACTTCATCCGCCCATGCTTGGCCACAAAATACGCCGTGTTCGCGAGTGATGATGGTCGCTGTATTCATGGCCTCTGCTGGGATAAGCGCGGCAGTCACATCATTGTCAGCGTTTAGCGAACCGCCCAAGTCTTCTTTCAGCGTGTCGGTAACCGCTCGGGTGATTTCGATAGGGAGCTGTTGCTTCAAATAATCAAGGCGTTCTTGGCTGTTATGTGTGTTCTTCATCGCAAATCTTATCTTGAAAGGGGAATTGCAACGCATGATACTCTGCATAGGTAACAATTTCAGCAGTTAATTGACAAACCCATGGAGATGATATGCAAGCTGTGATCACGCAAGGATGGTTGGAGGGCGTCAAGCGAGTTTCGTCGCCGTTTTTTGATGCGAGGCCACAAGGAAAGCCAATTTCTCTGCTGGTGGTGCACAATATTAGCCTGCCTCCCGGTC
This sequence comes from Vibrio floridensis, assembly GCF_021852965.1. NCBI lineage: Bacteria > Pseudomonadati > Pseudomonadota > Gammaproteobacteria > Vibrionales > Vibrionaceae > Vibrio > Vibrio floridensis. The sequence continues at coordinate 414,895 of NZ_JAKGCY010000003.1, read as the reverse complement.
AGTTTGGTGGCCACTATATAGAGGACTTTTTTCAAGGCCAGCTTGACCCAAGCGCGCATCCTTTTTTCCAAGTGATTCATCAGATGCGTGTTTCGGCTCACTGCTTGATTAAAAGAGATGGGGAAGTGGTGCAGTTTGTCTCTTTTGAAGATCGCGCTTGGCATGCGGGTGCATCCAGCTTTGCCGGGGTTGAGCGCTGCAATGATTATTCGATTGGTATTGAGCTTGAGGGCAGTGATTTTGTCGCTTATACCGAAGCGCAGTATCAAGCGTTAAGCGAGCTCACCAGAACCTTAATGCGCCAATACCCGCACATCACCCTTCCTCGAATTACTGGGCACCAATACATTGCACCGCTAAGAAAAACCGATCCCGGTTTAAGTTTTGACTGGCGTTATTATCGCACTTTACTTTCTCAAGATGGGTTGGTTGCAAAAATGTAAATCAATCGCAAGGTCGTCACAAAAAGGTAAGCATCATGGCTTACCTTTTTTATATCGAAAATTATTTCGTCTTGTTAAAAGTTAACTACGTTTAATCGTGGGGTAAGCGACCTAAGGGGCAAATGAGGCACAATATTTTGTCTTTTTTTGTTTTTCTTTAACCGTTTTGCTAGCACGCCCTTTCCCCATCTGTTTACTATTTGTAATTGGTAAGACCAATTCTATTGCCGTTTTAATGAGCGAATGTTAGCAAAGTGTTGAAGCGTGAGGTGTTCTATGATTTAGGTCAATTTTTGGCTGGACAGTTGCGTTTTAATTATGTTAATTTCTGCACCAACTTAGAATTGGTATTACCAATTAACAGCAAAGAGAAAAAGAATAATAAATATGGCTTATCAAAGGATTCGTCAGCCGAAACTTTCTGATGTGATTGAACAAGAGTTGGAAAGACTGATCGTCGAGGGAATATTGGCACCAGGGCAGCAATTGCCGCCAGAACGCGAACTGGCCAAACAGTTCGAGGTGTCACGTCCTTCTGTTCGTGAAGCGATTCAACGCTTGGAAGCCAAACGTCTGCTTACTCGCCGTCAAGGTGGTGGCACGTTTGTCAGTGAGAACATCTGGAAAAGTTTTTCCGATCCTCTGCTAAATTTATTGTCTAGCCACTCTGAAACACAGCTTGATTTACTCGAATCGCGCCATGCGATGGAAGGTATTTCTGCGTATTTCGCTGCGTTGCGTGGTACCGAGCAAGACTTCGCTCGTATTCAGGCTTGCCTGGAAAAAATTAGCGCTGAGCAGGCAAAAAAAGATGTAGAAGCGGAAGCGGCCGCAGTGATGGCGTTTTTGGTTGCATTAACCGAAGCTTCACACAATGTCGTGCTACTGCATATTGTTCGTAGCCTCTCGCCGTTACTCGAGCAAAATGTCTTACAGAATCTGAAATTGCTGCACCGCCGCGCTGAAGTGGTGGAAAAAGTCAGCAAACATCGGGCTAATATTGTGGATGCGATTGTTTCTGGTCAGCCAGAAAAGGCGCGTGAAATGTCCCATTCGCATTTAGCGTACATCGAAGAAACATTGTTGGATTTGACTCGTGAAGAGTCACGTAGAGAACGCTCTTTACGTCGAATTCAACGAGGTAATGAGTCTTAATCGGACTCATTGCAAGTTTAACGTAGATCCAACCAACAGAAGGATAGATCGCCATGTCTGATATGAAGCATGACGTAGACGCACTTGAAACTCAAGAATGGTTACAAGCACTTGAGTCAGTAGTTCGTGAAGAAGGTGTAGAACGTGCACAGTACCTACTAGAGCAAGTTCTAGACAAAGCTCGCCTAGATGGCGTTGATATGCCGACTGGCATCACAACCAACTACATCAACACGATTCCAGCGAACCAAGAACCAGCTTACCCTGGTGATACTACGCTTGAGCGTCGTATCCGTTCCATCATCCGTTGGAACGCAATCATGATCGTTCTACGTGCTTCTAAGAAAGACCTAGAGCTAGGCGGCCACATGGCGTCTTTCCAGTCTTCTGCAGCATTCTACGAAACCTGTTTCAACCACTTCTTCCGTGCACCAAACGAGAAAGATGGTGGCGACTTGGTTTATTACCAAGGTCACATCTCTCCAGGGATCTACGCACGTGCGTTCGTTGAAGGTCGTCTAACGGCTGAGCAACTAGACAACTTCCGTCAAGAAGTGGACGGCAAAGGTATTCCATCATACCCGCACCCTAAACTAATGCCTGAGTTCTGGCAGTTCCCAACCGTATCTATGGGTCTTGGTCCGATTTCTGCGATCTACCAAGCGCGCTTCCTGAAATACCTAAATGGCCGTGGTCTAAAAGACACGACTGAGCAACGTGTATACGCGTTCCTAGGTGACGGTGAGATGGATGAGCCAGAATCACGTGGTGCTATCTCTTTCGCTGCACGTGAGAAGCTAGACAACCTATGTTTCCTAATCAACTGTAACCTGCAGCGTCTCGATGGCCCTGTAATGGGTAACGGTAAGATCATTCAAGAACTTGAAGGTCTGTTCAAAGGTGCTGGCTGGAACGTAGTGAAAGTAATCTGGGGTAACAACTGGGATTCACTACTAGCTAAAGACACCACGGGTAAGCTTCTTCAACTGATGAACGAAACCATCGACGGTGACTACCAAACATTCAAATCGAAAGATGGCGCGTACGTACGTGAGCATTTCTTTGGTAAGTACCCTGAAACTGCAGCGCTAGTGGCAGACATGACTGACGATCAAATTTTCGCGCTTAAGCGTGGTGGTCACGAGTCTTCTAAACTGTACGCAGCATTCAAAAATGCGCAAGACACCCAAGGGCGTCCAACGGTTATCCTAGCGAAAACCGTTAAAGGTTACGGCATGGGTGAAGCGGCGGAAGGCAAGAACATCGCGCACCAAGTTAAGAAGATGGACATGACTCACGTGCTACATCTACGTGATCGCCTAGGCCTTCAAGACATCCTAACGGACGAAGCAGTAAAAGAACTTCCATACCTAACTTTGGAAGAAGGTTCGAAAGAATACGAATACCTACACGCTCGTCGTAAAGCGCTGAAAGGTTACACGCCACAGCGTCTACCTAACTTCACCAAAGAGCTCGTGATTCCAGCTGTTGAAGAGTTCCAACCTCTGCTAGAAGAGCAGAAGCGTGACATCTCTACAACCATGGCGTTTGTACGTACTCTAAACGTACTGCTTAAAGATAAGAACATTGGTGAAAACATTGTTCCTATCATTGCTGACGAAGCGCGTACATTTGGTATGGAAGGTCTGTTCCGTCAAATCGGTATTTACAACCCACACGGCCAGAACTACACACCACAAGACCGTGACATCGTTTCTTACTACAAAGAAGCAACGTCAGGTCAAGTACTGCAAGAAGGTATCAACGAACTAGGTGCTATGTCTTCATGGGTTGCGGCGGCAACGTCATACTCGACCAATGACCTACCAATGATCCCGTTCTACATCTACTACTCTATGTTCGGTTTCCAACGTGTTGGCGACATGGCGTGGATGGCGGGTGACCAACAAGCTCGTGGTTTCCTATTAGGTGCTACAGCAGGTCGTACAACGCTAAACGGTGAAGGTCTACAGCACGAAGACGGTCACTCACACATCATGGCAGGTACTGTACCGAACTGTATCTCTTACGACCCAACATTCGCTTACGAAGTGGCGGTTATCCTACAAGACGGTATCCGTCGTATGTATGGTGATCAAGAGAACGTGTTCTACTACCTAACTCTGATGAACGAGAACTACGCAATGCCAGCAATGCCAGCAGGCGCTGAAGAAGGCATTCGTAAGGGTATCTACAAGCTAGAAACTTACACAGGTTCGAAAGGTAAAGTTCAGCTGTTGAGCTCTGGTACTATCATGAACGAAGTGCGTAAAGCGGCTCAAATCCTAAGCGATGAGTACGGCATTGCGTCAGACGTTTACTCTGTAACGTCGTTCAATGAAGTGACTCGTGATGGTCAAGCGTGTGAGCGTTACAACATGCTTCACCCAGAAGCAGAAGCGCAAGTACCTTACATCCAAACTGTAATGGGTACTGAGCCTGCAATTGCGGCGACTGACTACATGAAGAACTACGCTGAGCAGGTTCGTGCATTCATTCCTGCTGAGTCTTACAAAGTGCTGGGTACTGATGGCTTTGGTCGTTCAGACAGCCGTGAAAACCTACGTCGTCACTTCGAAGTGAACGCAGGTTACGTCGTGGTTGCTGCGCTAACTGAACTGGCGAAACGTGGCGAAGTTGAGAAGTCTGTGATTGTGGAAGCAATCAAGAAGTTCGACATCGACACTGAAAAAACTAACCCGCTATACGCTTAATTGAAGGTAGGAAAGAATAATGGCAATCGAAATTAATGTACCTGATATCGGTGCGGATGAGGTTGAAGTTACTGAGATTCTTGTAAGCGTTGGCGACAAGGTTGAAGAAGAGCAGTCTCTCATTACGGTAGAAGGCGACAAGGCTTCTATGGAAGTACCAGCATCTCAAGCGGGTATCGTAAAAGAAATCAAAGTTGTTGCTGGTGATAAAGTAACAACAGGTTCACTTATCATGATCTTCGAAGAAGCGGGCGCAGCTGCGCCTGCTCCAGCGGCAGAAGCGGCTCCAGTAGCTGCACCTGCAGCTGCGGCAGCAAGTGAACTGAAAGAAGTTTGTGTACCGGATATCGGTGGTGACGAAGTTGAAGTCACTGAAATCCTCGTGGCTGTTGGCGATTCAATCGCTGAAGAGCAATCTCTACTGACAGTAGAAGGTGACAAAGCTTCAATGGAAGTACCAGCGCCATTCGCAGGTACTCTAAAAGAAATCAAAGTGGCAGCAGGCGATAAAGTATCGACAGGCTCACTAGTGATGATCTTTGAAGTAGCAGGTTCAGGCGTAGCAGCACCTGCACCAGTTGCAGCAGCTCCGGCGGCGGCTCCAGCAGTAGTCTCTGGAGCCGGAACGCCGGAACGTAAAGAAGTTAACGTTCCTGATATCGGCGGCGACGAAGTTGAAGTGACTGAAATCATGGTAGCGGTTGGCGATACAGTAACTGAAGAGCAATCTCTGATTACTGTAGAAGGCGACAAAGCATCTATGGAAGTACCTGCACCATTTGCTGGTACTGTTAAAGAAATCAAAGTAGCAGCTGGTGACAAAGTTTCTACTGGTTCTCTAATCATGGTGTTTGAGGTCGCAGGGACCCCTGTTGCTGGCGCAGCGCCAGTTGCAGCAGCGGCACCTGCTCCAGCAGCAGCTCCAGCAGCGACCGCTCCTAAAGCTGAAGCAGCGAAACCTGCAGCAGCTCCAGCGGCAACTGAGTTTGAAGAGAACAATGTTTACGCACACGCTTCACCAGTGGTTCGTCGTCTAGCACGCGAATTCGGTGTAAACCTAGCGAAAGTGAAAGGTTCTGGTCGTAAGAGCCGTATCCTGAAAGAAGACGTTCAAGCTTACGTGAAAGACGCACTTAAGCGTCTTGAGTCTGGTGCAGTTGCAGCAGCGTCTGGTAAAGGCGATGGCGCAGCGCTTGGTCTACTACCATGGCCGAAAGTGGACTTCAGCAAGTTTGGTGAAACAGAAGTTCAGCCACTATCTCGCATTAAGAAGATCTCTGGTGCAAACCTACATCGTAACTGGGTCATGATCCCTCACGTTACACAGTGGGATAACGCTGACATCACTGAGCTAGAAAACTTCCGCAAAGAGCAAAACGCGATTGAAGCGAAGAAAGACTCGGGCATGAAGATCACGCCACTTGTGTTCATCATGAAAGCGGCTGCTAAAGCGCTAGAAGCGTTCCCAGCGTTCAACTCTTCACTATCAGAAGATGGTGAGAGCTTGATTCTGAAGAAATACGTGAACATCGGTATCGCAGTCGATACGCCAAATGGCCTAGTGGTTCCTGTCTTTAAAGACGTGAACAAGAAAGGCATTTACGAGCTGTCTGAAGAGCTGATGGTGGTTTCTAAGAAAGCACGTGCTGGTAAGCTGACTGCAGCGGATATGCAAGGTGGCTGTTTCACGATTTCAAGCCTAGGTGGTATCGGTGGTACTGCGTTTACACCAATCGTAAACGCGCCAGAAGTGGGTATCCTTGGTGTATCTAAGTCTGAGATCAAGCCTGTTTGGAATGGTAAAGAGTTCGCTCCTCGCCTACAACTGCCGCTATCTCTGTCATACGACCACCGTGTGATTGATGGTGCAGAAGGTGCGCGTTTCATTACTTATCTAAACGAGTGCCTATCTGACATTCGTCGTTTGGTTCTGTAATCAACGTGAACATTGAGAGGCGGCCTAACAGCCGCCTCTGTTAATAGAATTATCGGACAATTGGATGACAAGCGAGCACTCGTGTGTTTTTTGTCCATCGAATTGTCGTCTGGCTCACAGGCTAAATTGATTTACTTTTCACACCATTAACATCTCTGTAAACTGTTGGCGGTCTGAAAATGTTTAAAACAAACCACTCTTAAACAAAAATCAAAACTCACTCAGCCTGTTAGGGATAATGACTACAAGAGGTCAAAATGAGCAAAGAAATTAAAGCCCAGGTGGTAGTACTTGGTGCCGGTCCTGCTGGTTACTCCGCTGCATTCCGTTGTGCAGACTTAGGTCTGGACACTGTTCTTATTGAACGTTACAACACCCTTGGTGGTGTGTGTCTGAACGTGGGTTGTATCCCATCGAAAGCACTGCTTCACGTTGCGAAAGTGATCGAAGAAGCAAAAGCGCTTGCTGAGCACGGCATCGTATTTGGCGAGCCTCAAACAGACATCGACAAAGTTCGTCTTTGGAAAGAAAAAGTAATCAACCAGTTGACTGGCGGTCTTGGCGGTATGGCTAAGATGCGTAAAGTGAACGTGGTGAATGGCTTTGGTAAATTCACTGGCCCTAATACGATTGAAGTCGAAGGCGAAGACGGTAAAACCGTGGTTAACTTCGATAACGCGATCGTTGCTGCAGGTTCTCGTCCAATCAAACTGCCATTTATCCCACATGAAGACCCACGTATTTGGGACTCAACTGATGCGCTTGAACTGAAAGAAGTACCAGGAAAGCTGCTGATCATGGGTGGTGGTATCATCGGCCTAGAAATGGGTACCGTTTATCATTCGCTAGGTTCACAGATCGACGTTGTGGAAATGTTTGATCAAGTGATTCCAGCGGCAGACAAAGATATCGTCAAGGTTTACACCAAGCGTATCAGCAAGAAATTTAACCTAATGCTGGAAACGAAAGTAACGGCAGTTGAAGCGAAAGAAGATGGTATCTACGTTTCAATGGAAGGCAAAAAAGCACCAGCAGAAGCTGAGCGCTACGATGCCGTTCTTGTGGCTATCGGTCGTGTACCAAACGGCAAACTGATCGACGGTGAAAAAGCGGGTCTTGAAATCGACGAGCGCGGTTTCATCAACGTTGACAAGCAAATGCGTACTAACGTTCCTCACATCTTTGCTATCGGTGACATCGTTGGTCAACCAATGCTAGCGCACAAAGGTGTGCATGAAGGTCACGTTGCTGCAGAAGTTATATCTGGTAAGAAGCACTACTTCGATCCTAAAGTCATTCCTTCAATTGCGTACACTGAGCCAGAAGTGGCGTGGGTTGGTAAGACTGAGAAAGAAGCGAAAGCAGAAGGCATCAACTACGAAGTGGCTACTTTCCCATGGGCAGCATCGGGTCGTGCAATCGCCTCTGATTGTGCTGACGGTATGACTAAGCTGATCTTTGATAAAGAAACGCATCGCGTTATCGGTGGTGCTATCGTTGGTACCAACGGTGGTGAACTGCTTGGTGAAATCGGCCTTGCTATCGAGATGGGTTGTGATGCTGAAGATATCGCACTAACTATCCACGCTCACCCAACGCTGCACGAATCTGTTGGTCTAGCGGCGGAAGTGTTTGAAGGTACAATCACTGACCTACCAAACGCGAAAGCGAAGAAGAAAAAGTAATCTTCTGAAATAGTCTAAAGAAAAACCGCTGAATCATCAGCGGTTTTTTATTTTCCTCAAAAACGGCCCCACGTTTATCCGGGCATAAAAAAGGTTGGCCGTGGCCAACCTTGATGTGAGGTTACTGGCGATTAGTGCTCGCGTTTATAGATGCATAGCATGTCTAAGTAGCTGCTGACCAGTTTGCTCAGTTCTGCGGTATTGTTGGTACGATTTGCCTGAACAAACAACGAGTAACAAATGCCGTGGAACAGATTCGCCAAATCTTCTGGGTTGTGTTGATCACACACTTCACCGCGCTCAATGGCTTTGATGAACATATTTTGTACCAGCAATTGATTAGTACGGTTGGTGGTGACAAACAGAGGCCAAACTTCATCACGCGTCGACGCACTCCACTCGAACCAAACTTTCAACCAGTGGCTGTCTTGAACCACAAGCTCAATCATGGCGTTAGTGATGTTGGCGATGTTTTCTTTCGCATGGAGATCCAAATCGATGTTGTCAGATAGGAAGTTAGAAAACTGACGAACAACATGGTTAAGCACTTCGTCTACAAGATCTTCGCGAGTTGGGAAGTAGTTGAAGACGGTCGCCACAGAAACTTGTGCAATTTCAGCGATGTCTGCATGACCTCCTCGCCCAATGCCACGACGTGCAAACACTTCCAAAGCAATTTCCATCAGCTGTTGTTTGCGTCTTATCGGAGATAAACGCGTTCGCGCTCTCTTAGCAATTGAATCCATAATTATTTCCTTACCAATGAGTTGTCTTTATATAAAATGGAACGGCTTAGCGGTTCCTATTGATTGTTTTAATAATTGCGTTTAAGCCTCATGAGTGTAATGGTGCATATGAATTGGGTCAATAACTTGTGGTGAATAAATGAACAGTAATATCAATATTGATATCTCTCTCGAGCAACTTTTATGTAAACTGGTAGCAAGATCTCGTTATTGATGCGTTAGTAGATAGCAGAAGGAAGGAGAGCAACTTCGCTGTTTAGGGGTTAAAGATTGCTTTATGGAGTGATACACTACGCAAGAATTTCAGGTGAACGTTTGCGTCTTGACCTCAGCGATTCTTAGCTCGGGTACGAAACTCACCATTAGTAACGATAAAACATTGAGTACAGTATGAAACATACAGTAGAAGTTATGATTTCTGAGCAGACCGTTCAGGAACGAGTTCGTGAATTAGGTAGACAGATTACTGAGCATTATCAAGGTAGTGAAGATCTTGTGCTAGTCGGCTTGCTACGTGGTTCGTTTGTTTTTATGGCGGATCTTGCTCGTGCCATTGAACTCACGCATCAAGTCGATTTTATGACGGCTTCTAGCTACGGTAATACAATGGAAAGCTCGCGTGACGTTCGCATTCTGAAAGATCTCGATGATGACATCAAAGGTAAAGATGTCTTGATCGTTGAAGACATCATCGATACAGGCAACACACTGAACAAGATTAAAGAGATCCTGTCTTTAAGAGAGCCGAAGTCAATCGAGATCTGTACACTACTCGATAAACCTTCTCGCCGTGAAGTACCAGTTCCGGTGAAGTGGGTCGGTTTTGAAATTCCGGACGAATTTGTTGTCGGTGTGGGCATCGATTATGCGCAGAAATACCGCCATCTGCCCTTCATTGGTAAAGTCGTTCCACAAGAGTAAGTGGTACTGATAAATAATAATGGCCCGCTGATACAGTGGGCCATTGTGTTTCTATCTCTAAAACACGGATTGTGTCGGTGGTCTAACGATGGCGCTATTCGTGGAACTTCATCACATCGCTATTGAGGATTTTTGCCATCGCAGCTTGGTAGTTGACTTCGAGTGACTCTCTGCTGTAGCAACGTACGCCAATGTCTTGTAGGCGGCCATCACCAATGCCATAGACAACGCCGTGAATTTCCACATCTTGTCCGCGCTCCCAAGCGCTTTCCATAATCGTAGAATTACCTAAGTTGTAGACCTGCTCTGCGACGTTAATTTCACACAGTTTGTCGCCCCATTTTTCTTTTGGTAGTTCACCTAACCAATTGCGATGTTTGAGGTAGAGATCGCGGATGTGCAGTAGCCAGTTATTGATCAAACCAAGGCGAGGATTTTCAATCGCAGCGTTCACCCCCCCACAACCGTAATGGCCACAGATGATGATATGTTTGACTTTCAACACGTCAACAGCGTATTGCACAACCGAGAGGCAATTTAAATCGGTATGGATCACTTGGTTGGCTACATTACGATGAACAAATAATTCACCTGAGTAAAGTCCTGTCAAGCGTTCTGCAGGAACGCGACTGTCGGAACAACCAATCCAAAGAAAGCCGGGATTTTGCCCTTCTTCTAATTTGGAGAAATACTCCGGTTGATGCGATTTGATCTCTTCGGACCATTTCGAGTTATTTTCAAATAGTTGCTTTATTTCCGGCATGTTGCGTCTTACTTCCCTAAAAATTCTTGCATCACTATACACAATGTTACAATTTACTACCCGAAATAAATTGGCAGAAAAGCACTCATCTGACTAGTTATGGCATAAAAAATCATAAACTTAGCCGTTAACCAAACCATAAGTTATATGGTGTGGCTTATGAGATCTAATTAACACTTAACGAAATAGGTTAACTTTTGCTAAAGTTGCGCGATTTATGTTTTTTACAGGGAGCTGAGTGATGTTTGGAGATCGTTTTAACGATATCAACCTGAAAGGGGATCTGTTTGGTGGAGTCACCACAGCCATTATTTCTCTGCCACTGGCATTAGCATTTGGTGTGGCCTCTGGAGCAGGGGCTGAAGCCGGTTTGTGGGGAGCGATTTTAGTCGGTTTATTTGCAGCGTTATTTGGTGGTTCATCTACCCTGATTTCTGAACCAACTGGGCCAATGACTGTGATCATGACCGCGGTATTAACCAGCATGGTGGCGAAATACCCAGAATCTGGCATTGCCATTAGTTTTACCATCGTCATGATGGCTGGTGCCTTTCAGGTATTGATAGGCACATTGAAGTTAGGCAAATACATTACCCTAATGCCGTATAGCGTGGTGTCGGGGTTTATGTCTGGCATCGGCGTGATACTGATCATTTTGCAATTGTCCCCGTTACTTGGCCATGCCGCGCCAGCTGGTGGGGTTCTCGGCACACTTTCTGCGTTGCCTGAGACGATTTCCAACATGAAGTTTAGTGAGTTTTTCCTTGGCTTGCTGACGTTGGGCATTCTGTTCTTTTTCCCCAAGCAGTACCGCAAATATGTTCCTGCGCAATTGGTCGCGTTGGTGGCGGTCACGCTACTTTCTGTCATTGTTTTTGATTTTGACGATGTGCGCCGGATTGGCGAAATTCCAACGGGTTTGCCTTCTCTTGTTGTGCCTGTGATTAATGGTGAAATCTTCACCGCGATGGTGATTGATGCTTTGGTGCTGGGCACGCTCGGTTGTATTGATACCTTATTGACGGCCGTGATTGGCGACTCTCTGACGCGTAAAGAGCATGATTCAGATAAAGAGCTACGCGGGCAAGGGTTTGCCAACATGATCTCGGGACTGTTTGGTGCATTGCCTGGTGCGGGCGCAACTATGGGGACAGTGACCAATATCCAGGTGGGGGCGCGTTCTCCGTTATCTGGCGTGATTCGTGCCTTGATTCTGGCACTGGTTGTACTGGTCGCGAGCGGGTTGACCGAGCCTATCCCCATGGCGGTCTTGGCGGGGATTGCGGTGTACGTCGGTTTCGGCATTTTGGACTGGAGCTTTATTCAACGTGCGCACCGTGTGAGCGTGCAAGGCATGGCGATCATGTATGGCGTAATGCTCCTAACAGTGTTTGTTGACCTGATTGTGGCGGTGGGGCTGGGTGTCTTCATTTCCAACATCCTTATTATCGAGCGCCTCAGTCGCGTGCAAGCCAAGCAAGTGAAAGCAATCAGTGATGCGGATGAAAACGACGTGCCATTAACCGACAGTGAACGTGGCCTGCTTGACCGCGCCAATGGCAAAGTGCTGTTCTTTTACCTGTCTGGTCCGATGATTTTCAGTGTCTCGAAAGCGATCTCGCGTCAGCACAGCAGTATTAGTGATTATGAAGCGATGATTCTCGATTTGACCGACGTACCGATGATTGATGTCACCGTTGGGCTTGCATTAGAAAACGCCATTAAAGATGCGCAAGAAGCCCAGTGTGATGTCTACTTACTCTGCCCGAATGAACGCGTGCGTGAGCAGCTTGAAAAGTTCCACGTGCTGGATTTGGTGCCGGATGAAAATACCTTTAAGTTCCGCTATGAAGCACTTAACGCTGCGGTGAAAAAAGTAGAGCAAGATGAGCACCAAGGCGCGTTTGTTTAAACGTGTAAAGCATATGAATGAGTCGCAGAAAAACGCAGAGGTCTTCCTCTGCGTTTTTATTTTCCGTGTAGGCAGTTTTTTATGATTAATTGCTAATGTAGGGTTGAAAAGTCGCCACTCAAGCGTCATTTGATAGGCATCATAGAGAAAAAGAGCAATACAAAATTATGTATGCATTACAAATTGAGCAGCTACGAAAAACGTATGCTGGGGGCTTCGAGGCGCTAAAAGGCATCAGTTTAGCCGTGCAAGAAGGCGATTTTTATGCGCTGTTGGGGCCAAATGGCGCGGGGAAATCCACCACAATAGGCGTGATTTCTTCTCTGGTGAACAAAACATCGGGCAACGTCAAAGTCTTTGGTTACGACATTGATCGCGATTTGGAGTTGGCAAAGCAACATCTTGGATTGGTGCCACAGGAATTCAACTTCAATCAGTTTGAAACCGTGGAGCAGATCGTGTTGCAGCAGGCGGGTTATTACGGTGTGTCGCGTGAACTCGCCAAGCAACGAGCAGAGAAGTATCTGACCAAGCTCGATTTGTGGGAAAAGCGCAAAGAGCGAGCAAGAAATCTTTCTGGTGGGATGAAGCGTCGTCTGATGATCGCACGTGCTCTGATGCATGAACCTAAACTTTTGATTTTAGATGAGCCAACGGCGGGTGTTGATATCGAGCTGCGTCGTTCAATGTGGGAATTTCTCAAAGAGATCAATCAAAAACAGGGCATTACCATCATTTTGACCACTCACTATTTAGAAGAGGCCGAAATGCTGTGCCGCAATATCGGCATCATCAACCGAGGTGAGTTAATTGAAAACACCACGATGAAGTCTTTGCTGGCTAAGTTAGACGTGGAAACGTTCATTTTGGATCTTGCCCCAAATTCGCCGATGCCTTGTTTGGAAGGTGTGGTGTCATCTCGTGTTGAAAATGATTCTTTAGAGATTGAAGTGGAGAAAACCCAGCCGTTAAACCATGTGTTCAGTCAGTTGAGTGAGCAGGGGGTAATGGTCATGTCGATGCGCAATAAAGCCAATCGCTTAGAAGAGCTGTTTGTGAACATCGTGCGTGAACAGGCGAAGGAGAAATAATATGTATCGTCTATATTGGACGGCTTTTTGTAGCCTGTTAACCAAAGAGATTAACCGCTTTACTCGTATTTGGGTCCAAACCTTGGTGCCGCCAGCTATTACCATGACGCTTTATTTTATTATTTTCGGGAGCTTGATTGGTTCGCGGATTGGTGAAATGAACGGTTTCAGTTACATGGAATATATCGTACCTGGTTTGATCATGATGTCGGTGATCACCAACTCGTATTCCAATGTCGCTTCATCATTCTTTAGTGCCAAATTTCAGCGCAATATCGAAGAGTTGCTAGTGGCACCCGTGCCAAATTACGTGATTATTTTTGGTTTTGTTATGGGCGGTGTCGCTCGTGGTTTGCTGGTGGGCGCCATGGTTACCATGGTCTCTTTGCTGTTTGTTGATTTGCAAGTTGAACATTGGGGAATCATCATTGCGACGGTCTTTTTGACGTCGGTGGTTTTTTCGTTAGGTGGTTTGATCAACGCTGTTTTTGCCCGAACGTTTGACGATATTTCGATTATTCCGACGTTTGTGCTCACACCATTGACCTATCTTGGCGGTGTTTTCTACTCCATTCAGTTATTGCCCGAGTTTTGGCAAGGGGTGTCGCAGATCAACCCGATTGTTTATATGGTTAACGCGTTTCGTTATGGTTTCCTTGGCGTATCTGATGTGGGGATCGCCACATCGTTTACGGTGCTAAGTGCGTTTGTTGTCTTACTTTATGGCGTGGCGCACTACTTAGTGACGCGAGGTATCGGCTTGCGTTCTTAACGAAAACGAATGTTCAGTTCACAGATAGCAAAAAGGGATTGCCGATGGCAATCCCTTTATTCTTTGTACGGGAAGTGTTTAGGTCAGTGATGAGACATCAGTGACTGTTTTCACTTTCTGATTCGATGCTGTCGACTTCTTCTTTGCTGTCTTTCACTAATTCCACAACTTGATTGTCGATTAGGCGAGCTTTACCCAAGAAAGCGGACATCAGAATAACGGCTTGCGTGCTCTCCGAGTTGACCGCTTGTAGAGTACGTGCATCACGGATGAAGATTTCATCAGGGTGCAAGCCTGCGGCGCGCAATTGATCGCTGGCGTCTTCGATGATTGAAGCAAAGTCGTCACGGCCACCACGGATCGCACTGCTGATCCAACGCATGGTGCGAGCCAAGACGGGCGCACGTTGGCGCTCATCAATGGTCAATAAGCCATTGCGAGAACTCATGGCAAGGCCATCCATTTCACGCACGGTAGGGACACCAATAATCTCAATGTCCATTGCCAAATCGGTGGTCATTTTGCGAATGATAGCGAGCTGTTGGAAATCTTTCTCACCAAAACATGCGACATCAGGTTGAACGATATTGAATAGCTTGGTCACGATGGTGGATACACCGCGGAAATGGCCTGGGCGCGATGCTCCTTCGAGCATGGTTGAGAGCCCTGGAACTTCAACGACAGTCTGTTTATCCAACCCTTCTGGGTAGATCATTTCTGGCGTTGGTGTAAAGACCAGTTCAACCGCTTCACCATTGAGTTTGCTGAGGTCTTCTTCCAAGGTTCTTGGATAATTATTTAAATCGTCAGCGCGATCAAACTGCATTGGATTAACAAAAATACTGACAACCACGATATCAGCGTGCTCACGTGCTTTACGCACGAGCGTTAAGTGGCCTTCATGTAAGTTGCCCATGGTTGGAACAAAAGCAATTCGACGTCCTTCGCGTTTGAACGCTTTGAGCTGTTCGCGAAGAGTTGAAATTTCGGCAAAGGTTTGCATTTACATTAGTCCTCTAAGCAATAGTATGCGCGTCATCAGGGAAGGTGCCCGCTTGTACTTGCTCCATGTACAGCGCCACCGCTTTGCGCATATCGCCTGTTTCTGCCAGGAAGTTCTTCGAGAATTTTGGCATGTAATTGGCTGAAATTCCAAACATATCGTGCATCACGAGGATTTGACCGTCGGTGACATTACCAGCACCAATGCCAATCACCGGCACATCCAACACCTGAGTAATTCGCGCAGCTAACTCTGCTGGCACACACTCAAGTAGGACGATTTGTGCGCCTGCGGCTTGCAGTGCAAGTGCGTCTTTGACCATGCGATCCGCTTTTTCTTGGTCGCGGCCTTGCACTTTGTAACCACCAAAAATGTTCACGGATTGTGGCGTCAAGCCTAGGTGTGCACACACTGGAACCGCACGCTCTGTGAGCATTTTCACCGTATCAACCAGCCAGTCACCACCTTCGATTTTGACCATGTTAGCCCCTGCACGCATCAACTGTGCAGCGTTCTCACACGCTTGCTCTGGAGTGGCGTAACTCATAAATGGCATGTCGGCCATTAACAAACAGTTTGGGCTACCGGCGCGAACACAGCGTGTGTGGTAAGCAATGTCTTCAACTGTCACTGGAAGCGTGTCATTTTTGCCTTGTAATACCATGCCAAGAGAGTCACCGACCAGTAGTACTGGCATTTCTTGGCTCTCAAAAAGTTGCGCAAAGCTGGCATCGTAGGCCGTTGAAGTTGCAAATTTACGACCTTCCTGTTTCCACTTTAGCAGGTCATTGATGGTAATTTTTTTCATGATTGTTCCTTAGCAGGATTTGGCTATGAGTGCCAAATACCGAGGCCATTTCTATCCACCGTAGTGAGAAGTTGAGATAGCTCGGTCCCATCAGGGAGGGTTAAATTTGGTGCGATTTCAGCGAGCGGGTAGAGCACAAATTCGCGCTCTTTCATTCCATAGTGAGGAACAGTCAATCGCTCGGAATCGATCACCTCATCGCCGTAAAGAATAATATCCAAGTCGAGAGTTCTTGGCCCCCAACGTTCTTCTTTACGGACACGCCCTTGGTCTAGTTCAATTGCTTGGGTGCAATCAAGCAGTTCCAAGGGTGTTAATTCGGTTTCAATCGCTGCGACAGCGTTGATGTAGTCTGGTTGATTTTGCGGCCCCATTGGCGTGCTGCTATACAGCTGCGATGCACAAAGAAATCGTGACTTCGGCAACTGCTTTAGCGCGTCAATGGCGCTTTTTGCCTGCACAACGGGATCTGCAAGATTACTGCCGATAGCGATATAGACAGTGATCATGATTGGCTTCTGCTCTTTTTCTTGTTGAAGGGGCGACGTTTACGGCCAGATTTGGAACCACCTGTAGGGCCGTCTAGATCGTTCACCATCGCTAGGCGCATTTCACGGCCAGCATTTTGGAACGTGCCCCACCATTTAGCGAGTTTGGCCGTTTCGCCACCTTCAATTTCTCCACGCATTTCGAGGAAATCGAAGCCAGCACGGAACTTATTAAGTTCCATTAAGCGGGATGCACGTTTACCGTTGCGACGAGGTAGACGCAGTTGCAGTTGCCAAATTTCACGAATGGTTGCGGTGTGGCGACGTGGAATGGCGATTGTGCGCACCTGTTCATCGAGGATCAGGTTGCTCGCTTCCATCACGGCATCGTAGTGACACAAGTTGTGGCTATCCATCAACTTGTCCGCCAGCTCAAGCAGTGGGTACCACAGCATAGCGGCAAACATGTAAGCAGGATTGATGCGTTTGTCTTCTTCAACACGAATGTCGGTTGAGTCCAGCACTAAGTCCAACATCTTTTCAGTGTTTGATGAGTAATCATCGGTGAAATAGGTGGAAATAGCCGGGAACATCTGTTGAAAGAGATTGTACTCGCGCATCAGATGGTAGGTTTCAAGGCCATATCCTGATTGAAGCAGTTTGAGTGACTCTTCGTAGAGGCGTGCGGCTGGAATTTCTCTCAATAAATGCGCCATCTCTTCGATTGGGGCTGCGGTATCTTCTTCGATATCGAAGTCGAGCTTGGCAGCAAAGCGCACCGCGCGAAGCATACGCACTGGGTCTTCACGATAACGTGTTTCAGGGTCACCGATTAAGCGTACCAAGCGATCTTCCAGATCCTCGACGCCACCTGCGTAATCGTGGATCGAGTAATCTGCAATGTTGTAATACATCGCATTGATGGTGAAGTCACGTCGCTCTGCGTCTTCATCGATGGTGCCGTAGACGTTATCTCGTAGCAGCATGCCTTCCTTTGACTGTTGAGACGTAGGAGAGTTCGCGTCTTGGTGGTGACCACGAAACGTGGCCACTTCGATGATTTCACGACCAAACATGATGTGTGCCAGTCTAAAGCGACGACCAATCAGGCGGCAGTTACGGAACAACTGCTTTAGCTGCTCTGGTGTTGCGTTGGTTGCAATATCAAAATCTTTTGGGCTTTGTCCCAGCAGTAAATCACGTACGCCACCGCCGACAAGAAAAGCGTCGAAGCCCGCGCCGTGAAGACGGTACAGGACTTTTAGCGCATGGTCGCTGATCTGTTTGCGCGAAATGTTGTGCTCTTGACGAGTAATGACATTTAAAGCAAGTTCCGGACAAGTGTTAGAACTGCATGTTGTATATTCGTTTTTATTCATGTGCATCTGGCAACAGTGAATGGGCATCACTTTGCATGGGTTAGTTTTTTACGCCGATTTGGCCTGAATTTGCGCTCTATAATAGCTCACGCCGTGCCATTTGAGAATCGCGCTGTGATTTCTAGTGAGTCTGGTAACTGGTTTATCCGCCAATTTTGTACTCCCCAAGTAAGAATCTCATCAATATTGGCGTGAGTGAGCTCATGGGGAACAACGAAACCTAAAAACGTCATCGCTTCAAGAATCATAGAAGCTGGATGTGTCAAATCAATGCCAGTGGCATGATTTTGTTTAGAAAGTTTGTTGCCATTCTTATCCATCGCCAATGGGAGGTGGAGATATTTTACGGGCGTTTGACCGAGCATTCTGTACAAACTGATTTGACGACCTGTAGGCTCAATTAAATCAGCACCACGAACCACTTCGGTGACCCCTTGGTCAATATCATCGAGCACCACCGCCAAATTGTAAGCAAACAAACCATCTCGGCGTTTAATGATGAAATCTTCTTGCGCGAGTTCAAGAGGAATGTGCATCTGCCCATGACGAAGATCGTCAAAATGGGTGATGGGTTGTGTCATTTTAAGGCGAATAGCCCCTTCATTGAGATGCAGCTCTTGGCAATGGCCGTTGTAATAGCCACCCATTTCTTTGATCTGTTTGCGACTGCACTGGCAGAAATAGGCTTGCCCACTGTTTAACCAGTGATCGATTTGATGTTGGTAAAGCGCGTGACGTTGACTTTGATAGACCACTTCACCATCCCAAAACAAGTGATAATGTTCGAGAGTTTTGAGAATGAGTTCTGATGCGCCAGGCATTTCTCTGGGAGGATCGAGATCTTCGATACGAACTAACCAGCTTCCTTGTTGGGATTTCGCTTGGAAATAGCTGCCAAGCGCAGCGATTAAAGAACCAAAATGCAGCGGACCGGAAGGGGATGGTGCAAAACGACCGATATAGCTCATGGATATCATCTCAAAACAAAAAGGGAGCATCAGCTCCCTTAAAAACAGTATACAGTGGTGATTAACCCTGCATTTGTTTCTCTTTGATCTCTGCAAGTGTTTTACAGTCGATACAAAGGTCTGCAGTTGGGCGCGCTTCTAGACGGCGAATGCCAATCTCAACACCACAAGATTCGCAAAAACCAAAATCATCCTCTTTGATCTTATCAAGAGTCTTTTCAATCTTCTTGATCAAGCGGCGTTCGCGGTCGCGGTTACGCAACTCAAGGCTGAATTCTTCTTCTTGTGATGCACGGTCAACGGGATCAGGAAAATTGGCTGCTTCGTCCTGCATATGATGCACAGTACGATCAACTTCTTCTCTTAGCTGATTGCGCCAAGCTTCTAAAATTTTTCTAAAATGAGCCACTTGGTCTGGTGACATGTATTCTTCACCAGCTTTTTCCTGATATGGCTCCACCCCTGCAATGGCTAGGATGCCTAGCGTTTTTTTCTTCGATTCTGGCATACAGCATCTCCTACTTACACCTAGTCAACTGCTAAGCAGCTAATTTAAGGCGGGTATCTATAGCAGAAAGAGGCGGTGCTGGCAAACTATCAATCGTAAACTTAACGTCAATGTGAAGACCACATCATTTTTCTAACTATTGATAAATTCAATAGCAGAATTGAGTTTGATTTCAGTATTGCTGATCTCTGCTTTATAGCAGAGAACTTCAACTCCGGCTTTTTGTGCTTGTTTGAGTAATTGGGAATAATTGGCGTCTATATGGAGCGCCGCAGCAACTTTTTCAATCCCTGAATGCAAAACAGCAAATAAAAGTATGGCTCTACTTCCATTTTGTGCCATTTCTGTGAGTTCTCTCAGATGTTTTTGACCACGAGTTGTGACGGCATCAGGGAAATAGCCTTGCCCAGCCTCGATGTTGTCGAGCAAGGTGACGCTTTTCACCTCTATATAACACGCGGCTTGGTCCGTTGCGCTGAGCAGGATATCAATTCGGCTATTTTCACTGCCATATTTCACTTCAGTTTGAAGTCGCTCATACCCTGAGAGCTCTTTAATCCAGCCTTGCTCAATGGCTTCCACCGCGAGCTGGTTGGCGCGAATGGTATTGACACAGATAAGATGACCCTGCTGCGTTTCTGTGATTTCCCAGCTGTGGGGATATTTTCGTTTGGTGTTGTTGGACGTGGAATACCACACTTTATCACCAGGGGTTGCGCAACCAGTCATGGCGCCGGTATTGGCACAATGAATCGTGCCTGTATCGCCGCTTTGATAAGTCACATCGGCGAGAAAGCGTTTATAGCGTTTTTGTAATAGGGCGCAATCTAGCGCGGGTTCGAAATGCATTTGCTTATTTAGACGAGCGGGTTTTTATGTACAATGTGGCCGCCATTTAAGCATAAGGACTCAACATTGTCACAATTGCCTATCCACGCCGTGATGCCACAACTGCTTCAAGCGGTCTCGCAACATTCACAAGTCATACTCAAAGCCGCACCTGGTGCGGGCAAATCCACTTATTTCCCTTTGCAGTTGCTGCTGAGTAATGCATTCAGCGGAAAAATCGTGATGCTTGAGCCACGGCGCTTGGCGGCACGCAATATTGCTCGCTATTTGGCGCAGCAACTTGGCGAAAAAGTTGGTGAGAGAGTGGGGTATCGCGTTCGTGGCGAAAGCAAGGTCAGCCACGCGACCCAGCTGGAAATCGTTACCGAAGGGATCATGACGCGCATGATCCAAAACGATCCAGAGCTGAATGGGGTTGATGTACTGATCTTTGATGAATTTCACGAGCGTAGTTTGCATGCTGATATTGCTTTGGCGCTTGCTCTTGAAGTGCAAGAAGCGCTGCGTGACGATCTGAAATTAGTGGTGATGTCGGCCACACTTGAGCAGCATGCTTTGCAATCTCTCATGCCTCAGGCCAGTTTTATTGAATCTCAAGGTCGCAGTTATTTGGTTGAGCAGCGCTATCAGCCGTTAAAAACGAACGACTTTTTACCCAATGTGATGGCGAAAACCATTGAGCATCTACTGGCAACGGAATCGGGCTCTTTGTTGGCGTTTCTACCAGGAGTGGCAGCAATCAAACAAGTGGCTGAGCGTTTAGACCATCTCAGTGAACAAGTGGTGATCTGCCCGTTGTACGGCCAGCTCTCTTTTGCTGAGCAGCAAAAGGCGATTGAGCCTGCTAAAGCCGGTGAGCGAAAGGTGGTGCTAGCAACCAACATTGCCGAAACGTCGTTAACCATCGAAGGGATCCGCTTGGTGGTCGATAGCGGTTTAGAGCGGGTGGCTAAGTTTGACTTGAAAACGGGGATCACCAAATTAGAGCAAGTGCGTATCGCTCAATCGTCGGCCATTCAGCGCGCTGGGCGCGCGGGTCGAGTGGAAGAGGGGATTTGTGTACGTTTGTACTCAGAAAGCCAGTACCAGCAAATGGCGAGTGTGCCCCTTCCAGAGATCATGCAAGCTGATCTTGCTCCGCTGATGATGGAGTTGGCGCAATGGGGAGTCAGTGAACCAGAACAAGTGAAGTTATTGGATATCCCCTCTTCGGCAGCGGTGCGTCAGGCCAAGCAACTGTTGCAGCAATTGGGATTAATTTCTGGGCACCAATTGACGAGTGAAGGACAGCTGGCGCAGCGGCTTGGTGTTGAGCCGCGTATTGCCGCCATGTTGATCGGTGCTCAGCAACGCGATGAGACGCTTTTCGCCTCAGCCTTGGCCGTCGCGGTGATGTTGGAAGAACCTGAGCGTAACATCAGCAACGTTTGTCACAGCTTACACCGTTGGCAGCAAAGTAAGCACAGCAAGACGGCGCTACTCACTCAGCGTGCCAATGCACTGGCGAATAAACTCAATGGCACTTTCTCTTTAAAACGGGTGACCGAATCGGCCTGTGCCATTGCCGCTAGCTTGGCGTTTCCCGATCGCATTGCTCAAAAACGAGGCCAGCAGTTTGGTCGATATTTGATGGCCAATGGTCATGGAGCCGAACTGCGTGAGGATGACCCTTTGGGGGGAGAAGAGTACCTTGTGGTGCTCGATCTGATGCGTGGCCAAAAAAATGCCAGCCAGATCCAATTGGCTATCCCGCTAGACCTATCGGCTTTGCAACAAGGCAATCCAAGTTGCCTCGTTAGCCACGAGCACATTGATTGGGATGAAACCAAAGGGCGTTTACTGGCGGAAAAGCAGCGAAGAATCGGAGAGCTGGTGGTGAGCAGAGAAACACTTGCTCAACCCGGAAAAGAAAAAATGACGCAAGCTTTACTCTCCTATGTCCGAAGAAAGGGGCTTGCGGTATTAGACTGGAGCGAAAAGTCCCAATCGCTACTCGAGCGTATTCGTTGTGCCATTGAGTGGTTGCCGGAACAGGCCTGGCCAGCGATGGATGATGCCCGCTTGCTCAGCGAGTTAGAGCAATGGTTGGAGCCGTATATGGCGCACGTCACAACGGTGAAAGATCTGGCTAAAATCAACCTCTGCGAAGCATTGAATGCTCGCCTTGGCTGGCCGTTGAATCAGCAATTGGATGAGTGGTTGCCTAAGAACTACGCCTTACCAACCGGCACCCAGCAAATGATTCGCTATCAACAAGGTGCTAACCCAGTACTTTCGGTACGCATGCAAGAGATGTTTGGTGAGCAAAGCTCGCCAACGCTGGCGCAAGGACGTGTAAAGCTCACCTTAGAGCTGCTTTCCCCTGCGCGTCGTCCTTTGCAAGTGACGCAAGACCTAGCCGGTTTTTGGGCTGGTGCTTACAAAGAAGTGCAAAAAGAGATGAAAGGTCGTTACCCTAAGCATGTTTGGCCTGACGATCCTGCCACTCACCAAGCAACCAATAAAACCAAAAGACAGTTACACTCATGACCCAAGAAAAGAAAACGGCTGACAGTAAGAAAGCCTCGACAAAAAAGAAAACCGCTAAACGGACTCCGCGTAAAACGGCGAGCAAACGTCAAGGCGCAACGAGTACTCAGCGCAACTGGCTGAAAAATATTTGGTCTTTCAGCTGGAAAGCGGGCGTTGCTGTGGTTGCGGTGCTGCTGTTCGTTGGCATTTATCTCGATAGCGTGGTCAAACAACGTTTTGAAGGTCAGTTGTTTCAATTGCCAACAGTGGTTTATGCGCGCATTCAAACCTTGTATGCAGGAGAAAATGTCTCCCGTCCTGAGTTGCAAAAAGAGCTCGATATTCTCAACTATCGAAAAGTAAGCCAACCAAAGTATCCGGGAGAATACTCTTCCTCTTCGAGCAAAATTGAGCTGATTCGTCGCCCGTTTGAATTTGTTGATGGTCCAGAGGCTGATCGTCATGTAATGTTGCATTTCGATGAGTCGAGTCTGACTCGCATTCAGTCGCTAGAGTCGCAAGGGGATCTTGGCTACTTGCGCCTTGAGCCTAAGATGCTGGGGATGCTGGAAAAAGACAGTGACGAGCAGCGATTGTTTTTACGTCGTGAACAATTTCCCGAGATCATCGTTGATGCGCTATTGGTGACTGAAGATCGCGATTTTTACCAACATGAAGGCGTATCTCCGCTCGCGATCGGCCGCGCGTTGTTTGTTAATTTGAAAGCGGGTAGAACGGTGCAAGGGGGCAGTACGCTAACACAACAGTTGGCAAAAAACTTATTCCTCACCCAAGACCGCACCTTGTGGCGGAAAGTGCGTGAGGCGTATATCGCGCTGATTCTGGATTACCGCTACAGCAAAGATCGCATTCTAGAGGCCTATCTCAATGAGGTCTATTTAGGGCAGAGTGGTAAACAAGCTATCCACGGTTTTGGTTTGGCTTCTCGTTATTACTTTGGTCAACCGATCCAAGAGTTGCGTATTGATCAGTTGGCGATGCTGGTGGGGATGGTGAAAGGCCCGTCTTACTACAATCCAGTGCGCTTTCCTGAGCGCACCAAAGAGCGTCGTGACTTGGTGCTGCGTCTGATGATGCAGCAAAACATGCTCACCGCCTCGGAATATGACCAAGCGGCCAGCCGTCCACTTGATATTCAGGATGTCCCACGAGTTGCCAGCCGTCAACCTGCTTACTTTCAACAGCTCTCAATGGAGCTGAAACAGAAAGTTGGCGATGCGTTCCGTGGTGAATCTGGACTAAGAGTGTTCACTTCACTGGACCCAATTTCTCAAGATAAGTTGGAAAAGGCGATCAGTAAGAAAGTCCCTGAACTGGCGACAGTGGCGGGGGATGAACTTGAGGCCGCTGCCGTTGCCGTGGATCGTACCAGTGGTGAAATTCGCGCTATGGTCGGTGGTAAGCGCACTGGATACGATGGTTTTAACCGCGCGATCAACGCCAGCCGCCCAATTGGTTCTTTGGTGAAGCCGGCCGTGTATTTAACCGCACTAGAGCAGCCAGAGAAATACACCTTAGCCACCACGTTGCAAGATACACCATTGAGCTTGAAAGGCAGTAAAGGCTCGGTGTGGGAGCCACGTAATTTTGACCGAAAATTTCGTGGTGACGTGCCACTGTATATTGCTTTAGCTCAATCGCTTAATGTACCCACGGTACGTCTGGGGATGCAGTTAGGCATTGAGCCTGTATCAGAAACCTTGGCAAGATTGGGCGTCAATCGTAATGAAATTCGTCCAATGCCATCGATGTTTTTGGGCGCATTTTCCTTGACGCCTATCGAAGTCGCGCAGATGTATCAAACCCTCACCAACTCGGGGCGTAAAGCGCCATTGACCGCGCTGCGGTCGGTAGTCGACTTAGAGGGCGATGTACTTTATCAATCGTTACCCAAATCCTCCCCTGCGGTGAATGAACAGGCAGCATGGCTAACCACCTACGCGATGAAACAAGGGGTGGCACAAGGGACGGGGCGTTATTTGCAAAACCAATTTGCGTGGGCGGCACTGGCGGGCAAAACCGGCACCAGTAATGATAGCCGAGACAGTTGGTTTGTTGGGGTGGATGGTCGTGAAGTGACCACAATTTGGTTAGGCCGAGACGACAACCAGCCGATAAAACTGACGGGTGCGAGTGGGGCGTTGCGTGTCTACGCTGAATACCTTAAACAGCGAACACCAGAGAAACTGATCCTACCTTGGCCAAAGCAGATCTCGACGTTGGGCTACAAACAGCAAAGTGATGGCGAGTTACAAATCGACTGCAGTAGTGCTTTCACCCTTCCCGTTTGGGACAAACAAGGGGATTTGAAACAGCAGTGTGAGAAATCAGGTAACTGGTTGAATAAATTACTCAGTTGGTAATTGTTCCCGGATACAATTGGGTGTAAAACTGTTCAACATAACGTGAAAACATAGGGAGAGTGAAAGCGTGGCACGAGTTAATAAAAGGTGGTTCGATAGCCTGACATGTTGTGTCGTCTTAGCCTGTTTTCTCAAACTACCTACGGTTTTCGCTCAATCACTCTCTGTTGATGAAGAGCAACGACCTAAAGTGGCGGTGGTCTTAGCAGGCGGTGGCGCTAAAGGCGCGGCGCACATTGGTGTGTTGAAAGCACTGGAAGAGATGCAGATCCCGGTGGATTACATCACGGGCACCAGTATGGGGGCGTATGTTGGCGGTTTATACGCTACCGGTATGAGTGCAGATGAGATTGAAAGCTTTATCTACAGCATCGATTGGAACAGTGGTTATCGTGATCGCGTCGATCGCAGCCAGCGTCGTGTTAGAGATAAAGAGTCTGAAGACCGCTACCAGCTAAGAACCGATATTGGTTTGCGTTTTGGCGAAGTGCACGCGCCACGGGGGTTTGTGCAAGGGCAAAACATGCTGCGCATTTTGCGTGAAACCACCGGTAACCTGAACGAATTCGACTCGTTTGATGATCTGGCTATCCCGTATCGTTCTGTCGCGACGGACATCGTAGAGCTACAACAAGTGGTGATTGATAAAGGGCAGTTGGTGGATGCCATGATGGCCAGTATGTCCGTGCCTGGTGCGTTACCTCCTTACGAGCTTAATGGGCGCATGCTGGTCGATGGTGGCGTTATTAACAATATGCCGGTGGATATTGCCAGAGACATGGGGGCTGATATTGTTATTGCTGTTGACATCAGTACCGATTACAAGCAGAAAGAAGACTTTACCAGCATGCTGGTGGTTGCAGACCAGCTGTCTAACTATCTTGTACGTCGCAGCAC
Source organism: Vibrio floridensis (assembly GCF_021852965.1). NCBI lineage: Bacteria > Pseudomonadati > Pseudomonadota > Gammaproteobacteria > Vibrionales > Vibrionaceae > Vibrio > Vibrio floridensis. Next base: position 388,962 of record NZ_JAKGCY010000003.1, on the reverse strand, counting down.
CCAACAGCAAGCAGAAAGCTTAGGCGGGCAGGATGTCTACCTCAGGCCTAATGTTGGTCAAATGGAAACCACCGAGTTTGCTAAGATGCCCGATGCGTATGAAGCTGGGTATCAAGCAACCTATCAAATGAAAGAGAAATTGAAGGCTCTGCGACTTAATGGCCGCCAATATCAACACTATATTGATGGTAAGCAGCAAGCACGAAAAACGCTCAACTATGGTGACCAAACTCGCGTCGATCAAATTGTGGTGATCAATAATACTCACTACAGTGCTGGGTTGTTGACTCGTCGTCTTGACTTGGATACTGGCCGAGTACTGAAAACGGATGAAATCGAAGCGGCGATAGAAAACCTCTATGCCTTGGATCGCTTCGAGTTGATCTCTTATCACTATGAGGAAGTGGACGGGATCAACCAACTCGTGGTGGTGGTGGATGAAAAATCATGGGGGCCAAATTACGTTAACTTTCGCTTTTTCCTTGAAGATGATTTCACCACAGACAGCCAATATGGTGTTGGCCTCTCGACCAGTTTTACGGATTTAAACTCTCAAGGTGGCGAGTTAACGGTTAATTTAGATATGGGAACGGATAAGCTGGTTGAAATGGAGTTTTACTCTCCGGTTTGGTTTGGACAGGAGTTTTTTACCACAACGAAATTGGCTTACAGCAGCGAAAAGCGCAGTATACCTTTTACCCTTGATGAGATTGTCGAGCCACCGCTTGAAAGTGCTTACGACTATTTCCCCATTACCTATGGTCAGTTCATCGGTGAAATTGCGTTTGGTTATCAGCCTGCTTTGTGGCAAGAGTTTAAACTCGGTGGCCGATACACTAAAGGGGATATTGAGTTGACGACCATACAGTCGGCAGGTTCGAGTGAGTTTGAACGCCGAGGTGTATTTGTCCAATACCGATTAGATACATTAGATAATTTTGCGCTGCCCACACGAGGTATCTATCTCGATCTGGAGTATTTGGTTTCCCACGATGAAAGCCATGATGTGTTCGAAAACGGCTTTGCTTCCGAATCTCAAAGTGACACGGTTCATGAATTTTCAATCGTAGGGCGGTTTGCAAGCACATATCAGCGTCATACTTTGGTCGGATCGGCTGATTACGAGTTCGTTGAAAGTAAAAACAAATATTTCCCCCTCGATCCCAAATCGATCGGTGGTTTCCTAAACTTGTCGGGTATTCCTCGTAACAGTTTGATCGGACAAAACAAATTTTTTAGCAGTTTGGTCTATCGCTACCGTTGGTTCGACAATGACTTTGGCATGTTCGAAGCGCCTGTTTATCTTGGGGCATCTTTGGAGCACGGTGGAGTCTGGTCTGATACGACACTGAGCCTCAGTCAAGCACCACTCTATAACGCCGCGAGTATCTTTGCAGGCATTGATTCACCGATAGGCCCCATTATGTTTGGTTATGGCCGTACGGAAAGTGACCTAAGTGCATTCTATTTGATCATTGGTACATCGTTTCGCTAGTGGTGAAAAATTGAACAAAAAAGACGAATAAATAGCTAAATTTAATGGGACTTTAGTCTTAAGTTGCTATGTTGGTCAAAGTGATGAGATTTTAATTTATCGTTAAATTTGCTATTCTGTCGCCCACAGTTTGGCCTCTGCGGCGCTGTTTCTCAATCATAATTGAATGAAAACATGGGCAATAGGGAGCCAAGTTTCCAAGGATGTTCACTCCTTTACTTTGAATCATAGTAATAACAAAAGGAGGAACCGCAATGAGAGGAAAAAGTCGTGCTTGAAGCCTACCGTAAACACGTCGAAGAGCGTGCAGCAGAGGGAGTTGTTCCAAAACCTCTAGATGCAGAACAAGTTGCTGGACTTGTTGAACTTCTGAAAAATCCCCCACAAGGTGAAGAAGCGTTTCTTCTAGACCTACTTGAAAATCGCATTCCCCCTGGTGTTGATGAAGCCGCGTATGTGAAAGCGGGTTTCCTTGCTGCGGTGATTCGTGGTGAAGCAAGCTCTCCGCTTGTCAGCCGTGAGCATGCGGCAAAACTGCTTGGCACCATGCAAGGTGGTTACAACATCGAACCATTGGTGGCCTTGCTTGATGATGAAGCTCTGGCGCCAATCGCCGTTGAAGCGCTGTCTCACACGTTACTGATGTTTGACGTTTTCTATGACGTTGAAGAAAAAGCGAAAGCTGGTAATCAATATGCGCAACAAGTGCTTCAGTCATGGGCTGATGCAGAATGGTTCTTGTCAAAACCTGAGCTTGCCGAAAAAATTACGTTAACCGTCTTTAAAGTCACGGGTGAAACCAACACCGATGATCTGTCTCCAGCTCCGGATGCTTGGTCTCGCCCTGATATTCCTGTTCACGCTTTAGCGATGCTAAAAAATGAGCGTGAAGGCATTGTGCCAGATCAGCCTGGCAGCATTGGCCCGATCAAACAGATTGAAGCGCTAAAAGAACAAGGTCACCAACTTGTTTATGTTGGTGATGTCGTTGGTACAGGCTCATCGCGTAAATCAGCAACCAACTCAGTGCTTTGGTTTATGGGTGATGACATTCCTTACGTACCAAACAAACGTGCTGGTGGTTATGTCTTGGGTGGCAAAATTGCACCTATCTTCTTCAACACCATGGAAGATGCGGGTGCGCTACCTATCGAAGTTGACGTGTCCAAGCTCAATATGGGCGATGTGATTGATGTCTACCCATACCAAGGTAAAGTGGCTAACCATGCAACAGGTGATGTTCTTGCTGAATTCTCACTAAAAACCGATGTGTTGATTGATGAAGTTCGTGCAGGTGGCCGTATTCCACTGATCATCGGTCGTGGTTTGACAGAGAAAGCGCGTCAATCACTAGGTTTAGCGCCGTCTGATGTCTTCCGCAAACCAGCGGATGTTGCAGATTCGGGCAAAGGCTACACGCTTGCTCAGAAGATGGTGGGTAAAGCATGTGGCGTAACGGGCATTCGCCCAGGGACCTACTGTGAACCTAAAATGACCACGGTTGGTTCGCAAGATACTACTGGCCCAATGACGCGTGATGAGCTAAAAGACCTTGCTTGTCTTGGCTTCTCCGCTGATCTTGTGATGCAGTCTTTCTGTCACACCTCAGCGTATCCAAAACCTGTCGATGTGAACACGCACCATACTCTGCCTGATTTCATCATGAATCGCGGTGGTGTGTCATTGCGCCCTGGCGACGGTGTTATCCACTCATGGCTAAACCGCATGCTGCTGCCTGATACCGTAGGTACGGGTGGTGACTCACATACTCGTTTCCCATTGGGCATTTCATTCCCTGCGGGCTCTGGTCTGGTTGCGTTTGCGGCAGCGACCGGTGTTATGCCACTGGATATGCCAGAGTCAATCTTGGTGCGCTTTAAAGGCGAAATGCAGCCAGGTATTACGCTGCGTGATCTTGTCCATGCCATTCCTTACTACGGCATCAAACAAGGTCTACTGACCGTTGAGAAAGCCGGCAAGATCAACGAATTCTCTGGTCGTATTCTGGAAATCGAAGGGGTGGAACACCTCACGGTTGAGCAAGCATTTGAACTGTCTGATGCGTCAGCTGAGCGCTCTGCGGCAGGCTGTACGGTGAAACTGTCTCAAGCATCGATCGAAGAGTACCTCAACTCGAACATCGTGATGCTGAAGTGGATGATTTCAGAAGGTTACGGTGATCGTCGTACTATCGAGCGTCGTATCGTTGCGATGCAAGAGTGGCTAGCAAGCCCAGAATTGATGTCGGCAGACCGTGATGCAGAATACGCACACGTGATTGAAATTGATCTCGCGGAAATCAAAGAGCCGATTCTTTGTGCGCCGAACGATCCAGACGATGCACGTTTGCTCTCTGATGTTCAAGGCACGCAAATCGACGAAGTGTTCATTGGTTCGTGTATGACCAACATTGGTCACTTCCGTGCAGCGGGTAAGTTGCTAGAGAAGTTCAAAGGTCAGCTTGATACGCGTCTGTGGATTGCACCACCAACCAAGATGGACCGTGACCAACTAACTGAAGAAGGTTACTACGGTATTTACGGTCGCGCTGGGGTTCGTATTGAAACTCCGGGATGTTCGCTGTGTATGGGTAACCAAGCGCGTGTTGCAGACAAAACCACGGTGATGTCGACCTCAACACGTAACTTCCCGAACCGTTTAGGTACGGGTGCGAACGTCTATCTGTCATCAGCAGAATTGGCGGCAGTCGGTGCGATTCTTGGCCGAATCCCAACGGTAGAAGAGTACATGGAATACGCGAAACAGTTGGATGCAACGGCGGCGGATACCTACCGTTACCTCAACTTCCACCTGATGGGGCAGTACACCAAAAAAGCCGACACAGTGATTTTCCAACAGCCGGCTTAATAACATCTTCGATAATAAAAAACCGCTGAATTTTCAGCGGTTTTTTTTACGTTAAGTAAAGTTTAACGGCGAGTCATACAAAAAGCAGCGGCAACGTTTCTTGCCGTTAGTTCTACGTTCTCTGCCGCTTCAGCCAACGCGGTTGGCAGATCAACGGAACGATTGACCACGGCAAAGACGGCATCGAGGCCATGTTCATGGACCACTCCGCAATCGGCCGACAGACAACCCGCGATGCCAATCACTGGCAAGCCGTGCTTTTTCGCTGTGCGCGCGACACCGATTGGGGTTTTGCCATGAATGGTTTGGCTGTCGATGCGACCTTCTCCGGTGATCACCAGATCCGCATCAGCAACGATTTCATCTAAGCGAACCGCGTCCATGACAATCTCAATACCAGGGCGAAGCTCGGCGTTAAGCAAGCCTAGCAGCGCTGCGCCCATACCACCGGCTGCGCCCGCACCGGCCATATCACGAACATCCACGCCAAGTTGCTGTTTAATGACTGTGGCATAGTGTGCCAAGTTTTCATCCAAGATCGTAACCATCTCGGGTGTTGCCCCTTTTTGTGGCCCAAAGACGGCGGAAGCGCCTTTTGTTCCACATAGTGGGTTATCAACGTCACACGCGACTTCGAGGCGAACTTGAGCCAAGCGAGAATCAAGTTGAGAGCAGTCAATCGTTGCCAATTTCGCTAGCTCACCGCCACCATGGCCAAGCGCGTTCCCGTGCGCATCAAGCAGTTTGATGCCGAGAGCCTGTGCCATGCCAATGCCGCCATCGTTGGTCGCGCTGCCGCCGATGCCAACGATAATGTGTTCCACACCGTGGTCGAGGGCGGCTTTGATCAACTCTCCCGTCCCCAGCGTTGTGGTGATGAGAGGGTTGCGCAGCTCTGGTGATACAAGGTGCAAGCCAGAAGCCGCCGCCATCTCGATGACTGCGGTTTTGCCTTCGCCAAGCAAGCCAAAAAAGCCATCAACATTCTGGCCAAGTGGGCCAGTAACGGTGTGTTCGATGATGGTGCCACCAGTGGCGTCAACCATCGATTGCACCGTCCCTTCTCCACCATCTGCCATAGGGAGCTTCACGTAGTGTGCATCGGGTAAGACTTGCTTAAATCCTTTTTCAATCGCGATTGCCACATCCATGGCAGTAAGGCTTTCTTTATAGGAATCTGGAGCAATAACGATTTTCATAAAGACTCTCTTACAGTAAAACTAAACTTAATAGATAAACCAGCAGCATAGCCGTAATGCCTTGCACTAACGTAGCGGCAGTTTGCGCGCGATAGGCTAAGCCGACGCTCATACGGCTGAACTGCGAAACAACCCAGAAGAAGCTGTCATTCGCATGAGATACAGTCATTGCCCCAGCGCCGATAGCCATTACGGTGAGTACTCGGCCCATCTCGGAATCTAAACCTAACTGAGCAAGCATTGGCGCAACAAGTGCTGAAGTGGTAACGAGTGCAACGGTCGAGGAGCCTTGGGCTGACTTTAATGCTGCAGCGACGATGAATGGCATGAAAATGCCAACTCCTAGCGCAGAAAGTGTTGTACCTAAATAGGTGCCCAGTTCCGTGGCTTTAAGTACCGCACCGAACGCACCACCAGCACCAGTGATCAGCAGAATCGGTGCCGCAGCGGTAATGCCTTGGCTAATACGTTGACTAAATTCTTCTGCCTTGTTGTCTGATTTCAGTAGGCGAACGGAAAGAAGTAAACCGATAAATAGGGCGACGAGCGGTTGTCCTAAAAAGCCAAGCATTTGGAATAGAAACCCTTCACCCAAAGGAAGTGATGGGAATTTTGCAATAGAACCAAGACAGATGAGCAGGATCGGCACAAAGATTGGTGAAAAAGCTTGGCTGGCAGAAGGTAGCGTGCCGTAGGAGGCTTTCAGTGCTTGCCAGTCTTGTTGTAGCTCTTCCTGTTGTTCAAGGTTATCGGGTTCAATATCTTTAAAGCGGTTTGCCCACAGCATACCGGCTAAAGCCGCTACGGCAGCCACGAAGACACCGACACCAATCACTAAACCAAGATTCGATTCCAAACCTAAGTTACCAGCGGCGGCGATTGGTCCCGGCGTTGGTGGAACAAAAGTATGGGTAGCATACAAGCCAGTGGCCAAAGCTACGCTCATCGCGACACTGGAAGTACGTAGACGTTTGGCCAGTGATTCTTTCAAAGAATTCAAAATGACATAACCAGAATCGCAAAAAACAGGAATAGAAACGATATAGCCGATAATGGTCATGGTTAAGGTTGGAAAACGTTCTCCCAGAACGCGAATGACGGTGTCTGCCATCGTGATGGCTGCACCACTTTTTTCCAAAATGACACCGATAATGGTGCCGAGTACGATGACTAAACCTATGTAGCCTAAGATGCCGCCAAAACCACTGGTGATGGTTTTAGCGATGCTTTCCGCGGGTAATCCATAGGCGAAGGCGGCTAAAAAAGCGGCTGAAATGAGTGCTAAGAAAGGGTGTAGTTTAAATTTTGTTGTAGCGATGACGATAAAGGCAATCACCGCCAACAGTATCAAGATGAGTTCCATGTACAATCTCCATGATGTAGGGTGGGTAAGTTAAATGCTATCGATTTCATATTGTTGTAGTAGGTTAATTGTCGATAGCAAAATGCATTATCAAGGAGTGGTTCAAAAAATAACTGTGCAAAGTAATAAAAAAGATGCCAAATAAAAGTGATAATTTGTTCTTTTGCACATGTTGTGAATTTGCTTAGGTTAATTTTAGCGCCAAATAGAACTGTATTTTTCCATCTAATGTGTTGATATTTATTGAGGTTATTTGTTGTATCTTCTCTAATCGATAACGAAGTGTATTGCGATGGATATGGAGACTCTGACAGGTTTGAGCTGGGTCGCAATCTGATAACAAATAATTCTCCAAAGTACGTAACAGCAGTCCTTGTTTATCGTGTTGTGCAAGGAGAGCGAGAGGGGCTTGTAGGCGCGTCCTTTGCCAACTGTCGTAGTGAATTGAACTTAGTAATACTGGGAGCTGGTGATCGTGATAAAAAAACATGGTCCCTTTAAGCTTGCGGGTGACTTCTAAGGTCGTTTTCGCGGTTTGAAAGGATTGAATCAAACCATTGATATCAGGAAAGTAGTCGCCAACGGCGACACGGACGGAATAACCTGCTTCGTTGTCGATACGTTTTATCAGTGAGCGAACACGTTGTTTCTCTTTGATGGGATCCCAGCAACCGTGCACGAGAGAGGCGGGTTTGAGTACAACGACTTGATGTTCTGACACCGACAATATGCCCACTAAGTTATTGCGTTCGGGGTATTCGAGCAAATGAACAAGATGCTGCATATGTTCTAAAGTAATGTGGTTGTTTCCCTTGGGCATTAACTTAATGATCGCGACAATTCTGGGTTCGGATATATCAATATTTAATCGTTGAGCTATCAATGCTAGCTGGCTCTGCTGCTCGATATCGGCAGAAATGAGTTGAAGTACCAGTTCCTCCCGGTGTCTCTTGTCCCATTGAATTTGCTCCATCACTTCCGCTTGTTCAACAATGAGTTCTGCGGTCATTTTAACCAACTCGCCGTATTGTCGTACTTCAAGTGGTGCACCCGAAACACCAACAACGCCAAGCACTTGCTCGTGGTGCACTATGGGTAAGTTGATCCCAGGTTTAACCCCCATGAGGTGCTCGGCCGTTGCGGTGTCTATCTCTACCACACGCGATTCATTGATGGCGAGAATCGCGCCTTCATGTTTCTGATAAAGACGGCTTGCATCCCCTGAACCAATAATCCTCCCTTGATCGTCCATCACATTGACGGAATAGGGGATGATCTTCATGGTGCGTTCGACAATTTGCCGTGCAATAGTTTCGTTCAGTTTCATGCTTGAGAGTGGAGTCCAAGTGGGAATTTGTCGATAATAGTACCTGATCTCGTTATCAATAGAGAAAAACATGGATTACGAATTTAAGAAAAACATCCTAGATGGCAACTATTACTGCCATTGCTCAATGGACCATGAAATTGTCGGCCGTTGGGTTCAAGAAGAAATCGGCAAAGAGAGCACTAAAATCGCCCAAGTGCTGGCTTTAATTACCGCCGCAAGAAGTAACCCGACAGAAGAGCTTTGCTTAAATGGCACCGAAATCAGCTTGATGATTTGTGGTGACGAAGTCACCGTGCAAGATAATGCGTTGCTGCACAGTTACGAGCTTGAGGAAGAGAGCGAGTTCGAACTGTATGACTGTGAGAGTGTCGCATGTTGTGGTTTAGAAGACTTTGAACAGCTCATTCAGCAGTGGCAGTTGTTCGTTCGTCGTTGATGGATAGCTTGTTGCACGTTTATTGAACACTTGCTTTATATTTGTGAATAGAGCGCACTATTATGGTGCGCTCTATTTTTATTTTTGTAACTTTTAAAATTAATTTTATTTAAAAACAATAAGATAAAAAGTTGGCACGTTGCTTGGATTATCTAAAGCGTTACAGGATGAACGCTTTCAGAGAGGATGCAATGAAACTAATTAACGCCATTATAAAACCTTTTAAGCTCGATGATGTTCGAGAAGCGCTGGCGGATGTCGGTATTGAGGGAATGACCGTTTCCGAGGTCAAAGGCTTTGGTCGTCAAAAAGGTCACACTGAACTTTACCGTGGTGCGGAATATCAAGTGGACTTTCTACCTAAAGTCAAACTGGAGATCGCAACGCAGGCTGAGAATGTTGACCGTGTGATTGAAGCGATCACCAAAGCAGCGCACACCGGAAAAATCGGTGACGGTAAAATCTTTGTTTACGACTTGAGCCATGCCGTACGTATTCGTACTGGTGAAACTGACGTTGAAGCACTTTAACGATTCAAAGGATTGGAGAGATACATTATGGAATTAACAACAACAGTCTCGGAACTACGCTACGCGCTCGATACCTTTTTCTTCCTTATTTCTGGGGCGCTGGTGATGTGGATGGCAGCAGGTTTCGCCATGCTGGAAGCGGGGTTGGTTCGTTCAAAGAACACCACGGAAATCTTAACTAAAAACTTCTGCCTATACGCGATTGCGTGCACCACGTATTTAGTCGTGGGCTACAACATTATGTACGTGGATAACAGTGAAGGCGGTTGGTTGCCTTCGATTGGCGCATTAATTGGTAGCCAAGCAGAAGGGGCCGATCACTCACTTGAATCAGATTTCTTCTTCCAAGTGGTGTTTGTGGCAACGGCGATGTCAGTGGTATCTGGTGCGGTAGCGGAGCGTATGAAGCTTTGGTCTTTCCTACTGTTCTCTGCCATTTTGACTGCCTTTATCTATCCGGTAGAAGGTTATTGGACTTGGGGTGGCGGCTTCTTGTCAGCGGCGGGATTTAGTGACTTCGCAGGTTCGGGTATTGTGCACATGGCCGGCGCTGCGGCGGCTTTAGCTGGTGTACTGCTGTTGGGAGCGCGCAAAGGTAAATACGGCAAAAATGGCGAAGTGTATCCCATCCCAGGTTCAAACATGCCATTGGCAACGTTAGGTACCTTTATTCTGTGGTTTGGCTGGTTTGGTTTTAATGGTGGCTCACAGTTAATGGTGTCTGACTTTGAAAACGCGACGGCGGTTGGGCAAATTTTCCTAAACACCAACGCCGCAGCTGCAGCGGGTGCCATTACCGCGCTATTGGTGTGTAAAACAACTTGGGGCAAAGCCGATTTAACCATGATTCTCAACGGCGCGCTTGCTGGTTTAGTTGCGATTACTGCGGACCCTCTTTCACCATCACCTTTGTATGCGGTGGCGATTGGTGCGGTAGCGGGTGCCTTGGTTGTGTTCAGTATTGTTGGTCTTGATAAACTAAAAATTGATGATCCAGTGGGTGCGATCTCGGTTCACGGTGTGTGTGGCTTCTTTGGTCTCATGGTCGTACCAATCAGCAACGGTGATGCGAGTTTTCTTTCGCAACTATTTGGCGCAGCAGTGATTTTTGCTTGGGTATTTGGTGCAAGCCTTGCGGTTTGGGCAGTACTCAAAGCCACCATCGGCATCCGAGTATCGGAAGATGAAGAGATGGAAGGAATGGACATGCACGACTGTGGTGTTGGTGCGTACCCAGAATTCGTTACGGTAAAATAAGTCAATCAAGACATACTTGTTTACAAATAAAAATATCAAAAACCTGCTCATACCAGCAGGTTTTTTTGTTTTCCGTCATTGTTTTCTAAACTATGATGAATATAATAACGCTACTGATAAACGTTATCATTACGAATCTAAAGGATTGAATCAATGAAAAAGCTGCTTACTCTTTCTGCGCTTGCATGTGCGACGCTTGCTCCTACAGCAATGGCTGCTGAAGAGGTCAATGTTTACTCTTACCGTCAACCTTTCCTTGTTGAGCCAATGTTCAATGAGTTCACAAAGGAAACCGGCATCAAAGTAAACGTGATGTTTGCAAAAACTGGTATTGCAGAAAAACTCGCGCAAGAAGGCGAATACAGCCCTGCTGACGTAATTCTAACCGTAGATATCAGCCGTCTTGCAGAGCTAACAGACAAAGGTCTTGTTCAGCCAGTCAACAGCGAAATCATTGAAGCCAATGTTCCTGCTCAATACCAAGACAAAGAAAACGAGTGGTTTGCACTAACGACTCGTACTCGTAGCGTTTATTCTTCTCGTGATCGCGTTGGTAAGCTAGGTGAATCTTTCACTTACGAAGATCTTGCGAAGCCAGAATTCAAAGGCAAAATCTGTACTCGTAGTGGTAAGCACCCTTACAACATCTCTTTGGTTTCAGCGATGATCGCACATCACGGTGAAGCAGAAACTAAGAAATGGCTAGAAGGCGTAAAAGCCAACCTAGCACGTAAACCTCAAGGTAACGACCGTGGTCAAGTGAAGGCAATTAAAGAAGGCCTTTGTGATGTTTCTCTAGGTAATAGCTACTACCTAGGCGCAATGGTTAATGATCAAGAGCAGAAAGCGTGGGCGGAAGCGGTTTACATTAACTTCCCTAACCAGCAAACCACGGGTACACACGTGAACATTTCTGGTATGGCGATGGCGAAATACGCACCGAACAAAGCCAATGCACAAAAGCTAATGGAATTCCTAACTGGCGACAAAGCACAGCACATGTATGCGGAAGTGAACTTTGAATACCCAGTAAAAGCGGGTGTAGAGCGTTCTGAGCTTGTGGCTTCTTGGGGTGACTTCAAAGCAGATAACATTTCTCTTGATGACATCGCATCACACCATGCAGCTGCAATCAAACTTCTTGATGAAGTGAAATTTGACCTTTAAATGAAACTAGGGGTATAACTATACCCCTATTTATTTAAGTGATATGAGATGTATTTGCAAACGCATCTGTGTTTCATACGCCCTTGCAGTTATTAGGCGATGAAAGAAAAAAAATACACATGGAAAACCAGTAGTGGAGTGTTGGCTCTGCTGCTGGTTTTGCCGATCTTGGCGATCTTCTATACTGCTGTTGGTCACACGGATGAGCTGTTTGCTCATTTGATGTCAACGGTGATGCCTTCGTACATTTTAAATACCATCCTTTTGACGACTGGCGTGTTAGTTGTCTCTCTCATTTTGGGTATTCCAAGTGCTTGGTTTATGGCCATGTGCAAACTTCCCACTGAAAAATGGTTGCAATGGGCTTTAGTGCTGCCACTGGCTATGCCGGGCTACATTATTGGCTATATTTTTACTGATTGGTTTGATTTCGCAGGTCCAGTTCAAATTCTCTTGCGCGATATAACGGGATGGGGTCCTGGAGAGTATTGGTTTCCTGATATTCGAACGGTAGCAGGGGCCACCTTCGTGCTGTCGCTCGTGCTTTACCCGTATGTTTATTTGCTCTGTCGCGCTGCCTTTATGGAACAAAACGTCTCTTTGTTGCAAAGTGCTCGCTTACTGAAGTGCAGCGCATGGGAGAGCTTTTGGCGTATTTCTATGCCGCTTGCGCGCCCTTCTATTGCGGTGGGGTTGTCGTTGGTGGCGATGGAGACGATTGGTGACTTCGGCACCGTCAGCTATTTTGCGGTCAACACGCTCACCACTGCGGTGTATGACACTTGGCTCGGTTACTCCAACTTAAACGCGGCGGCAAAAATTTCAGCCTTAATGCTACTGATTGTCATCTTATTACTCAGTGCTGAGCGTTATAGCCGACGTAAGCAAAAGCTCTTTCAAGCGCAGTTCAATAGCCACGAAGATTTCCGTTATCAACTCAAAGGTTGGAAAAAATGGGCTGCACTGACTTGGTGTTGGGGGCTGGTGTCTATTGCCTTTATTTTCCCGCTGCTGCAGTTGGTGGATTACTCGATCACTTATTTTGAACAGAGTTGGACCAACGACTTCCGTCGCTTTGCGATGAACAGCTTAAAAGTCTCAACTGCAGCGGCAGTGGTGGCGGTATTGATTGCTTTAGTGGTGAACTTCAATCACCGTCTACACAATCAGAAAACCAGCTTGGCGTGCATTCGCTTCTCGTCCTTGGGGTATGCAGTGCCAGGTACCGTATTGGCGATTGGTATCATGGTGCCGGTGTTGTCTATGGACCACTTAGTCAATGATGTCGCGAAGTACATGGGATGGGGCAGACCCGGCCTGATTTTTTCAGGAACTATATTTGCGATTATTTTTGCCATGGTGGTGCGTTTTTCTGCGGTGGCGATTGGCAGCATTGAAAGTAGCTTGAACAAAATCTCCCCTTCGCTTGATATGGCATCACGTACTATGGGCTGCCATGCCAATGCTATGTTATGGCGTGTGCATTTCCCGCTGATCAAACGCGGCATGCTGATTGCGGGATTGTTGGTATTTATTGAGTCGATGAAAGAGCTGAATGCAGCGCTACTATTGCGCCCATTCAACTTTGAAACCTTGGCCACCTATGTTTACAACTATGCCTCCGACGAGCGTTTGGAACTGGCTGCATTACCGGCGGTGTTGTTGGTGTTGGTTGGATTGATCCCCCTTGTTATCGTTAACCGTTCACTGGAGCAGAGTCACTAATGAGTTGCGCACTATCGATTAAAAACCTGACTTGTCAATACGATGCTCAAACGGTGCTTGAGTCACTCTCTCTGGAAGTAGAACAAGGGCAGATTGTTTGTTTACTTGGGGCCAGTGGTTGCGGAAAAACCACTTTATTGAAAGCCATCGCAGGGCTGCTGCCTCTCTCAGCCGGAGAGATGAGTTTAAACTGCATGATGATCGATAATGGTGAACATTGGGTGCCACCTGAGCAGCGTAATATCGGCATGATTTTCCAAGATTATGCGCTGTTTCCTCACCTGACTGTGGCAGAGAATGTGGCGTTTGGATTGCGTGGCATCAGCACAGATGCACGCCAAAGCAAAGTCAAAGAAATGCTAGAGTTGGTGCATTTGTCTCCTTTTGCCGATCGTTACCCGCATCAGCTCTCGGGTGGCCAACAGCAACGAGTGGCGATTGCGCGTTCGTTGGCGTACAAGCCAGATTTGCTTCTGCTCGATGAACCCTTCTCGAACATTGACACGCAAGTACGCCATGAACTGATTGCTGAGATTCGTAAAATCTTTAAGCAGCAAGGCGTAACAGCAATTTTCGTTACGCACAGCCGAGAAGAAGCGTTTGCTTTTGCCGATAAAATGGCGGTGATGAATCACGGTGTGATTGAACAATATGGCACCGCTTCTGAACTTTATTACAAACCATCGAGCAAGTTTGTCGCAGACTTCCTTGGCGGCGGCAGTTACCTCCCTGCGAAGCGTTTGTCGGAATCCGAGTTTGAAACCCATTTGGGTGTCGTCGAAGCCACGGCGCAGCAATCGATTTTGATTAATGAGCAGTGTGAGTTGTTGTTGCGTCCTCAGCACATTCAAATCAGTGCCGCAGAGGAAAGCAGTATCCGTATTATGGAGCAGCAATTTATGGGTGATCACTGCCGCTATGTGATCGAAGCTAATGGCAATAAGCTACTCGCCAGTTCGGCGGAAGCACTCAATATCGGACAAATGGTCTCGGTGAAAGTTGATACCCAAGGCATCTTAGCGTTTTAAACGAAAAAAGCCCGACCTAAATTGGTCGGGCAATGGTACGTTATCTCACTGTTCCGAAAAACAATGTTTAAAGGGCTAAAAACTCTTTAAATTGATTAACGACCAGTTCGGCAGTCTCTTTATCCTGCATCTCAGCAAAAATTCGCAGCAAAGGTTCAGTACCGGAGAAGCGAGCAATGACCCAGCCTCCGTTTTTGAAGTACACTTTCGCTCCATCGTCATAACTGACTTTTTCAATCTCAAAGCCAAATTCAGGCAATTGTTTTTCGACATAAATTTTGTCGTACAACGACTGTTTAGCCGCTGGTTTGAACTTGCAATCACCTTCAGCCATGTAGGCATAGCCGTACTTGCTGTAGATCTCTTCTAATAGCTCAGAAAGCTTTTTGCCCGTCACGGAAATCATTTCAACTAATAGGCTCGAGGCAAACACGCCATCTTTGCCTTTGATATGACCACGGATGGTTAAGCCGCCAGAACTCTCACCACCGATCAAAGAGTCGTCGGCTTCCATTTGTGAACTGATGTGTTTAAAGCCCACAGGCACTTCAAAACACTTCTCACCATGGTCTGCAGCGATTTTATCCAGCAGGTGCGTGGTGGCGATGTTACGAACCACAGAACCTGTCCAGCCTTTGTATTTGAGTAGGTAGTAATACAATAGGATCAACACTTCGTTCGGGTGAATGAAGTTGCCTTTTTCATCGATAATACCCAAACGGTCTGCATCGCCATCGGTACCAATACCGATGTCATAGCCTTGTGCCGCCACAAGGTGCTTCAGACGATAGAGGGTCGCAGCGCTTGGGGATGGCATTAAGCCGCCGAAGTCTGGGTTCTTGCCATCGTTGATCACGTCGACATCACAGCGCCCATTGATCAATACCGTTTGCAGCGCGTTCTTCGCCACCCCAAACATCGGGTCGATCAGCACGCGTAGATTGGCCTTTTTGATTGCTTCGATGTCGATGAAGTTGATGATAGAGTCCACAAACTCGTTCATCGGGTTGATGATGACGATCTGTTTATCTTCAACGGCTTGCTCGAAATCGACGCTTTTCACTTGATCTAGTGTCAGGTGGGCAATTTGTGCTTCGATTTTTTGTGTGATCACTTCGTCTGCATCACGTCCGCCTTCAATAAAGATCTTGACTCCATTGTAGTCGGCCGGGTTGTGTGAGGCGGTAATGCACGCAGAGTAAGCGCAGCCCATTTCTTTGGCTTTGAACATGACGATAGGTGTTGGGACAAACTTGTTGATGAAGCTCACCACAATACCATTAGCGGCAAGGACTTCAGCAAACCAAGCACCAGCTTTATCCGACAAGAAACGACGGTCGTATCCAATCACAAACCCACGTTCTGCAACTTGTTCGTTATTGATGATATTGGCGACGGCTTGAGCAACAATGCGAACGTTGTCTTTGGTGAACTCTTCACCAATAAAGGCACGCCAGCCACCTGTTCCAAATTTGATCATTCTTCGATCTCCCTTAGGAAGCGGCCTTTCGGCCACTTCCCAATCTATTTGCTAGCGTTGGAATTGAGGCTTAGCCCAACACCACCACGACTTCGTTTACACTGCCCTCTGCTTGCGCAGGAACGGCACCTTCAATCGCTTGACCGTTAAGGGTGATGGATTTCACGCCTTTCGATACGCCTTGTGGGTTTTCCACTTTGATCTGGTAAGTCGCGCCACGCCATTGACGAGTCACTTCAAAACCAGGCCATGATGTTGGAATACATGGGTCGATTTCAAGTGAATCAAAACCAGTACGCACACCGAGAATAAAGTTGGTGGTCGCGTAGTAAGCCCAACCCGATGTACCTGTTAACCATGGGTGGTTAGCGCGGCCATGATCTTGATGATCGCGGCCCATGATGAACTGAACGTACGAGTACGGTTCTGCAATGCGCGTTTCAATACTTTCGTTTTGATTGTATGGGTTTAGCGAATCGTAAAGCTCCATTGCGCGATCACCACGGCCTAGTTTCGCTTCCGCTACCCAAGCCCATGGGTTTGGATGAGAGAAGATAGCACCGTTCTCTTTTACGCCTTGGTATACGCGAGTCACGAAACCGATGTCATCGTTTGGCGTAGCAAATGATGGTGCGTTTAGGTGTAGGCCGTATTTCGAGAATAGGTACTCGTAGACCGCATCCATCGCCTTGATGCCGCGCTCGTGGCTGACAGCGCCAGAAAGGACGGCCAGTGAGTTTGACTCAAGGTGCACTTTACCTTCCACTTGGTCAAAGGTACCAATCTTGTCGCCATCTTTGGTCAGGCCGCGAATGTACCATTCACCTTTCTCGTCCCATAGGTGAGTTTCACACGCTTCACGAACACCGTCCGCCATCGCTTGGTATTTGTCTGTCGCCGCTTCATCATTGCGGAAACGAGAAAGCTCTAGGAAGGCTTCTAGTGCCCAGAAGTGTAGGAATGACACCATGGAAGACTCACCACCACCTAGGTTTAGACAGTCGTTCCAGTCTGCGCGTAGACCCTTACAGATACCTGTTTGACCAACGTATTCTGCGGAGAAATCCAGCGCTGCCATCATGTGTTCATACACAGTTGCGTTGCCGCCATCTGCGTACGGGATCACTTCATCGATGAAGTTGATATCGCCTGTCTCTTTCACATAGTTCAAGATGGTTGGGACAATCCATAGATGATCGTCTGAACAGGTGTCTTTGATACCGTGGATCTTGTCATCGTCAGATGGCGTTGGGACAACGGTAGGTGATTTTGATGGTTTCACATCCGCTTTTGCTGGATCGAACCAATCTGGATCAAATAGGTGTAAACCGTATCCGGCTTTCACTTGGCCGCGAAGCAGATCAACCAAACGCTTACGCGTCATCGCTGGGTTGGTGTGAGGGACCGAAATTGCATCTTGTGCAGTATCACGGTAACCCAAGCCAGTGCGGCCGCCAACTTCAATGAAAGAGGCAAAGCGAGACCACACCACACACGTTTCAGCTTGGTACAGAGTCCATGCGTTGATCATGGTATCCAAACCTGCGTTCGGTGATTTCACTTGGAACTTCTCACAACGCTCATCCCAGTGTGCTTTAATGCCAGCAAACGCTTGATCGACTTTGGCAAGATCTTGGTACTTCTCGCGCAGTTTCGCGCCGTTCCCTTTACCAACACCTAAGATCACGGCAAAGCGTACTTTTTCGCCAGGTTGTAGAACGAATTGTTTGTGCAAAGCGCCACAGTGGTTGTAACAGGTTTGTGCAGTGTTAGAACACTTACCTTGTGCCACAGCGATTGGATTTGCTTCGTCACGGTACATACCTAGGAAGACATCGCGTTGGCCGTCGTAGCTGTCAGCATCAAACGTGGCGGTTAGGTAGTAGAAACCTAGGAAGTCGTCGGTGTTGTAGTAAAGATCGTACTCAATCACGCCATCTTTGTACTCGGTACCGGCAGAGTACAAGGACATCTGATGGTTTTGGTTGTCCGACTTAATGTGGCTGAAAGAAAACTCAACGTAGTTGAAGGCACTGATGGTGCGTACTTCGTTAGAGGTGTTCTCGATTTCAACGTCCCAAATTTCCGCGTCTTCACCTTTTGGTACGAACAGGGTTTTGTTGGCAACGATGCCATTGTATTCACATTTGAATTTTGAGTAAGACAAGCCATGACGTACTTCGTACTTAGCTTGTTCCAGGCTTTTCGCCACTGGTTGCCATGAAATTGACCAGTAATCACCCGTTGCATCATCACGTAGGTACACATAGTGCCCTGGACGATCTTGAGTAAAGTTTGGACGGAACTTGGTCACACGGTTGTACTCAGGAGAGTGATAGAAAGAGTATCCCCCTGCGTTGTGTGAAATAACCGTACAGAATTTCTCTGTGCCGAGGTAGTTAGTCCAAGGTGCCGGAACATCCGGACGAGTGATGACGTATTCACGATTGTCATTATCGAAATAGCCGTATTTCATTGTCATTTCCTTTTTAACAAACTGCGCTTATATGGCAGTCAAAAAACTAAAGCTAGTGAAAACTGGTGAAAGCAACGCTTTCATTCGGTTGTTCATTTCCATGGATGACGGTATTTCACGCCTTGCTTATCAAGTAAGGGCAAATGACCTTTCAACCTAGATAAAAAGTCTCCCCAGTCGCGATGTTCCTTATGAGTCCAACACGCTTCTGCGAGAGCAATCACGCGAGGGAAGATCATGTAGTCCATTCGCGCGGGGTTATTGACGATTTCGCACCAGAGAGCCGTTTGGATTCCCCAAATTCGTTTATGAATCGGGTCGTCAGCCGGAATATTGGCAAGCGGCTCGTAGTTGTAGGCTTTTTCGAGTGGCAGTGGATTGGCCCAATCTACCCCCGGCTCTTCTGGTGCGTAATCTTGTGTCATGTCGAGATAAGTGGTTTGTGCTGGCTGGAGCACAACATCAAAGCCTTGACGAGCGCAGTTCACCGCAGCGTCTTCACTTAACCACGAGTAAATCACGGTGTCTTTACTCACTTTGTCACCGTGTTGTGCTTCTTCCCAACCCAGCATGCGTTTACCAAGGCTACGAAGCTTCTGCTCTGCGTGACGCAGTAGGTGACCTTGTAGCTCTTTGTAATCCTGATAACCATGTTTTGCCATCAATGCTTGGCAGCTTGGGCTGTTTGACCAAACGCCATGTGGTACTTCGTCGGCACCAATATGGACGTAAGGTGCTGGGAACAGTTGAGCGATCTCCTCCAATACGCGTTCAATGAACTCGTATGTGGTCGCTAAACCTGGGTTTAGGACGTTATCAGAGTAGTTTTGAATACTGCGATATTCAGTTGTGTCTTCAGCTTCGACCAACATATGTGGCAGTGACTTGATGGCTGCACGGCAATGACCAGGTACATCGATTTCTGGGATCACAGTGATACTGCGTTGCGCTGCGTACGCAACCACTTCTTTGATCTCTTCTTGGCTATAAAAACCGCCATAACGCTGAGATATGTGGGTGTATTGTGGCTCAATCGCCTCATCGACCCCGCGCCAAGCGCCAATTTCTGTTAGTTCAGGGAAGGCTTTGATTTCAACGCGCCAGCCTTCATCATCGGTTAAATGCCAATGGAACGTATTGAACTTGTAATGTGCAAGAAGATTAATTAGACGTTTCACTTGTTCTACGGAGTGAAAATGACGTGAACAATCGAGCATCATGCCGCGATAGCGAAAACGAGGGCTATCAGAAATAGAGCAACAAGCGATTTGTGCTTGGCCGTCGTCCTGATTGTAATCCAAGAGCTGGATCAAGCTCGCAGCCGCGTGAACAAATCCTGCTGATGATCCCGCTTCGACTTTGATCTCACTGGGAGTGACATTCAGATGATATGCCCCTTCATCCAACGTTGGATTGCTGCGGAAAACAATGCCTGCCCCTTGGTCGGTGGTTAGATCGAGCTGATGGATACGAGTCAGCTCTTCAGTCAACCAAGTGACCGCAGAATCCGCGAGTGCAGAAGTGCAAGCAATAGTAGTTGATGCGTTCAGAGTAAAGTGACCTGAATCAACTTTCAGTGCATTAACTTTAGGTAACAAGGCGTAACCGCTGGCTAACGTTTGTGGCACGCTTACACGCTCTTTATAGGGAGAGGCGAGAACGATAGGCGTGACATCAACGTTTGACCTAACCAAGCTGCCGTTTTGGTAGAACTCAACAAAAGCCGCGTTAAGGCCATCGGAATAAAAACGGAACGGGTTGGTTAATACGGTGAACTCACAATAAAAATGGTGGTTGGCCGGCAGCACCATTGAATCTGGCTTGAGTTGGCAGAAGCTACCGATTTGCGTCAAATGACCATGAGAAATACTGCCAGGTTGAATAAATCGGTTGAAGGCAAAGGTCAATGACCAGTTTGGTAGGTCTTGATCGCTGAGATTGTGCAACGTCATACCAAAACGGCAGTTTTGTTTCTGCTCTGAAAGGACAACAAGGTCGATACGATATTCCATAAGTGATTCCTAATTTGTTGCCACTGTATAAAGATTGTGTTCGCTTTTGCCTGCAAACATAATCGCACCTTCGATGGCATCGAATTGTGCTTCAACAACCCATTTCTGAACCGGGGGAGATAGCCATTTAACAATGCGTTCGGCAATACTGCCCATGAGACAAATACGATTTGCGCCGCGCTTGTTTAAGGCGATCAAAAACATTTCAATGTCTTGTGCGGTTTGCTTCAACATTTCAACCGCCAGCGGATCGTTTTGCTCAGCAAATTGGAAAATGGCAGGCGAAAACTGCCCGTAGTCTCTTGGCAGCGCGCTCTTAGACCATTCGACAATCGCATCAATATCTTGATTGAAATGCGTCATAACATGCTCACATAACGGTGTGTTTTCGCGAATGCCGTCTTGAGCTAGGAGTACTTGTTGAATAAGACGAAGGCCCATGACTGCACCACCACCCTGATCGGAAATTGGAAATTCACGACCACCCACCACATGTTGAGTAGTGCCTTGTAAATAGATGCCACAAGAGCCCGTACCTGCAATCATGATGGCGCCGTCTTGGCCATTATGTGCGCCAATACAGGCGCCATAGGCATCGGTGTTGAGAGTCATGCTGGCAAAGGGATGCGATTGCTGCATAAAACTCTGCCAAGAGGCTTTATGTTCTGCCCCCGCCAATGCCAATCCAACATGCATGCGAGAAAAATCTTGTGCTGATAAGCCGCCTTGTGCTGCTGCTTCCTGAATAGCGGAGAGAATCGATTCCATCGCCACAGAAGCGCCCAGCATAATGTTGGCACTGCCACTTTTCGCTTCGCCCACAAAATTTCCTTCTGCATCGCGAATTCGAGCGCGGCATGAGGTGCCGCCACCATCTATCCCCACATAAAAATTAGTCATATTAGTTTCCTAGCCCAGCTGAATGGTGTTTTGTCTGGCTCATTACTGCTAGGAGATACCATGCACCGTGTGGAATCCACTGCTCTCCCCAGCGCCAGTTTTGTAGTAAATCGTCTTTTTGTTTCTCTGGATTGAAAGCAATGTCATTTTCATCATCAAAACCAGAAGTAATTCCGTTACAGACGCCGCCCTTAGCGTTATAGAAACCAAGGTGCGGGAGGTAATCAGGATTGTTTCTACCGTGACCATCAAGCATGCACATGTCATAGGGGTTAAGGCCTAAAATCCAGTCCAATGCTCGTTGAGCAAGTTCTGCCATATCCGCTTTTAGTGTCTCATCATCAAGGTGAGGTTGGACTAAGTAGCCCATGGTGGCGATAGAGGCTAAACGAGCATTCTCACCTTGCCACCAATAGCCCGATTCATTGTTCTGTGCGACAAAAAACGCATCGCGTTTCTTCTCGTTAACTCCTTTAACGTACTGTCTTGGGTAGCTGAACGGATTGTTGACTTTGTGGGTGATACTCAACTCAAACTGACATGCTTGGCGAACGATCTGCGTAATTTTTTCATGTTCAGAATAGTCGTGTTCGATCGCCAGATATTCACACAGGGCAATCACCGGAAGTCCGGCTTCGGCGGCGTGGAAATAAGGGCGAGAACCATCCTGATTGGCTGACCAATAATGAGTGAATCGTTCATCACTTTGCTGTCGAGCAGAGAGGCGTGATGCCCAAATGCGGCTTTCTGTGAGATAGCGTGGTTCTTGCGTTGCGCGGAAAAGTTCAACAACCGCAAGCAGAGCGCAGTACTCATCGATGATATTTTCTTGTCCATCGTTAAGGTACTGAGAGTTGTACTCTTTGAGATGCCAGTAACCATTCTCTGCTGCATTGAGGTATTTCTGTTGGTCAAATTCACCGTGCACATCGAGACGCGAGGCGGCGGCTAGGGCTGCGATGCTCACACCGCCGCCTTGACGAAAGCCTGCTTGGTAATCCGCTAACTTGTGGCCCTTCTGGGTTTCATAAGAACAGATCTCACGTTGTTTAATGTCCTTACTCCACTTGTCAAAAACTGTGGTATAGAAGAAGCCTTGACTATCTTGCATGCGAACTAAGAAGTCCGCACCGTGCAGGGCTTCTTCTTTCAGACGTACTTGGCTAAATGCAGCTAGGGTAGAGTGGCCGTTCAGTAGCTCTAACCCTTTCAGCATGTTCCAAACCACCATTGGGGTTTGTTGTGGATTAAGGTAGTTTGCGTAAGAAAGATGGCTCAGATACTTGCTCACATCGCCAGAGGCATCGTACCAACCACCGTGCACATCAGCGGTTTTATCACTGTCTAGTAGTGGAATTGCGCGGTCTTGACGATCAAATATCCCCCCGCAACGTTGCGACTTAAAGTAATGCAACACATCAGAAAAAGTGCGTTGCATGAGTAGGGATTCGCCCACCGTAAAATTGGCAGAACGATGGTTATCGAAGCGAATGTAGAACTCACCGCTTTGCTGAAAGTCTGAAAAGTCAATGGTATAAAAATGGCCTTGATGCCAGTTAGCAACTTTGCCCACTTTCTCAATTTCTAATGATGCCACGGTCTGATGACCATTCGCACAGACCAATAAGGCAGTATAAGACGACAAGCGCGACTTATTACTTTGAATGACGGCATGCTTGGGTCCATTCAATTCATAGCCTAGGTGGTTGGTGAGTAGCAGCATTAAAAATCTCCGACAAATAGCAAAATCAAGGGTAGCAACAGTTTGAGCCAAGGCAACGCCTTGGCTCAGAGTGGTTTAGTTTTCGAACAAGTAACAACGTACAAAGTGGTTTTCAGATAGCTGAGTAACCTCAGGTAGCTTCTCACGACACTTCTCAGTTGCGTGTTCACAGCGACCTGCAAAAGGACAACCGACCGATTCAGGTGTCCACAACGGGATCTCACCTTTGTTGCCTTTTAACTTGGTGTGAATCGACTTTGATGGATCCGGCACTGCAGAAACAAGCAGCTGAGTGTATGGGTGCTGAGGATCGTGGATGATTTCGTCAGTATCCCCCCATTCCACCATGTGTCCGACATACATAACCGCCAGATCTTCAGCGATGTAACGCGCTGTCGCGATGTCGTGCGTGATGTATAAAAGAGACATTTGCTTTTCAAATTTCATCTCTTCCATCAAGTTAAGGACGCCAGCGCGAATCGATACATCCAGCATTGAAGTCGGCTCATCGGCAAGCACCACTTCTGCGCCGACGGCAATGTTACGCGCCAAGTTGACACGCTGACGCTGACCACCAGAAAGCTGATGAGGAAACTTTTCTGCAGTGGCTTTCGGTGGAATCAAGCCCACTTGCTCAAGCAGGTCATACACACGTTCTTCCAACTCTTTCTTGTTGCTCGGATCGACCTTTTTATGGATCAACAGCGGACGAGCAATGTGGTGAAAGATATTGTGTGTTGGGTTCAGTGAACCGAATGGGTCTTGCCAAACCATCTGGATCCCTTCGCGATAGCTCATGAGATCTTTTCTTGAGGTGATCTCCTGAATATCACGTCCCTTGTACTCGATAACACCTCCACTGGGGGCGTACATTTTCGCGATCATTTTTGCTGTGGTGGATTTACCTGAACCCGATTCACCCACGACAGACAGACCACGTGCCTTGTACATTTTGAACGATACGTCGTTGAGTGCGCGCATCTTGGTTTGCTTTAGAGCATTACTATTTAAGGGAAAGTCTTTGACGACGTTTTTACCTTCAATCAGCAGCTCGCCATATTCTTTGCTCATAATTGTCTCCAGTCTTCTTACTGCTTATTTCGTTGTGTTACTGCTTGGTTTGAGCAATCGTTTCGCCATAGAGGTGGCAGTTCGAGAAACGGCCTGGCTCGATTTGTCTTAAGCTAGTAGCGACTTTGGTACAGGTGTCATGCACTCGTTCACAACGGGCCTGGAAACGACAACCTTGAGGAACCTCTAGTAGGTTAAGAGGGTTCCCTGGGATACCTGTTAACTTGGTTTTTGGACCCGTTAACGGAGGGAAAGAGCTACCCAACCCTTTGGTGTAAGGGTGGTATGGACTTTCCAAAATTTGTTTAGCGGGAGCGACTTCAATCAGTTCACCGGAATACATGATGCCAATGCGGTCTGAAAACTCGACCATCAACGACAAGTCATGGGTAATGAACAGAATCGAGAAGCCGAACTCTTCTTTCAATGCGTAGATTTTTTGCAAAATTTCACGCTGTACAACCACGTCTAGTGCTGTGGTTGGCTCATCCATGATGATCATTTTCGGATTGAGAGCCAACGCGATTGCAATAACCAAACGCTGACGCATACCACCAGAGAACTGGTGAGGATAGTCATGCAAACGGCTTGGGTGAATGTCCACGATCTCCAGCAAACCTTCTGCGCGACGTTTTGCCTGCTCACGCGTCATGTTGGTGTGGCGCATGATGACGTCACAGAATTGATCTTCCATCGTCAGTACTGGGTTCAGCGCGTTCATTGCACTTTGGAAAACCATCGACATTTCGCTCCAGCGGAATGCCTGCATGCGGTCATCGCTGTATTGCAAGATGTTTTCACCATTGAAGATGACTTCCCCGCCAGTGATAAACGCGGGCGGCTTGTGTAGGCGCATCAGCGAAAATGCTACAGTTGATTTACCACAGCCTGATTCACCCGCTAGGCCGAAGACTTCGCCTGGTGCAATATCAAAGCTAACGTTGTTACAAGCGCGGACATCGCCCGCGTCTGTGATGTAGTCAACACAAAGGTTGCGGATTGAAATAAGTGGTTCGGTCATGATTATTTATCTCCGCTCCAAAGTGCATTTTGCGGTGCCAGTTCAGGCTCACGTTCTTTCTTGTCTTGCTTAGCAAGTTTCATCCAGCGCTTCATTCCTTTGTGAGAACGAAGTTGTGGGTTAGCAATTTCGTCTACGGCAAAGTTCAATAGAGCTAGACCTGTAACCAGTAGAGTCAAGGCAATACATGGCGCAATAAGTTCCCACCACGCCCCAATCAACATTGAAGAGGAGGTTTGCACGTTGTAGAGCATGATGCCCCAACTGATGGTGTTTGGATCGCCCAGACCAAGGAACGAAATGATCGATTCCATAGTGATGGCGTACATTACCGAGCCGATGAAGCTCGCACCAACGATAGGTACAAGGTTTGGCAAAATTTCAACAAAGATAATACGGAACGACGATTCACCTAGCACTTCAGCAGCTTTCACAAACTCTTTTTCGCGTAGGGCAAGCGTTTGTGAGCGCACAACCCTCGCACCCCAAGCCCAGGAGGTACAGCCGATGATAATGGCGATGGTCATTGGTCCTGCTTCACCGATGAAGGCTGCGAGAACAAATAGCAGTGGGTATTGTGGAATAACCAGCATGATGTTCATCGCTGCGGTGAGGATGTCATCAACACGTCCCCCGAAGTAGCCTGCTGAGATGCCAATCACGGTTGCTAAGAAACACACGGTGATACCAGCACCGAAGCCAACAGCGAGTGAAACTCGTGCGCCGTAGGCAAGCTGTGACCATACGTCACGGCCCATGCGTGATGTACCCAATATGTGATCCGCTTTCTTGGAAAGCATCAAAGTACGGCGATCATCCGCTAAGTTGGTCGCAATCCAACCATTTGGGTCAGCTTTCGCTGCTTTTACTACGAAGCTAGGATACTCATGAGGATTACCCGTGCGCTTATCTGGTGCATGTTTGGTGATCAGTGGCGCAGCCACAGCCATAAAAATGAATAGGCTAACGATGACCAGACCTACACGTGCGATAGCGTTGCCAAGAATCAGCTTAAATAGATTGTTCATGATTATTTGCCTCCCTTGCGTAGGCGAGGATCGAGTACGACATACAGCATGTCGGCAATTAGGTTAAATGACAGCATAAACAGAGTCATGATTAACAATTGGCCTTGTAGTACTTGGTAGTCACGTGCGTTGATCGCATCAAGCAGGACTTTACCTAAACCTGGGTAGTTGAAGATGATTTCAACAATCAGCTGACCACCGATGGCCATACCGAGTGACATGGAAAGGGCTGTTACACTAGGTAATAGTGCGTTACGCGCTGCGTAGTTAAACACCACGCGGTTTTCGCTCAAGCCTTTACCTTTTGCCATCGTGATGTAGTCCTCTGCTAGCAGGTTGATCATGTTGTTACGCATGTTGACCAAGAAGCCACCGATCTGAACGATAGAAGCACAGAAAAGAGGTAGTATGGCGTGGTAAGCGACGTCTTTATAGTAGTCCCAGCTAGTCCAATCTGGCAGAGTTCCTGGCGTGTATGCATAGCCTGTCGGGAACCAACCAAGGCCGATTGCAAAGATAAATAGCGCGAGCATTGCGATAACCACCTGAGGTACTGCTTGAATAATCAACATACCTGGAGTGATGAATGCATCGTATTTACTACCACGACGCCATGCTGCGAAAATACCGAGAATAGAGCCTATTGAGAATGAAAGAATTACCGCAGTTCCTGCTAGGAACAGAGACCAACCAAATGCGCTGCCTAGTAGGTCATTCACACTCAGTGGGTAGAATTTGATAGAAGTACCAAGTTCCCAGCTAAGAATACTCTTGATATAAGTGAAATACTGAATATAGAGAGGACCATCCACGAAGCCAAGTAGCTTCTTCATCGCCTCAATACGCTCAGGTGTCACTTGCGTGGTTGCATTAGCGAACATCATGGTAACAGGGTCACCAGGCATTGCTCGAGGAATAATAAAGTTTAATGTTGCCGCGACTAGCAGCGCAATCATATAGAACGACAAACGTCTTAAAAAATAACCCATAACTCACACCTTACTCACCCAGACTTTTTCCCTGTTTCTGGTTTCAGGTCGCTCGTGACCAAATTCAGAGCGAAAAATCCCCTGACGACTGGCGCCATAAACAAACTAGGTCTGAGAGGGATTTTATAGCGGCGCACGGGATGCGCGCCGCGGGAGATGAACTTCTACTTATTTAACTGGTTTTAGGTCCAGTACGTGTAGTAGACGCTCTGGGATGCCAGCCCAAATGTTTGGACGGCCCTTCGGATTTTCTTCTGTCCACCAACCAGTGAAGCGAGTGGTGTTGTATTGGTACATGTAAGCACCAGACATGACAGGGATAGTCACTTGATCCGCAGCGATGATTTGCTGGATACCGTGAGCGATAGCTAGCTGCTCTTTCTTGTCAGCCGTTTTGTAGAAGCTGTCAAGTAGGTTGTCCAGTTTTTCATTTTTGTAGAAGTGCATTGCAAAACGTGGCATACCGTCACCTTCCTGCAGTGCTGAGTTGTATGCACTGTTCCAGTATAGGTGTGGATCCGCACCGTGGAAGTAGTTGGTGTACGCAACGTCGTAAGTACCTTCAAGCATTGCTTGGTTGTACACTGCGAACTCAGGAGTACGCGCACGAGCTTTGATGCCTACTTCAGCAAGCTGCTCAACTGCTAGTTGAACTGTGTTGTTGAAGTCAGTCCAACCGTTTGGAGATTGGATGAGTAGCTCAAATGACTTACCAGATGGGGTGTCAACGAAACCGTCTTTGTTCACATCTTTAAAGCCAGCTTTCGCTAGAAGTTTCTTCGCGCCTTCAACGTTGTAAGTGTTGTAGCCTTTGTACTTGTTGTGAGTCTTTTCGTCAGACCACGCTTCGAATGCATAGCCAAGGCCAGATGCGAAGTCATTCACTGTACCGCCACCGTAGAATGCGATGTCGATGATAGTTTGACGGTCAAGAGCCATTGAGAATGCACGACGGAAGTCAACGTTAGTCAACGCTTCATTTTTCGCTGCATCTGGGTTCTTAAAGTTCACAACAAACGCTTGAGTACCAGCTGCTGGGTACCAGTAGTGGTGGTTAGGACTTGCTGCTGCGTAAGTGCGGTCGATGTCTGGAATGAACGAAGAAGTCCAATCTAGTTCAGAGTTAACGATTTTACCCAAAAGTTGGTCGTTGTTTGCGATCTGAGGTACACGTAGACAGTCTACTTCTAGGTTCGCAGCATCCCAGTAGTTCGGGTTACGACACTGAATGTATAGCTGAGGAGTGAAGGTGTCGATAACTGTAAATGGACCGGTACCTACAGGATTTTCGTTAGTGAAAGACGCTGGATCTTTCACATCTTTCCATACGTGCTCAGCAACGATAGGAACAACTGAGATCTCGTATGGTACGTTTGAGTTAGCTTCAGCTAGACGGAAACGAACTTGGTAGTCATTCAGTTTCTCAACGCTTGTTACCCACTTGTTGATACCACGTTGATCAAGCTCAGGCTTGTTCTTAAGCATTGAGTAAGTGAAAACAACGTCATCCGCTGTAAACGCTTGACCGTCAGACCATTTAACACCTTTACGGATGTCAAAAGTTACGCTCATTAGGTCGTCAGACATGCGGAAGTCTTCAGCAAGACGCATTACTGGTGTGTTACCGTGCATCTCATTGAAAACAACAAGTGGCTCGTAAATGAAGTCTGTTGTTGTTGCAAGGTTTGTCGCCAAGTACGGGTTAAAGTTTTTGACGAATGTAGGGTAAAAGTTTGGTACTACAGTCAACTCACTGCGAGCTGCTGCTGGTGCTGAAATGCTGGTCGCAGCTGCAGCGATTACTGCAGTAGCTAGAGCTGTTTTTTTAATATTGGCAAGCATAGCTGTTCCTTACTATTTTGCTTTCATTTCACAATGTTTGGAATGTCATCAATTGATAAACACTCTCCAAGACCTACCTCTGATACTCGTTACCAAAGTGGCCTGTAGGCCTTAGGCAAGGCTAAGAAAACACGTTAGCGAGAAAATAATCAAATGGCATTCTCGTTAAAAACGTTAAAACTACTTAAAACTCCGTTATAAACGGCATTTTTTTTATCTGAGTTGGTTTTTTGAGCAAAAAATGGACATTGATGTGTGTCGCATACTGGGTGTTTTTGCTGAGTTAGTGTTAGTGGTTACTAACTCCTTGCGTTAATGATATTAAGGTTACCATCGCATTTTTGATAAATCAGGATCCCGCTCACATGTCAGTTTTACGTTAATTTTTTAGCCAAAATTTAATCTGCCGTTCTGTTGTGATAGATCTCGCAATATGGTTCAAAAGTCCACAATTTACTTATGATTAAAGCTTGGATTGATGAATAACGACTATTTGATGGCCTGTTAAATGTGGTTTTTTTACACGGGAAAGAAAGTTGTTTTGCAGCAATCTCTGGGCTTCTATCATCGTTCTTTCTAGACGAATATAGATGAAATAAGAAGGGAATACCGGCTGGACGCACTTGGTTGTCTAACGCGATAAACGCCATGGCTACGCTAATTAAAGAACGCTTGTGGCAGCGATGATTCGGTCATGTGTGGCGCGTTACCGTACCAATAAGAAGTAACGTTGTGTGTGTTCGTTTCAAAGCGATAAAAAAAGCCCAAATCACTCGATTTGGGCGTTGAAAGTGGGAGCAACGTACTGTCACATTAGCTTGTTAGTAGACGTTGAAGTTTGTCCTTTTGCATTTCAATATAAGTTCGCTCCGGGCTTTGCTCTTTACAATGATCCAAAATGTAGTCAATTGAGCTTAACACCGTGCGCCAGCGAGGGGTTTTGGGCAGAGTTTCAATACGCATGTACTTGTCCAGAGTACGTGTTTGTAATGTGCTTCTGTCTAGGTATACTCGCCATAGGCCACTTTGCTCAGCAAAAGAAAACTTATCCTCACCTGTTACAGACTCCCAATAGTCAAGAGCGTGTGTCATGAGGTCGACCAATACTTCCCTCATTAGCTCTTGCTTATTCTTGTTTGTACCTAAAGCTTTATCTGCGAGGCGTGTAAACTCACCACCAAGCTCTTTTAGACTTTGTAGGCGCTCTTTATCACCATCGAAAGCATAACTGGATAGCACTTCCACCGCTGTCTCAAGGTTGTGTACGCGTGAAGCGGTTGCTCCTCCACCTACGTTAAAGATAAACATAGCGTCAAGCCCTGAACCTTCAGGCAGTTTCAAAATATCGGTTTCAATATGTTGCCTTACATCATCAACGTAGATATCAATGTTGCCACAATAGTGCTGTTGTTTAACGGTTAGGTATTTCGGCGCAATAAGCTCTTCGGCACTTGAACGTTTCAACTGCTCCAAACTACGCTTGAATAGCTTGCATGCGGCGTCGTTGGCAAAACGAATACGCTTATCTTCACGGATACAGATGATGGCTTCTGGTGCTGACTCTAACTGTTCTAACAGTCTCCCCTGAGTTTCAAGCAAACTGGCTTCTACCATCGCTCGTTGATGAAGCTCGGCTTCTAATCGATTGTTTTCCAATCGTCTTTCTTCCGCCTTACTCGCCATTAAGTGCGCTTTGATTCGAGCGGCAAGCTCTTGTTTGTTAAATGGCTTGGTCAGATAGTCGTTCGCGCCCGCTTCAAATCCTCGTACTCTGTCTTCACTCTGACTCAACGCAGTGAGCATGATGATTGGCAACTCTGCGATATCGTAGTGTTGTCTCAGTTGATGACATACTTGATAGCCACTCATGCCAGGCATCATGATATCGAGTAGTAATAATGCCGGTTTTTCTTGACTGATTAGGTCAAGAGTTTCGGGGCCATCAGAGGCCGTTTTAACTCGGTAACCTTCGATTCTAAGGAAGCTTTCGAGTACTCTCAGGTTGACGGGTTCGTCATCAGCAACAACGAGTAATGCGCCATTTGGATTCTCAGGTAAAGAAGAGTTGTCTAAGTGAACCAGTTCACTATTTTCTGGCGCTTGGAAGTGATTCTGATGAAGAATTCCTTCAGCGGCGTTAACCTCTTCGTTTGTTGCCAGTGGAAGGGTAAAACTGAAGGTGGTGCCTACCATCGGTTGGCTGCTCACGTACAATGAACCACCCATCAACTCAATTAATTGTCGGCTAATAGAAAGTCCCAAGCCCGCGCCTTGGCGGTATCGGCCGGAATCTTGTCCAGCTTGAATTAATGGCTCAAAGATGTGCTCCAGTTGTTCGGCTGGAATGCCTTGCCCAGTATCAACTACTTGGACTCGTACTTTGTCATCAACCAAATTTGCTGAGATGACGATTTTTCCTTCCGTTGTATATTTGATAGCGTTGCCTATTAAGTTGTACAGCACCTGCTCTAAACGCTGTGGATCAGCGGAAACAGACGGTACATCGTTAGAGACTTGGTTGATGATGCGAAGGGTCTTGTTGCCTAATAAGTGGTTGGATAGCTCCAAGACGAGTTTCGTGGCACTCGAAAGATTAACGGCGGATTTTTGAATATCCAAGCTGCCGTAACGCATCTTATGATAATCAAGTAAATCGTCGACCAGTGTCGCAAGGCGTTGACCACTTTTGATAATAATATCCAGCTGATATTTTTGATTGGAAGGGAGAGGCCCATTAGCTCCAGAGATCAAGGTTTCTGCAATACCAATCATGCCATGCAGCGGCGTACGCAACTCGTGAGATGTGGTGGCTAGGAACTCATCTTTTAGTTTGTCGGCAAGTTGCAACTCTTCGTTTTGCTTTTGAATCAGTTGCAGGTTTCTCTCGAGTTCGGCGTTTTGAGTTTTAATTAGTTGAATTTTGTCTCTGATGCTGCGTTGCATTCTTTCAAAGCTGACCGCTAATCGTCCTATTTCATCTTTTCGTTCGGTGTTGATCATGCTCTCGTCGAGATCGCCCGCAGAAACTCGTTCAGCAGCCCAAGTAAGTTTAAGAAGAGGTGACGTGATGAAATTAGACAGATAGTGAGAGGAGATAAACACCAATACGATCGCAATCAGCATCGCGATGACAAACAGCTTCTCTAACTGATGGATTCGAGCAAACGCTTCTTTTTCTGGAAGTTGAACAACGAGCGCCCAAGTCTGCGTTTTCAACGCAATAGGTGCATACGCAGCGATGGTCGCTTCTCCAGTGGTATTGGTATAGGTGCCAACGTCGGTCAGCCCTTCAAGCGCTTTATTGACGACCTCAATACTGCTTTCGATGTCGATGGTTTTTGTTGTCATTGTCCTAGGAAGATGATCGCTTCCTACGAGTAGCGTATGCATTGCGGCATCTTTGTTAATGTCGGCAATTAACTTGGTGATTCCATTGTTTGGTAGCCGGAACATCGCGTAGCTATGAAGATGCCCTTGTTGAATGATAGGAGCGCCAAGCCAAGCGACTGATTTGCCATCTTCTATTGAGAAATCCGAAATGTAGACAGGGGTGTAGTCTTCATTTTGTTTCCTTTTCTCGGAGACATCGGCTGCAAGTAAACGGAAACTTTGTCCCAACATACTGTCTTTGAATGGACCTGTATTGAGGTTTGTTCCAAAGTTTTCATGTTTGTAGATTGAGTAAGTGACATTACCATCTAAGTCTACTAAGAGGATGTCATCGAAGTCGGAACGCTTAAGCAGTTCTAAGTAGGCCCAATGGTAACGCTTATGGAGCAGGCGGTAACGTTCGCTGCCCACATAAGAGCTCGATTCAGGCAAAATAGATGTCTTTATTTGGTCACCCGAGCCTTGGATATAGCGTTGCTGCGCATTATCTCGAGCTTGCTCTATGTCGATGCCCAAGCTCTTAAAGGCATTGACCAAACCATAAAAACGTCCACCACTGGCATAAGCCAGTTCAGAACGTACAAAACCCATTACTTCGGTCTCTTGAGCTTGGAAGTAGTCTAGAATTTGCTGCTGTTTGGTGTCGCGAACGGACAGCAAGTGAGAGGTACTTTGCTCTTGTAGATCTTTACTGTGTGATTGCAAAAAGAAAATGGCAGTGATGGTTAGTGGTGTCAGGCTCAACACCAAAAACGCAGTCATCAGCGTACTTTGAAGACGTTTAAACTTCTGTTTGCGATAAAACTTAAACATACGATTTCGTTAATGTTAATGAAGAAGGACTCGAATCGAAGTCGTGAATGCACAATGCTGCTCAGTTACTCTTAAGTGTGTTGGCAAAATAAGAGCAAAAGGATTCAAATTTAACGAAATTAACGAGTTTTTTTACTTTGACAAGTAAGTTGTCACTAATTCGTGGAGAGTGGCGCAAAAATCGCGACAGGAGGCGATTGAGTGTTGAAAATCAGCACAGCAAGGCGCTGTGCTGGGTTAAATAACTACTTCGTTGCGTGATAAATCGAGAACTTATTGGTCTTATTTAGAGTCGCGCAATTACTGAATGCTTTGTCAATAATGGGTGGGTACTTTAAGAAATTATTGGCCACGATAATCAGTTCGCCGACATGATTTAAGTGCTGAGGTGCTTGGCCAAGCAGTGTTTCCGCAGCATTGTAGTTTGTTTCTAGACCACTATGAAACGGTGGGTTAGAGACAATGAAGCGATAGTCATCCGCTGTATCGGAGTATATGTCAGAAGCAAAAACACGGCCTTGTAATTGATTAGCCTTTAATGTTGCTTGGCTAGAGGCTAACGCGTAAGCGTTAATGTCACACATTTCCAGTTGAATCGAAGGATTATTCTTCGCCATATAGGCTCCGATAACGCCTGCGCCACAGCCAAAGTCGAGCACTTTCCCTTGTAACGATGGAAGACTCTCAATCAGTAGTTTACTGCCCAAATCAAACTCACCATGACTAAAGACACCAGGAAGGCTTTTTACACTTAGTGTCTGCCCATTGATTGTGATTTCGTAGCTGCGGAACCAATCAGATTGCTTAAATGGCGCAGGCTGGTTGATACACTGTCCCCAATAAAATGAGCAGCGTCGCGCAGAATCGTACTTGTTCACGGGGCCGTAGGCGTTGAACATTTTTTCAATACTTTTGATACCAGAACGGTTCTCGCCAACCACCACAATTTCGCATCCTTTGCCCAACTTGCTCATCAACATCGACAATAAGTATTCCGCTTCCGCTTTGGCTTTCGGCCAGTAAAGCAGCAATAAGTCTGCATTTGTTTCTGAATCAAATTCGCTGCCAAAGTAGCTGGTCACGTTAGTGTTAGATTCAATTTGACGAAAGTAACTGTAGTTTGACGTAAAGAGAGTGACTGATTCACAGTGTTTGCTGAGCGAGAGAGGAAACAAATCTTCGATTTCACCCGCGACAAGAACGTGTTTTCCGTGAAAGTAATCAAGTTGGCGCTCAGCAATTTGGCTTGGGGCAGTATAGGCAGACATGGGATGGTATCGGTTGGAAATAAAGTGGGCAGATTCTCGCATACTCTGCCCACAACGTGAAGTAGCGTGTGGGTTAGCTATTATCCTGCCGATTCAGGAAGCCTTGGAACTCTTCCTCGTAAATATTAAAGAGCACCATGGTGACGGCGAAGATCAATGGGCCATAGATTAAGCCTATGAGTCCGAATAATTGAATACCGCCCAATAACGAAAAGAAAATCATCAGAGTATTCATCCCAGCACTACCTTGCATTAAGAACGGGCGGAGTAAATTGTCGATCGAGCCGACAATCGCAATGCTCCAAATCGTAAGGAAGATTGCCCATCCAGTTTCTCCAGTTAGGAACAGGTAGATGGTCGCTGGAATCCAGATTAACGCGGTGCCGACCACGGGAATAAAGGAAGCAAAGCCCATCATGGTGCCCCAGAACAATCCTGGGAAACCGGCGAGCCACATCCCCAAACCGCCAGCAATACCTTGTGCAATCGCGGTGAGAAAAGAGCCCATTACTGCAGACTTAGAAACATTTTCAATCTCGCTCAATAGCTTATCTTCTTGGCTGCGCGATAGCGGAAGAATATGCCGAATGGCACTGATGATTTTGTCGTGATCGCGCAATAAGAAAAAGAGCACAAACAGCATCAAGAAAAAATCCATCAGGAAGTTGGTCGCATCACCGAGAATTTTTGCGCTGATGGCAACAAGGTTTGAGCCAAATGAGGTGGCGAGTTGACCAATTTTTTCAGCAATCGATTTGGCGTCAATATTGTCAAAGGGTAAGTACTCATTCACTAACTTCAAGCCTTTAACAATCCATGGATGGCCAAGTACTTGTTGTATGCCACCATGCGTGACCCATTGATAGGTGTTTTGAGAAAAAACAGATCCTTGCTGTACGATAGCTGCGAAGACAAACAATAAAGGCACAACAATAATAAAGGTTAAAACCACGCAAGAGAGCAGAGACGCGACATTGCGGTGTTTAGGAATTTTGCTTTCAAACCAGTCGTGAATGGGAAACATCAACAGCGAAATAATGAAAGCCATGATAATGGAGTTGATGTACGGCTCGACAAGAAGATAGCAAGCCATCCCTGCGGCTAAGAGTGCGACGATCAAGACCCAGTGGCTTGAACTCATTTTTAGTTTATCTGGCACAGTGGCAATCCAATTAGTTGCAGTTTGTCGTTATAATGACCTTAAATTCAATGGTTATCAATGCAATGGGAAGAATATGGGGTGTTGTAATAATGAGACAAGTTGCCAAGAGCAAAACCATTCTGTTCAGAAGCGCTGCCGAATAGTGCCATGGTTTACTTTGACCATGTTGCTCCTTGCGGCTCTGACCGCATTTTACTGGCAATAAAAAGGGCCGCACTGCGACCCTTCTGTTCATGCTAAATACACTTATTTGCTTTCTGCTACCAAAATAGCAAAACAGCGATCAGCGGCTTCAAGTGTGGCTTCGATTTCTTTGCTGCCATGTGCCAAAGACGTAAAACTGGCTTCGAAAGCGGAAGGTGCCAAATAAACACCGTGATCAATCATCAGGTGGAAGAAACGCTTAAAGCGCTCAATGTCGCACTTGGTGACATCTTCATAGCAAGTGATCTGCTCTTGCTCTGTAAAGAAGAAGCCAAACATGCCGCCCACTTGGTTCACAACCAGTGGAATACCATGCTTTTCTGCCAGCGACTTAAAACCATCCGCTAGTTGTTTGGTTTTTGCAGCAAGACGTTTTTCATTGCCTTCTTCACGCAACAACGTTAGACAAGCGTAGCCGGCTGCCATCGCTACAGGATTACCTGATAGTGTACCTGCTTGGTAAACCGGACCTGTCGGAGCAATGTATTGCATGACTTCTTTACGACCACCAAATGCGCCCACAGGCATACCCCCACCAATGACTTTACCAAGCGTGGTCAAGTCTGGTTTGATGTTGTAGTGAGCTTGTGCACCACCAAGCGCAACACGGAAACCGGTCATCACTTCGTCAAAAATCAGTAGTGCGCCTTCTTGATCACAGATTTCGCGCAGCCCCTCGTGGAAGCCTGCCACTGGAGGAATACAGTTCATGTTGCCCGCAACCGGCTCAACGATGATACACGCAATTTCACCTTTGTTTGCTGCAAACAGCTCTCGTACCGAATCGAGATCGTTAAATGTAGCGGTTAGGGTATGTTTTGCAAAATCAGCAGGAACACCAGGAGAGCTAGGCTGGCCAAGAGTTAGTGCACCTGAGCCAGCTTTGACAAGCAAGCTGTCTGCATGTCCATGGTAACAACCTTCGAACTTCATGATTTTGTCACGCCCAGTATAACCACGAGCGAGACGAATCGCACTCATGGTTGCTTCTGTGCCTGAACTGACCATACGCAGTTGTTCCATAGAAGGAACCAGTTCAGAAACCAGTTCCGCCATTTTGATTTCCATTTCAGTCGGCGCACCGAAACTCAAACCACGTTGAGCTGCGTCAATCACCGCTTCACGAATCACCGCATGATTGTGGCCAAGAATCATAGGACCCCATGAACCGACATAATCGATGTAAGCTTTGCCATCCGCATCAAAGATGAAAGCGCCGTCGGCTCTTTCGACGAAAATCGGTGATCCGCCTACGCCGTTAAACGCACGAACGGGAGAGTTAACGCCACCAGGAATGGTTTGCTGGGCTTTTTGATACAGCTCGGCTGATTTGGTCATGGGATTATCCTCTTCTGATTGCTCGGACCAAGTGGCGGGCATTGTAACGCTCTAAACCGCTGTTAGGAATATTTTGCTTCGGTTTATGACTTCATTCACGGGTTTTATAAAAATGATCTGTTTAGATAACGAGTATTTGGTAAATCATTGTAGACAATGACGTGGTGAATACTTGAACGTCTTGGTCAGGTATTGGATAATCGAGCGAAAGCTAAAACAATACCATTGTCTGTGTGCTCTTATTTTAAAGAGCCTCTGGCAGTAATACACGAGTGAGAGAGGTCGTCGTGAGCGATATGAATCTACCATTATCTTTTTCTGATGCAGCAGCGGCGCGCGTTAAAATGTTGATTGCTGAAGAAGAAAATCCAGCGCTGAAATTGCGTGTTTACATTACTGGCGGTGGTTGCAGTGGCTTCCAGTACGGCTTTACTTTCGATGAGAGTGTTAACGAAGGCGATACCACAATTGAAAATAGTGGTGTGACTTTGGTCGTTGACCCAATGAGTCTGCAGTATTTGATTGGTGGTGTGGTTGATTACACTGAAGGGTTAGAAGGTTCGCGCTTTTTTATTGATAACCCTAATGCGACGACAACCTGCGGTTGTGGTGCATCGTTTAGCGTGTAATGTCAGTTTAACGCTGATCTTAAAGGTGATTGGGTATTAATCCAATCACCTCAGCCTAACGTATTAGGATGTCATGTTAGGCTTGCTCCAGATTCTATCTTGCTGAGCATAAAAATCAAAAAGGACTTACTATGTCTATAAAACAACAGGGGCGTCAGTTCATTCAACGCCCGTGGTTAGTGTCAGTTGCTATTATCGTTATTTTGGCTATTTGGTTAAGCGTTGGCGGGACAAACGCTCAAGAGTCAGCCCCAGACAAAGCGTCACAAGACATCCCTCTAGCAAGCGTTGTTACTCAAACGTTTGATGCAAAGCCGACTTCCCGAAGCTTGGAGCTTTATGGTCGCACGGCTCCCAACCGCCAAGCTCGTTTAGGCGCTGAAATTGCGGGCAAAATTATTCGTTTAGAAGTCGATAAAGGCCAGCTTGTTCGCAAAGGGCAGGTGATAGCATTAATCGATAAGCGTGATTTGGACTATCGTTTACAACGAGCCAAAGCTATGCTCGAAGTGAAACAAAAAGAGTTCAAAGCCGCTCAATCTTTAAAGAGTCGAGGCTTGCAGGGAGAAGTCGCCTTTGCAACCGCAGAAGCCGCACTCGTTGATGCCAAAGCGAACTTGAGTAATGTGGAAACTGAGCTAAGTAATACCGAAGTTAGAGCTCCTTTTGACGGCATTTTGGACAGCCGATTTGTCGAAGTGGGTGATTTCGTGGGGATTGGTGATCCTGTAGCAACGGTGATTGACTTACAGAAGTTACTGATTGAAGCGGATGTCAGTGAGCGTCACGTTCAATATCTTCAAGCGAATCAAACGGCTCAAATTCGTTTGATTGGCGGGCAACTCCTCAACGGTAGTATTCGATACGTCGGACAAGTTTCCTCCCAAACCACCAATACTTTCCCGATCGAAATCGAGGTGGATAATAGCCAACACCGCATCCCAGCGGGAGTGAGCGCTGAGGTGCAATTGACCTTAGACGAAACTTCGGCCATCAAAGTCACCCCCGCGATGCTCGCTTTGGATGAAAGCGGTAACTTAGGTGTGAAAACAGTAAAAAACAGTTACGTACGTTTTGTTCCCATCCAGCTGGTTAAGGCAGAACAAGATGGTGTATGGCTCTCTGGTTTAGGAGAACGTGCAGATATCATTGTGTTAGGACAAGGCTTTGTCCGAGATGGTGATCTGGTCAATGCACAGCTAAACACAGACATCGTGAACGATTAAGGAGAAAGCCATGTTATCTGTCATAGATGCGGTTCTTTCTCGCTCACGTACCATGATGACGCTGTTAGTAATGATTTTATTGGCAGGGGTCGTCACCTATATGACCATTCCGAAGGAATCGAGCCCTGATATTACCATTCCCATTATTTATGTATCGGTAGGTCATCAAGGCATTTCACCCGCAGATGCTGAACGCTTGCTCGTGCGCCCAATTGAACAAGAGCTTCGTTCAATTGAGGGGGTTAAAGAGATGACTTCAACTGCAGCAGAGGGGCACGCTTCGGTCATGTTGGAGTTTACGGTTGGGGTGGATCTTGCCAAAGCGATGGCGGATGTACGCGACGCCGTAGATTTAGCCAAGCCCAAATTACCTGCCGACAGTGATGAGCCTACCGTTAATGAAGTTACTTTGGCTTCGGAAGAGCCGGTACTGTCAGTGGTGCTTTATGGCACGCTACCAGAGCGCACCATTGTGCAAATTGCTCGCCAGTTACGTGATAAGTTAGAGAGTTATCGCCAAGTCCTTGAGGTTGATATTGCTGGTGATCGCGAAGACATCGTTGAGATCATCGTCGATCCCTTATTGATGGAAAGTTATGGTCTCGATCAAGGTGACATATACAACCTGATCGCGTTAAACAACCGAGTGGTCGCGGCGGGTTTTGTTGACACTGGTTATGGCCGTTTCTCGGTTAAAGTCCCTTCGGTGTTTGATTCATTAAAGGATGTCTTAGAACTACCAATCAAAGTGGATGGCAAGCAAGTCATTACGTTTGCCGATGTGGCGACGGTGCGTCGTGCGTTTCGCGATCCAGAGTCTTTCGCTCGGCTAGATGGCAAGCCAGCAGTCGTATTAGATGTGAAAAAACGCGCGGGTGAGAACATCATTGAAACGGTGGAACTGGTTAAACGCGTGATTGAAGAAGGGCAAAAACGCGCAGAATGGCCAGATAACTTATTGGTGAAGTACACTTGGGATCAATCGGAAGACGTAGAGTTGATGCTCAACGATCTGCAAAACAATATCTTATCGGCAATTATTTTGGTGGTGATTGTTATTATCGCCATCTTAGGGGTAAGAACCGCACTGTTGGTCGGCATT
Organism: Vibrio floridensis; assembly: GCF_021852965.1. NCBI lineage: Bacteria > Pseudomonadati > Pseudomonadota > Gammaproteobacteria > Vibrionales > Vibrionaceae > Vibrio > Vibrio floridensis. The sequence goes on along the minus strand of NZ_JAKGCY010000003.1, from coordinate 348,890 downwards.
TCGATTCCTGGGTCATTCTTAACGGGATTATTGGTGTTAGCTGTGTTCGGCTTAACCGTGAATATCGTGGTGCTGTTTTCCCTGATCATGGCGGTAGGCATGCTGGTGGATGGTGCAATCGTCGTGACAGAGTTCGCCGATAGACGAATGCAGGAAGGCGTTGAGCGCAAGGAAGCCTACCGAGATGCGGCTAAGCGAATGGCATGGCCAATTACCGCATCAACAGCCACCACGTTAGCTGCGTTTGCACCACTGCTTTTCTGGCCAGATATTACAGGCGAATTCATGAAGTATTTGCCGCTAACACTTATCGCAACCTTGGCGGCCTCGTTGATCATGGCCTTGCTTTTTGTGCCTGTGCTTGGCGGGCTTATTGGTAGGCCACAGAATGTCTCGCGTGAAAATCAGCGACGAATGGTGGCACTGCACAATGGTGAGTTTGATAAAGCGACGGGTATTACCAAGCTTTACTATCAAACCTTGGCTATCGCTGTGCGACACCCCCTTAAAATTCTCCTTAGTGCGATTTTAATGGCGGGTGGTGTAGGTTTTGCCTACAACAAGGCTGGATTAGGTGCTGAGTTTTTCCCCGAAGTGGATCCGCCTTTCTTTACTGTGAAAGTCCGCTCTTATGGTGATCTGTCGATTTTTGAGAAAGACATCGTGATGCGTGATATCGAACAAGTGATGCTTGGTCATGATGAGTTTGAAAGCGTCTACACCCGAACCGGTGGCGATGACGAAATTGGCCAGATACAAATTACACCAGTAGACTGGCAATACCGTCGTAAAGTCAAAGAGATTATTGATGAGTTAAAACAAACTACATCCACGTTCTCTGGGGTTGAGATCGAATATAAATTTCCCGATGCAGGGCCACCTGTTGAGCATGACCTTGTCATAGAAATGTCTTCTCGAAAACCAGAATTATTGGATGATGCCGCGAAGCTCGTTAGGCATTGGGCAGATAACAACCCAGCTCTGACCAACTTGAGTGATAGTTCCAGCAAGGAAGGGATTGATTGGCAAATAGATATCCGCCGAGATGACGCATCGCGTTTTGCTGCTGATGCTACTTTAGTTGGTAACACCGTCCAATTTGTCACTAATGGTTTGAAAATTGGTGATTACTTACCGGATGACGCCAATGAGGAAGTGGACATTTTGGTTCGCTATCCAGAGGAAAAACGCGATATTGGACGCTTTGATCAGCTTAGAGTGAAAACTCAAGCAGGTCTGGTTCCAATTACCAATTTTGCTCAAATTAAGCCAGAGCCGAAGCAGGACACCATCAAGCGCATTGATGGTCAACGAGTAATCAATGTAATGGCGGATATGGTAGAAGGTTACAACTTAGCGCTTGAACTGCCAAAGATTGAGCAAGCGCTCAGTCAGCTTGGTCTACCAGAGGGGGTAGAGTTTCGGATTCGAGGGCAAAATGAAGAGCAAGAACACTCTTCAGCCTTCTTGCAAAATGCCTTTATGATCGCGTTGGCCGTAATGGCACTTATCTTGATCACTCAGTTTAATAGTTTCTATCAAGCGTTTTTGATCCTCAGTGCTGTACTCTTTTCCACGGTTGGGGTTTTTGCTGGGCTGTTGATTTTCCAAAAACCGTTTGGCGTCATTATGTCGGGGATTGGGGTTATTGCCTTGGCGGGTATCGTGGTGAACAATAATATTGTGTTGATTGATACCTATAACCAGTTACGCCAGAGAGGTTTAGATAAGGAAGAAGCGATCTTGCGCACAGGGGTTCAGCGTTTAAGACCGGTGATGCTCACTACGGTGACGACCATACTTGGCTTGTTGCCGATGGTGCTTGAAATGAATATCGATTTGATTAATCAAAAGATTGAGTTTGGCGCGCCAAGCACCCAATGGTGGTCTCAGTTAGCCACTGCTGTCGCGGGGGGGCTTGCTTTTGCTACGGTACTAACGTTAGTACTGACACCCTGTATGCTGATGTTGGGGCGAGAGCACCGAGTGATGAAAGAAGAAAACGTTGCGGAGGATGAGGTAGTTGAGGACGTTCATACTGATATTCCACCAGCAGCGAACTCTGAATCTGGAAAAGTCGTCGGTCTGTAATCTCCAACTTCTATTAAGCAAAAGAGAGGCAAACCTTGCCTCTCTTTTGTTTTTAAGTGGGTTAGTTCATTGCCAGTAACTTACTGTAGCGCTCTAATTTATCGAGACGCAGTTTAGAATTGGCGATGAAGGTCTCTTTTGCTTGTCCGCTCAACGATTGAGCTTGAGGTAAGCTGACCGTTCTGGGGTTTTTATGAACCCCGTTAACCAAGAATTCATAATGCAAGTGAGGGCCCGTTACACGGCCTGTACCGCCTAGAGTACCAATACTTTGACCTTGTTTGACTCGTTGTCCGGTTTTGACTAATTTCTTTTGTAGATGCAAATACTTCGTCAGATAAGTGTTGCTGTGGCGGATAAACACATAGTTGCCGTTAAATTGGTTGTACCCTGCTTGTTGTACGACGCCATCGCCTGCTGCCCAAATTGGTGTGCCGACGGGCGCAACGTAATCGGTACCTCGGTGCGCTTTGACTTGTCCGGTGACGGGATGTAGTCGACGAGGATTGAAGTTAGAGCTTACGCGTCGGAAATCGATAGGTGCCCGCAAGAACGCTTTCTTCATTGCTCGCCCGTTCTCGTCGTAATAGTTGCCTGTTTTGTCATCATAGATAGCGGTGAAGGTATCGCCTTGGTTGTGGAAAATGGCTGCAATAATTCGGCCACGACCGATGACTTCGCCCTCCACAACCTGTTCTTGATAAAGCACGCGAAAGCTGTCGCGTTCACGAATGTCTTGAGCAAAGTCGATATCCCAGCCAAAAATTCCGGCGAGCTCCATGATTTGGTTCGCAGTCAGGCCTGCGCCAATCGCGGCGTTCCAAAAATTTGATGTAATGGCCGCTTCAGCATAAGCGAACTGGTAGTTCACTTCTTTGTTGTTGAGTTGAGAAGTATATCCAGCGGCGGTTCGGCTGATTTCGAAAGTTTCAAACGCGCTCAACTGGCGTCTGAGCTTGACGAGTTGATCCTGTGCATCAAAGCCAAACTGCAATAGATCACCTGGCTTCAAGCGAGATAATTGGTTTTTGATCTCATCATTGGTTGTGATCAGCTGATGAAGCAAAGATGCTGATAATCCGATTCGCTGGAACAAAATCGCAGCGCTTTCCCCTTCATTGACACGATATCGTTCCCATCGATGTACTGAGGACTCTGCCGATAAAGCAGGGCTAATGGACAAGCGTTGCATCTCGATATCAACAGGGTAGTGACGCCCCAATTCCAAACGGTTCTCTTTAGGACGTAACTCACTGGCGTTAGGCAAAAGAAACAAGGCGACAAAAATCATCGCGCTAAAAAAGCCGATCAGCACTTTGTGCAATATGGGAAGACGGGCAAAAATTGAAAGCATATCGAGTTTATACGGTTGATGAAGACAAAATTAACAACGGAACAGTCTAACTTGTTTCAAAAATCATCGCTATTCAAGTAAGATGTCCAGCTATTATATTTTGCCAAATTTGTGGGAGTGAACAAGCATGGCGAGCATTGAAGCCGCTTTAGCCGAGATTAAGCGCGGTGTTGAAGAGCTGATTCCAGAAGAAGAGTTAATCGCAAAACTAAAAGAAGGTCGTCCTCTTCGCATTAAATTGGGTGCCGATCCAACTGCGCCTGATATTCACTTAGGTCATACCGTCATTTTGAATAAGCTGCGTGCATTTCAAGATCTTGGCCATGATGTGACATTTTTGATTGGTGACTTTACTGGTATGGTCGGTGATCCAACGGGTAAAAACTCGACGCGCCCACCGTTGACTCGTGAAGATGTGCTACGCAATGCTGAAACCTATAAGCAGCAAGTGTTCAAAATTCTTGATCCTGCGAAAACGAAAATTCAGTTTAACTCTGAATGGTTGTCTGAGCTTGGTGCCGAAGGCATGATTCGTCTTGCGGCAAACCAAACTGTTGCACGTATGCTAGAGCGTGATGATTTCAAAAAACGCTATGCAGGTGGTCAGCCAATCGCGATTCATGAGTTTATGTACCCACTTCTACAAGGCTATGACTCTGTAGCGATGGAAACCGACGTAGAGCTCGGTGGTACTGACCAGAAGTTTAACTTGCTAATGGGCCGTGAACTGCAAAAAGCGAACGGACAAAAACCGCAAGTGGTATTGATGATGCCTCTTCTTGTTGGCCTAGACGGCGAGAAGAAAATGTCAAAATCAGCCCACAACTACATTGGTGTTAGCGAAGCACCAAGCGAGATGTTTGGTAAGATCATGTCCATCTCAGACGATCTGATGTGGAGCTACTACGAGTTGCTTTCTTTCCGTCCATTGGAAGAGTTAGCTCAGTTCAAAGCGGATGTTGCAGCAGGTAAAAACCCACGTGATATCAAAGTACTGTTAGCAAAAGAGATCATTGCTCGTTTCCATAGTGAAGCCGATGCGGATGCGGCAGAGCAAGAGTTCGTGAACCGTTTTGCGAAAAATCAGATCCCTGATGAAATGCCGGAGTTTACTTTTGCTGTAGGCACGCCAATGGCGAACTTGCTAAAAGAAGCAGAGCTATGTTCATCAACATCGGAAGCGATGCGTATGGTGAAGCAAGGCGCGGCCAAGATGGATGGTGAAAAAGTAGAAGATGCCAAAGTAGAACCAGCCGTTGGTACGTATGTGTTCCAAGTTGGTAAACGTAAGTTTGCTCGAATCACCATTGCGTAAGATGCGCCCCTAGGACATCTCACTACTATTGAAAAGCGCCTTAAAGGCGCTTTTTTTCTGCTTGTTGATAGGTTTTGAAACGTAAGATGAACCAAGTTTCAAAGAGGAGAAGCGACAAAATGGCGTACTGCCAATGCGTTCCGTAAGCCACAAAAAATAATACGCTGAGCATAGATACCCAAATCAACAGTAAAGAGTGAGTTTTCTCTCGCCGCGTTAAACCTTGTTTCTTGTTAAGGCGCTGTGCTAAAGGTCCAAGCTTAGGATGATTGAGTAGCCACTGTTGAAAAACAGGGGAAGATTTCCCGAAACAGTATAGCGCCAATAGGATAAAGGGCACCGTGGGTAACAGTGGCACTGTGACGCCGATGGTGCCTAGAATGACACACGTCCAGCCAATGCAGCTGTAACCTTTACGGCGAAAGGCTTCTTTGTTTTTTATTGGGTGATGTTTCATGATGATGTTCCCCAGCCAAATATCAACAAGTATGGCTGGGGTTTGCCTGAAATGGCAACTTGTGCTGTTTTTCGTTAGTGGTGTTTTACTTGTGTGAACTCAACTAAGTCTCGATAAAACTCACGCTCAAAGCGTGTGATAGGCGCAACATTGCTACTCTCTTCACTTTTATCAGGGTAGTAATCGGTAATAAATTGAATGAAGGCGGCGCTTGGCTGTCCGTTCTGATCTAACACAAATCCAGCCATATTATAGCTGCCATAAAGTGAGCCACTTTTAGCAACGATCTGCCCTTTAACTGGGTCACTGCGCATACTTTGGCGGTACTTTAGGGTGCCGGATTCTCCGGATTTGGGCATCAATGCCACTAAACCGAGCTCTTTATCGTGTTGCCAGATGTATTTTAAGATCGACATCATATCCATAGGGTTGATGCGATTATTACGCGACAAGCCCGAACCGTCGGCGAGTTGAGCGCGAGAAAGATCGATTCCTGCTTTGGAATAAAGGATCTGTTTCACCGCTTCAGTGCCATTGGCAAAGCTACCGGGTTGCAAGTAAAAGCGAGCACCAATCGCTTTGGTAAGGTTGTCGGCAATAAGATTATCAGAGTCCTTTAGCATGGTGTCTAATAACTCTGGCAAGGTTGCTGAAGAGTGGCTGGCAATGACATTGGCTTTGTTCGGCATGACGCCAATTTTAATTTCTCCATCAAGTTCGATTTTGAGCTGTCTCAACAAGGTATATAAGGTTCGACTCGTGTATTGAGTTGAGTCTTGAATCGCGAACTTAAGGGGCAAGGGTTTGTCTCTCTCAACTAGGCAGCCTTGCAATTGATATTGGTTGTTATCCCCCGTCAACAGCTCTAAGTCGCAATGATTACTCTGTTGGATCGCTTTAGAGACGGTTTTTGCATTGGTGGTAACGTGAATCGGGTACTGCTCTGGTACGTAAACTCGTGTATTGCCATCGGCCAATGTGTAAATAGAGGCCTGTGCGCAGTTCTCATCTAATGTGATGGCACTTGAAGGGGCGCTGTAGCAGACACCCAAAATATCCCAAGGCCAACCCACTGCGCGCTCATAGCCTGTAAACACCGAGTTATCGAGCCAAAGGTCTCCACGAATGTTCGCGCCATTCTGCTGCTTGTAGGCTTCTAAAAGCTGTTTTAAATGTGCGGTTTTAAGCGTGGGATCGCCAGAGAAACGAATGCTGATGTCACGGCCATTGCTTAACAGTTCGGTGGTGAAGGCAAAGTCGTCTTCAAGTTCCAGTTTGGCCGCTAGGGCGGTGGCCAGTTTGAGTGTGCTTGCTGGCGGAAAAAAGCGGGTATTTTGCGCTAAGGTTTGCCAAGAGGTTTGGCTTTGTAAGTCTTCAACCCAAATACTGCTTCTACTGCCATCTGGGAGATTGCTTAGCGGTGAGTATTCTTCTGCATGAATGGTGGGAGAAGCAGCAAGCAAGAAGCAAAAGCTCGATGCGAAAAATGAAGCGAGAAAACGCATTATGACAACCCAATCTATCTAGAATGGCTTGATTATAGCGAGGATAAAAAACGCCCGCTAGTTGCGGGCGTTTACGATTCAGTCAAGGCTGAAATTAGAAGTCGTAACGTAGACCTAGTGCTAGCTCGTCTTCTGCATCTGCTTTAGTGATCCCTTTCGCTGCGTCAGCATCTAGCAGGTTGAAGTTGTATGAAACGTAACCACGGAAGTTAGGTTTAAAGTAGTAGGTTGCGTCAACAGCAAAGTTATCTGCTGATGTTTCTTTATCTGTTTCGGCGTTGTTGTACGTAGTGGTGAACACGGTTTGACCCAAAGTGTATTTCGCTGCTAATTCATAACCGGTGTAATCAACATTTTTAGCTACTTCACCGTCAGTAAACACACCCGCAAAATATAGGTTGCCCATGGTGTAAGAGGCCGCTAGCATGTATTCGTTTTGCTCGGCTTGATCAGCGTAACCACCACCAAGCGTTAGGCCTGTTTGGCCAATAGCGTAGATAGCTGATAGAGAGTAGCCATCTTTACCGTTGTCACCATAACGGTCTACGGTGTCTTTGTCACCAGCAATTGATCCATTTGAAGTCAGTTCTGTGCGATCAGCAAAACGGTAGCTTGCTTTTACACTTAGTGCGTCGAATTGGCCTTTGTATGACAGCATGTTGTCGGTACGATCTGCTGCTGAGATTTTGTAAGCCGCAGAGTTACCGTGGTAAGCCATGATATCGGTGAAGTCGGTGATTACGCCTAGTGCGCCATCGTTTTTACCGTAAGTCACTTCACCGAACTTGCCGCCTAGACCTGCGTAAGTGTAACGGTTGTCTAGATCGCTGCCATCAGCGTTGTCTGCAGTAGTGAATTCACCTTCGTAGAAACCAACACCGTATAGACCGTCTTGGATTTCTACTTTACCTAGGAAGTTAAGACGAATACGAGAGTTGTCTGCAACGTTACCATCTTTCATCGATAGGCGAGCTTCAGCACGGCCGCCCATGTCTAGAGAAGTGCCATCTTGGTTGTAAAGTTCAGCAGCGTTAACGCCAGTTGCCACTGCAGCAGCAGATACAGAAAGTGCGATTAATGTCTTTTTCATTGTTTTGTTGTCCTAGTTTAGCTGTCCATAATCTTTTGGATTGTGAGAGCAATATCTCACAGATTATCACTATGGTTCTAGATTCATAAATGAGATGAATCTCAAATAGTCACACTAGAGTTATTGGTTGACGTCAATGTTGTACAACTAAAGTTCCTTGATCTGTTAGTAAAATAATATAAATTCCGATTTTGAACGGTGTTCAATTATTTGGTTTATATCTTAAGTATTTGTATTTTTGGGTTTATATTTGGCATGACACTCTTCTGACATTGGTTTTTTTTATGTTTTTTTAGTTAATTTCCCTCTCAAAAAGTGGTGTTGTTGGCGTTTAAATAAAGCCAAATAAAACTGATAAGTTACAGGAATGAGTTCTAGGAAATGGCTTTTTAGGTTCAGTGGCAAGGAGGAAATGGACACAATCAATTTAAGATGATCTAGACTGAAACTTTGTTTACACTAGACAAAATTAATCCGTTCCGTAACTACCCAAACCAGTGTTTGGGTAGGTTTTTTTTGTCCAAAGTTGACTTTGGCATTGAGGTTGAAAATGGAAAAAGTTCCAATGACGGTTCGCGGCGAACAGTTGCTGCGCAAAGAATTAGATCGACTTTTAAAAAGACGCCCATTGATCACTGAAGCGATTGCAGAAGCTCGTGAACTTGGCGATTTAAAAGAAAATGCTGAATATCATGCAGCTCGAGAAGAGCAAGGTATATGTGAAGCGCAAATTCGAGATATCGAGTACAAGCTTTCCATGGCTCAAGTTATTGATGTCAGTAAAATGGATAACGCGGGTAAGGTGATTTTTGGTGCGACTGTCACTTTGATTGACTGTGATACTGAAGAAGAAAAAACCTACCAAATCGTGGGTGATGATGAAGCGGACATTAAATCTGGCCGTATCTCTGTCAACTCACCGATAGCTCGTGGCCTTATTGGCAAGATGGAAGGTGACGAAGTGGCCATTTCTACGCCTGGTGGCACGAAAGACTTTGAAATTGATAGCGTCGAATATTTGTAATTTGATGGCTCTCAGAATGAAAAAGGTCGCCAATGGCGACCTTTCTTTTGTGCTTTGAAGAAGCGTTAACGAATTACTTACGAGGAAGTTCGATTTTTCGCTCTTCTGATTGACGGAAAAGAACAAGTGTTTTTCCGATGACTTGAACTTTTTCTGCGCCTGTTTCGCGCACAATGGCATCAACGATCAGCAACTTTGTTTCACGATCTTCAGAAGCGATTTTTACTTTGATCAGCTCGTGGAAGTTTAGTGCGATCTCAATTTCGGCTAGCACGGCTTCAGTAAGTCCATTTGCGCCCATTAGCACAACAGGTTTTAAACTGTGAGCTAGGCCTTTTAGGTGCTGCTTTTGTTTGGTGCTTAGGTTCATTACGCCGCCATTTTTGTTTAAACTAAGGGTTGAAAAAACCTATTTTAACGCCATCTATTGCTGAAGACTATAATTTATTAATTAATAGGTTCTGCCTATTAAATTGATAACTCTGCAACTGGCTTTTTTGAGACTAGAATGAGTAAACAAAAACATTCAGCGAGCTCTGGCCGCTGGTTAAAAGAACATTTTGACGATAAGTATGCGAACGAAGCCAGAAGAAAAGGTTACCGTTCTCGTGCTATCTTTAAACTTGAAGAAATTCAACAAAAAGACAAATTGCTAAAACCAGGCATGACGGTCGTCGATTTAGGTGCAGCTCCAGGTGGTTGGTCTCAATACGCTATTGGTGTGGTTGGAGATTCTGGACGCGTAATTGCTTGTGATATCTTGCCGATGGATTCCATTGCTGGTGTTTCTTTCCTACAAGGTGATTTTAGAGAAGAAGCGGTACTGGAGGCGTTATTGAATCGCATTCAACCTGATATGGTAGATGTTGTGATGTCGGATATGGCGCCTAATATTGCCGGCAACAATTCAGTTGATCAGCCTCGTGCAATGTACTTAGTTGAATTGGCTTTAGATATGTGTCGACAAGTTCTTGCGCCTAATGGTAGCTTTGTTGTAAAGGTTTTCCAAGGCGAAGGCTTTGATGAATATGTCAAAGAAGTCCGAAACATGTTTAAAGTCGTAAAAATCAGGAAACCAGACTCATCGAGAGCGCGCTCACGAGAAGTCTTTGTCGTAGCCACTGGTTACAAAGGTTAACTATTTGCCTTCACAGGTAAAAGTTAACACTATAGATACAGGTTACAAACTGTAGTACCCTACCTTTAATTACAATTAGTTATCGAGAGGCTGACACCTTGAGTGACATGGCAAAAAATTTAATTCTGTGGCTGGTTATCGCTGTCGTGCTAATGTCGGTATTCCAGAGCTTCGGCCCTGGGGAAAATAATGGCAGAGCAGTGGATTACACCACATTCGTACAGGAAGTTGGTCAAGGCCAGATTCAAGAAGCGACATTTAAAGACGGTCAAATTACCTTCGTTAGACGTGGTGGTGGCGGTAAGTTTGTGACTTACATGCCAGTATATGACCAGAAGCTATTAGATGACCTGATCAACCAAAACGTAAAAGTACAAGGGACACCACCAGAAGAGCAAAGCTTGCTCGGTACTATCTTCATCTCTTGGTTCCCAATGATCCTCCTTATTGGTGTATGGATTTTCTTCATGCGTCAAATGCAAGGCGGCGGCGGTAAAGGCGCCATGTCATTTGGGAAAAGTAAAGCCCGCATGATGAGCGAAGAGCAGATCAAAACGACATTTGGTGATGTTGCAGGCTGTGATGAAGCGAAAGAAGACGTTAAAGAACTTGTAGACTACCTACGTGATCCTAGCCGTTTCCAGAAACTGGGCGGTAAGATTCCAACTGGTGTGTTAATGGTTGGTCCTCCTGGTACCGGTAAAACGTTGCTAGCAAAGGCGATCGCTGGTGAAGCGAAGGTGCCATTTTTCACCATTTCTGGTTCCGACTTCGTTGAAATGTTTGTTGGTGTTGGTGCATCGCGTGTTCGTGATATGTTTGAACAAGCGAAAAAAGCCTCACCCTGTATCATCTTCATTGATGAAATCGATGCTGTTGGTCGCCAGCGCGGCGCAGGTGTTGGTGGTGGTCACGATGAGCGTGAGCAAACACTAAACCAAATGCTAGTTGAAATGGATGGTTTTGAAGGTAATGAAGGTATCATCGTTATTGCCGCCACTAACCGTCCAGATGTTCTGGACCCTGCATTACTTCGTCCTGGTCGTTTTGACCGTCAGGTTGTCGTTGGTTTGCCTGATGTGCGTGGTCGTGAGCAGATCCTAAAAGTGCATATGCGCAAAGTACCTTTAGCGGGTGATGTTGAGCCTTCGTTAATTGCCCGTGGCACGCCAGGCTTCTCTGGTGCTGACCTTGCAAACTTGGTAAATGAAGCAGCGTTGTTTGCTGCGCGTGGTAACAAACGTAATGTCTCCATGGTTGAGTTTGAGCTTGCTAAAGATAAAATCATGATGGGTGCAGAACGTCGCTCTATGGTGATGTCTGAAGAAATCAAAGAGTCAACAGCCTACCATGAAGCGGGTCACGCCATTGTCGGTCGCTTAGTACCTGAACATGACCCTGTTTATAAAGTTTCGATCATTCCTCGTGGCCGTGCTCTCGGTGTTACCATGTATTTGCCAGAGCAAGACCGAGTGAGTATGTCTCGTTTACATCTTGAATCTATGATTTCAAGTCTGTACGGTGGTCGTTTAGCGGAAGAGTTGATCTATGGTGTTGATAAAGTATCGACAGGCGCTTCCAATGATATCGAACGTGCAACAGATATTGCGCGTAAGATGGTGACTCAGTGGGGCTTCTCAGAAAAACTAGGTCCAATGCTGTATGCGGAAGATGAAGGCGAAGTATTCTTGGGCCGTAGCGTAACACAGACCAAACATATGTCTGACGATACTGCTAAGTTGATTGATGATGAAGTTCGCAAGTTAATTGATCGCAATTACGAGCGCGCAAGGCAGATACTGATCGATAATATGGATATTATGCATGCAATGAAAGATGCATTGATGAAGTATGAAACGATTGATGCTGGCCAGATTGACGATTTAATGGCACGCAAAGAGAGCATTCGTGAGCCTGCAGGCTGGGGCGATAAAGCGACCTCAGAGAAAACGGTACAAGCAGAAGCGAAAGCAGAAGAAAAACCGGCTGAAACTGATGCGGCTAAGCAGTCTCAAACTGAAGAAGCAGAGCAACCTACTGACAAGAAAGATGCAGAATAATAGGTTTCGTTAACTAGGAAAAACCCCGAGGTGACTCGGGGTTTTTGTGTTTTAAATATGATTCTATATTCAAACAACAAATCTTTAGACCTCTCTACCCCTGTTGTCATGGGGATTCTAAACGTCACGCCTGACTCCTTCTCTGATGGAGGAAAGTTCAATGCCCCCGCGGCTGCCCTTGCTCAAGCAGAAAAAATGATCAAAGCCGGAGTGAGTATTATAGACATCGGGGGGGAGTCTACTCGTCCTGGGGCACCAGAGGTTTTAGTGGAGGAAGAGCTTCAACGTGTAATTCCTGCCATTAAGGCAATTCGTGAAAAATACGATGTGTGGATTTCAATTGATACCAGTAAAGCGCAAGTGATGGAGCAAGCGATAGCCGCCGGTGTCGATTTGATTAATGATGTCCGTGCTTTGCAGGAGCCAGGGGCCCTTGCGGTTGCAGCAAAAGCCCAAGTCCCGATTTGCCTGATGCACATGCAAGGCCAACCTCGAAGCATGCAGCACAGCCCAAGCTATCAAGATGTGTTAAAAGAAGTTAGCGAATTTTTGGAAGAGCGTGTTGCAGCCTGTCAAGAGGTCGGTATTGCGAAAGAGCTGCTCATTCTTGACCCTGGGTTTGGTTTTGGCAAAACCATTGAACACAATTATCATTTGTTAGCGCATTTAGAGGTGTTTCAGCAATTAGGTTTGCCTATTTTAGCGGGCATGTCTCGTAAATCGATGGTTTTTAAATTACTGGACAAAAAGCCTGCAGAGTGCATGGTGGCTAGTGTAACATGTGCGACGATTGCTGCTATGAAAGGCGCTCAGATCATTCGTGTTCATGACGTTGAAGAAACCGTTGAAGCGATGCGAGTCATTCAAATGATGCATAAAAATATCTGAGTTAAATAAGAATATAAGAAGGAATAAATATGTCGGATAAAAGACGTTATTTTGGTACAGATGGTGTTCGTGGAAAAGTAGGTCAGTATCCTATTACTCCCGACTTTGTACTAAAACTTGGCTGGGCTGCAGGTCGCGTTTTGGCGAAGCAAGGAACCAAAAAAGTTATTATCGGTAAGGATACTCGTATTTCCGGTTACATGCTTGAGTCTGCACTCGAAGCGGGTCTGGCTGCTGCGGGGTTAAAAGCAACATTTACCGGTCCAATGCCGACACCCGCTGTCGCTTACCTGACACAAACATTTCGTGCGGAAGCAGGCATCGTGATTTCTGCTTCACACAACCCATATTATGACAATGGCATCAAATTTTTCTCTTCCGAAGGGACTAAATTACCCGATGATATTGAGCTCGCAATTGAAGCAGAACTCGATAAAGAGATAGAGTGTGTTGAATCTGCCGAACTGGGTAAAGCGACGCGCCTCAATGATGCAGCAGGACGTTACATCGAGTTTTGTAAAAGTACTTTCCCTTCCGCCCTTAGCTTGTCAAAACTTAAAATCGTTGTCGATTGTGCAAATGGTGCCACCTACCATATCGCCCCGAGCGTATTTACCGAGCTTGGTGCGGATGTGATTGCTATGGGCGTAACACCAAATGGAACGAACATTAACCATGAGGTAGGTGCGACCGATGTCCGCGCTCTTCAGGCACGTGTACTCGACGAAAAGGCCGATTTAGGCTTGGCGTTTGATGGCGATGGTGACCGAATTATCATGGTCGATCACTTAGGTAATAAAATCGACGGCGACCAAATTGCTTATATTATTGCGCGAGATGCATTGCGTCGTGGTGAGCTAAAAGGGGGCGTCGTAGGCACCCTAATGACAAACCTTGGTATGGAAAACGGATTAAAACAACTGGGCATTCCGTTTGTACGCGCTGCGGTTGGCGATCGCTATGTGATGGAAAAACTGTTGGAGAAAGGTTGGAGAATTGGTGCTGAAAACTCTGGTCACGTTATCCTATTGGATAAAGTGACGACGGGGGATGCAATTGTAGCCGCGCTACAAGTTCTTGCTTCGGTAGTTGGTAGCGAACTCTCCCTAAATGAGCTTTCTAAAGGTATGAGCCTGTACCCGCAAGTATTAGAAAACGTACGATTCACTGGCGATAGCAACCCATTAGAAGCGGACGCGGTGAAACATGCAGTAGCAGAAGTCGAAACAACACTAGGCACAAAAGGTCGAGTTCTACTGCGTAAATCAGGCACCGAGCCACTAATTCGTGTGATGGTAGAAGGCGAAGATAGTGAACTTGTACAAAACAGCGCACTTAAAATTGCACAAGCAGTGAAAGACAACTGCTAAATTATCACAAGCTTATCTTCTAGAATGTGAAAGGAGCTACTTTGAAAGTAGCTCTTTTTTTCGGTTAAAATTGATATTTTGCCCCTTTTTTGACCGTTCAGTGCATTGTGTTCTTTTTTTTGTATTTTTCGCTTGTCATGAATGACACCTTTCGTTAGTATTGCTCGGCCTTCAGTTAGGAGGATGCTAGCCTTGTTCTTGAGTGTCTAATTGGGACGTGAGAACGGCGCTGGCTCAACAATTTGGAACATAGGTGGAAAAATGTTTAGCGTTCTACTTGTGATTTACCTGTTGGCAGCGCTTGGTGTAATTGGCCTTGTGTTGATTCAGCAAGGTAAAGGCGCAGATATGGGAGCCTCGTTCGGAGCAGGTGCATCAAACACAGTTTTTGGTGCTGGCGGCTCAGGTAATTTCCTAACCCGAACAACTGCTATTTTAGCAACAGTATTTTTTATCGTGAGCTTGACTCTTGGTCGTATGTCTACACATAAAACTGAGTCTCAGTGGATTGACCCAACACAAGGTCAAGTTATTGAACAGGTTCAAGATAGCACGAGTGAAACTCCTGCTCAGTCAGATGAGATTCCTCAATAAGCGAAAGCTTTGAATTTGCCGAGATGGTGAAATTGGTAGACACACTAGCATGAGGTGCTAGCGCCTATGGTGTGAGGGTTCGAGTCCCTCTCTCGGCACCATTGTTTTACAAACTTGTAAATAGCTGTGTTGAGCGTATAATGCTCAGCTAGTCGGACGCGGGGTGGAGCAGCTTGGTAGCTCGTCGGGCTCATAACCCGAAGGTCGTCGGTTCAAATCCGGCCCCCGCAACCAATTTTAGATTGGATGCAAGTTTGGTAGTGCTAACCACACTACAAGTTAAATAAGTTAGTCATTTTAGTGACAAAGTTATTTAACGTATCAGGGTCCAGCAACAAAAAACCCCGACTTTCGGGGTTTTTTGTTATCTGAATTTCTCTCTGTATCAAACAGTCAGTGTTCAGATCTTGCTTGGTTTTTTTATTGGGCTCTGAGCCCTTTTTTTATTTCTGGAGTGGTTTGAATGACTGGTTTAGAAAGACAACTGACAGAGATGCTTGAAGCACCCGTTGTTGCATCAGGTTATGAGTTGGTTGGATTAGAATTTATTCGTGCTGGTGAGCACTCAACCTTGCGTATCTTTATTGACCACGAAAATGGCATCACTGTTGATGACTGTGCTGAAGTAAGTCACCAAGTGAGCGCGGTTTTGGACGTAGAAGATCCAATTTCAGTGGCTTATAGCCTAGAGGTTTCTTCACCAGGTTTAGACAGACCACTTTTTAAACCTGCACATTACGAGCAGTTCATTGGCCAAGAAGTCAATGTTGTACTGAAGATGGCTGTCGCCAACCGTCGTAAATGGAAAGGCGAAATTCATTCTGTTGATGGTGAGACGATCACGCTGACTGTTGATGGACAGCAAGAAGACTTTGCTTTGAGCAACATATCCAAAGCTAACCTTATCCCTAAATTTTAGTTCCTGAAAAAATTTTCAGATTAGAGGCTAATTAAATGAGTAAAGAAATTCTAGCGGTAGCAGAAGCGGTATCGAACGAGAAAGCGGTACCTCGTGAGCGTATCTTTGAAGCTTTGGAGATTGCTCTAGCGACTTCGACTAAGAAAAAATACGAAATCGAAATTGATGTTCGTGTTGCAATCGACCGTAAAACGGGCGAGTTCGTGACATTCCGTCGTTGGTTGGTGGTTGACGAAGTTGAAAACCCAACGAAAGAAATTTCGTTCGAAGCTGCCAACTACGACGACGAATCTGTCCAGCTTGGTGACTTTATTGAAGAAGAGATTGAGTCAGTCACGTTTGACCGCATCACCACACAAACCGCGAAACAGGTTATCGTGCAAAAAGTTCGCGAAGCGGAACGTGCACAAATCGTTGAGCAGTTTATTGACAACGAAGGTGACCTAGTTACTGGCGTTGTGAAAAAAGTAAACCGTGAAACAGTTGTTCTTGATCTAGGCAACAACGCGGAAGCGGTAATCCTACGTGACGATCAGCTACCTCGTGAAAACTTCCGTCCGGGTGACCGTGTACGTGGTCTTCTTTATAAAGTGGCGCCAGAAGCACGTGGCTTCCAACTATTCATCACGCGTTCTAAACCAGAAATGCTTGCTGAACTATTCCGAGTTGAAGTGCCTGAAATCGCAGAAGAGATCATTGAGCTTAAAGCGGCTGCACGCGATCCTGGTTCTCGCGCCAAAATTGCAGTGAAAACCAACGACAGACGTATCGATCCAGTGGGTGCGTGTGTTGGCATGCGTGGTGCTCGTGTTCAGGCGGTTTCTGGTGAGCTTGGCGGCGAGCGTATCGATATCGTGCTTTGGGACGATAACCCGGCTCAGTTCGTTATCAACGCGATGGCACCAGCGGATGTTGCATCCATCATCGTTGATGAAGATGCACACTCGATGGATATCGCAGTTGAGGCGGGTAACTTGGCTCAAGCTATCGGTCGTAATGGTCAAAACGTACGTCTTGCCTCTCAGCTAACTGGTTGGGAACTCAACGTAATGACGGTTGAAGATCTGCAAAAGAAACACGCAGAAGAGTCTCAAGCGTCAATCGAAAACTTCATGAAGTATCTGGATATTGAAGAAGACTTTGCACAACTTTTGGTTGAGGAAGGTTTCTCTACACTAGAAGAAGTCGCATACGTACCAGTTAATGAGCTATTAGAAGTTGAAGGTCTGGATGAAGACCTAATTGAAGAACTTCGTAGCCGCGCGAAAGACGCGCTAACGACAATTGCACTTGCTCGTGAAGAGTCATTTGAAGGCGTAGAGCCAGCAGAAGATCTGCTGAGCCTTGAAGGTCTTGAACGTGATATGGCCTTCAAACTGGCTGCTAAAGGTGTTTCGACACTGGAAGATCTAGCAGACCAAGGCATCGATGATTTAGAAGGTATCGACGGTCTAACAGAAGAGCGTGCCGGTCAGTTGATCATGGCAGCGCGTAATATCTGTTGGTTCGGAGAAGAAGCATAATATTCAGCAAGGGGAGGAAGCGGCATGACACAACTTACAGTTAAAGCACTGAGTGAAGAAATTGGTACGCCAGTTGACCGCTTATTGGAACAACTTGCTGATGCAGGCATGAAAAAATCGAGTTCAGATCAAGTATCAGATGAAGAGAAGCAGAAACTGTTGACTCATCTGAAAAAAGAGCACGGTGACACTTCAGGTGAGACCGAACCAACTCGTTTGACTCTACAGCGTAAAACACGCAGCACGCTAAGTGTTAATGCTGGCGGCGGTAAGAGTAAAGATGTTCAGATTGAAGTGCGCAAAAAACGTACCTACGTGAAACGTAGTGCAATCGAAGACGAAGCAAAACGCGAAGCTGAAGAAGCGGCGCAACGTGAAGCTGAAGAAGCAGCAAAACGTGCGGCCGAAGAAGCAGCGAAACGTGAAGCTGAAGAAAAAGCGAAACGTGAAGCTGAAGAAAAAGCAAAACGTGAAGCTGAAGAAGCCGCAAAACGTGAAGCTGAGAAATCGGTTGATCGTAATGCAGAAGAGAAAACGAAACGTGATGCTGAAGGTAAAGCAAAACGTGACGTTGAAGAAAAAGTTAAGCAAGAAGCAGCGCGAAAAGAGGCCGAAGAGCTAAAACGTCGTCAGGAAGAAGAAGCTAAGCGTAAGGCTGAAGAGGAAAGTCAGCGCAAGCTTGAAGAAGCTCGCGAGATGGCTGAAAAGAATAAAGAGCGTTGGTCTGCTGCAGAAGAGAATAAGGGTGATATGGAAGATACAGATTACCATGTAACGACTTCACAATATGCACGTGAAGCCGAAGATGAAGCAGATCGTAAAGAAGAAGAAGCTCGTCGCCGTAAGAAGAAGACTAAATCTTCTGCTAAAGCGAGCGAAAATGATGAGCGTGGTGGCCCACGTGTACAACGTGGCGGAAAGGGTGGCCGTAAAGGCAAACTTTCTAAGCCTAAATCAATGCAACACGGTTTTGATAAGAGCGCAGTTGTTGCGAAATCAGACGTTGTGATTGGTGAAACGATCATTGTTTCAGAACTTGCGAACAAGATGTCGGTAAAAGCGACAGAAGTTATCAAAGTGATGATGAAGATGGGTGCTATGGCAACCATCAACCAAGTTATCGACCAAGAAACAGCGCAGCTTGTTGCTGAAGAAATGGGTCATAAAGTTGTCCTACGCAAAGAAAACGAGCTTGAAGAAGCGGTACTTTCTGATCGTGACAACATGTTTGAAGCGGTACCACGTGCTCCTGTTGTAACCATCATGGGCCACGTTGACCATGGTAAAACGTCAACGCTTGACTACATTCGTCGTACTCACGTTGCATCTGGCGAAGCGGGCGGCATTACTCAGCACATCGGCGCATACCACGTTGAAACTGAAAACGGCATGATCACCTTCCTAGATACTCCTGGACACGCGGCGTTTACCGCAATGCGTGCTCGTGGTGCTCAAGCGACGGATATCGTTGTTCTTGTTGTTGCGGCAGACGATGGTGTAATGCCACAAACTGTAGAAGCAATTCAGCACGCGAAAGCGGCGGGTGTTCCACTGATTGTTGCAGTGAACAAGATCGATAAAGAAGAAGCAAACCCAGACAACGTTAAGAACGAGCTATCTCAGTACAACGTAATGCCTGAAGAGTGGGGCGGTGAGAACATGTTCGTTCACATCTCTGCGAAACAAGGTACTAACATTGATCAACTACTTGAGACAATCCTTCTTCAAGCTGAAGTTCTAGAACTAACAGCAGTGAAAGAAGGTATGGCTTCTGGTGTGGTTGTGGAATCTCGCCTTGATAAAGGTCGTGGTCCTGTTGCAACTGTACTTGTTCAATCTGGTACGCTACGTAAAGGCGATATCGTTCTATGTGGTCAAGAGTATGGCCGTGTACGTGCGATGCGTGACGAAATCGGTAACGAAGTTAACGAAGCTGGTCCATCAATCCCTGTAGAGATCTTAGGTCTTTCTGGCGTTCCAGCGGCAGGTGATGAAGCGACTGTGGTTCGTGATGAGCGTAAAGCACGTGAAGTTGCTAACTACCGCGCTGGTAAGTTCCGCGAAGTGAAACTGGCTCGTCAACAGAAGTCTAAACTAGAGAACATGTTCTCTAACATGGCGGCTGGTGATGTTGCAGAATTGAACATCGTACTGAAAGCGGACGTACAAGGCTCTGTTGAAGCTATCGCAGACTCACTAACAAAACTTTCAACTGAAGAAGTGAAAGTGAACATTGTGGGCTCTGGTGTTGGTGGTATCACTGAGACTGATGCGGTTCTGGCTGAAGCGTCTAACGCGATCATCTTGGGCTTTAACGTTCGTGCTGATGCCTCTGCGCGTCGTGCTATCGAAGCGGCAAGCATTGATCTACGTTACTACTCAATCATTTACCAATTGATTGACGAAGTGAAACAAGCGATGAGCGGTATGCTTGCGCCTGAATTCAAACAAGAGATCATTGGTCTGGCTGAAGTTCGTGACGTATTTAAGTCACCTAAGCTTGGCGCAATCGCTGGCTGTATGGTTACTGAAGGTCTGATCAAGCGTAACGCACCAATCCGTGTACTTCGTGATAACGTTGTAATTTACGAAGGTGAGCTTGAGTCACTACGTCGCTTTAAAGACGACGTTGCAGAAGTTAAGAATGGCTACGAGTGTGGTATCGGCGTTAAGAACTACAATGACGTTCGCGTTGGTGACCAAATCGAAGTATTCGAAACGATTGAGATCAAGCGTACTATCGATTAATTGACTAAAATTGCCGATAACGGGCAATAGTAGGTTGTTGAATACGCCATGGGGGGTTGGGATATCCACCCCCCATTCTTTCTATATAAGAGAAAAGATATGTCAAAAGATTTTAGCCGCACGCAGCGTGTTTCACAGCAGCTGCAAAAAGAACTTGCGATGATCCTTCAGCGTGAAGTTCGTGATTCTCGTTTGGGCATGGTGACGATTTCTGATGTGGAAGTCTCACGTGACCTCGCTTATGCGAAAGTGTTTGTTACCTTCCTGTGCATTGGCGAGCAAACCCCTGAATCTTGTCTTGCCGCGCTGCGTGAACACGAAGTGCATATTCGCATGATGTTGGGTAAACGTATCCGTCTTCGTCTAACGCCAGAAGTTCGCTTCTATTATGACAACACTTTGGTTGAAGGTATGCGCATGTCAAACCTAGTAACGGAAGTGGTTAACAAAGACAAACTCAAGCAAAAAGATGCAGGTCGTGAGGACGAAGAGTAATGGCTCGTCGTCGTAAAGGTCGCCCGATTGATGGTGTTATCTTATTAGATAAACCAACAGGAATGTCATCTAACGATGCTTTGCAAAAAGTAAAACGTCTTTACTTCGCTGAAAAAGCCGGCCATACAGGCGCGCTTGACCCTTTGGCGACGGGTATGTTGCCAATCTGCCTTGGTGAAGCGACAAAGTTTTCTCAGTTCTTGCTCGACTCAGACAAACGCTATCGAGTGATTGCCAAGCTAGGTGAGCGCACCGACACCTCAGATTCTGACGGTGACGTAGTGGAAACTCGCCCTGTTAACGTGACGCTTGAGACCCTAGAAGCGTGTATTGCGAAATTCCGTGGCGAATCTGATCAAGTACCCTCGATGTTCTCAGCATTGAAATATCAAGGTAAGCCTTTATATGAATATGCACGTAAAGGCATTGAGGTGCCACGTGAGTCTCGTAAGATAACCGTCTATGAGATCACTCTTCACCGCTTTGAAGGCGAGGAAGTGGAAATGGAAGTGCATTGCTCAAAAGGTACTTACATTCGCACAATCGTCGACGATCTAGGTGAAATGCTTGGCTGTGGTGCCCACGTAACCATGCTACGTCGTACAGGTGTTGCAAAATACCCTTATGAAAACATGGTGACCTTAGAGCAGCTTAATGAATTGGTTGATAACGCCAATCGTGATGGTGTTGCACCACGTGAGGTGTTGGATCCACTGCTGATGCCGATGGATACCGCAGTTGAAGATTTGCCAGAAGTGAATCTGATCGCGGATCTAGCCGATATGGTGATGCATGGCCAAGCTGTTCAAGTCTTGGGTGCGCCTACAGAAGGCCAACTCAGACTGACCATGGGTGAAGAAAGACGCTTTATCGGTGTCGGTGAAATGAATCGCGATGGGAAAATTGCACCAAAACGTTTGGTGGTTTTTCGCGACGAAGAGTAGCGAAGCAGAGCATAAATAAAAATACCGGCACAGAGGCCGGTATTTTTGTATTGCTCAAAGGGAGAATATTCCCTATAATTCGCGCTCCTCGTGTCGGCTGAATCAGAGATTGGCTGGCACAAATATTAACCTACTCTTATTAGGAGAGAATTATGTCTCTGAATGCAGAAACTAAAGCAGCAATCGTTGCTGATTACGCACGTGGCGAAGGCGACACTGGTTCACCAGAAGTACAAGTAGCACTACTAACTGCTTCTATCAACCACCTACAAGGTCACTTCCAAGCGCACAAAGGCGATCACCACAGCCGTCGTGGTCTTCTACGCATGGTTTCTCGTCGTCGTAAGCTTCTAGACTACCTAAAAGGTAAAGATCTAGCTCGCTACCAAGACCTAATCAAACGTCTAGGCCTACGTCGCTAATTAGTGACTGCATAGCACAGTTTGTTGAAAAAGGGGCTATATGCCCCTTTTTTGTACGCTAAATTTAGCCAAATCGTTTTCAAGCCGTTATACTACGGTCGGTCATTTCCTTAGTGGAAATGACGATATCGTTCATCGCATTACAGTCAACCTCGTCGACCTAAAGGTCGCGACTATTAAAAGTGGGTTTCTCTAACCTTGGGGACTGAAAGTGACTTCTGTTTCTATTCTCTGTAAGCCTGTTTTTACTAGTCGCGATTCGTAATGCATGGACATCTGATAACTCATCTAAGCCTCGCTTAGAACAAGGAATAACAATGTTCGAAAAACCAGTTGTTAAAACGTTCCAGTACGGTAACCACACGGTTACTCTAGAAACTGGCGTTATCGCACGTCAAGCAACCGCTGCTGTTATGGTTACTATGGATGACACTGCAGTATTTGTTTCTGTTGTCGGTAAGAAAGAAGCAGTTCCAGGTCAGGACTTCTTCCCTCTAACCGTAAACTACCAAGAGCGTACTTACGCTGCAGGTAAAATCCCAGGTGGTTTCTTCAAGCGTGAAGGCCGTCCTTCTGAAGGTGAAACGCTGACTGCACGTCTAATCGACCGCCCAATTCGTCCTCTATTCCCAGAGGGTTTTAATAACGAAGTACAAGTTATCGCTACGGTAGTGTCTGTTAACCCAGACGTACAACCAGATATCCCAACAATGATTGGTACCTCTGCAGCGCTTGCTATCTCTGGTATCCCATTCAACGGTCCTATCGGCGCGGCACGTGTTGGTCACATTGACGGTCAACTTGTACTAAACCCAAGCAATACTGAACTAAACGCATCTCGTCTAGATCTTGTGGTTGCGGGTACTGAATCTGCAGTGCTAATGGTTGAGTCAGAAGCTGACAACCTAACTGAAGAAGAAATGCTATCTGCAGTGGTATTTGGTCACGACCAACAACAAGCAGTGATCAAAGCGATCAACGAATTCGCAGCAGAAGTTGCGACGCCATCTTGGAACTGGGTTGCTCCTGAAGCGAACACAGCTCTTAACGAGAAAGTGGCAGATCTAGCAGAAGCGAAACTTGTTGAAGCTTACAAAATTACTGAAAAGATGGCTCGTTACGACCGTATCCATGAGATTGCGGCAGAAGTTAATGCAGTTATCCTTGCTGAAGATCCAGAAGCAGATGCAAAAGAAATTCACACTATCTTCCACGATCTTGAGAAGACTGTTGTGCGTCGTAGCATCATTGCTGGCA
Organism: Vibrio floridensis; assembly: GCF_021852965.1. Taxonomy (NCBI): domain Bacteria; kingdom Pseudomonadati; phylum Pseudomonadota; class Gammaproteobacteria; order Vibrionales; family Vibrionaceae; genus Vibrio; species Vibrio floridensis. The sequence goes on along the minus strand of NZ_JAKGCY010000003.1, from coordinate 325,696 downwards.
ACCCACGTATCGATGGCCGTGAAAAAGACATGGTTCGTGCACTAGATGTACGTACTGGCGTTCTTCCACGTACTCATGGTTCTTCACTATTCACTCGTGGTGAGACTCAGGCGCTCGTAACGGCGACGCTAGGTACTCAACGTGATGCGCAAATCATCGACGAGCTAACGGGTGAGAAGAAAGATTACTTCCTACTACACTACAACTTCCCTCCATACTGTGTAGGCGAAACGGGTTTTGTCGGTTCTCCGAAGCGTCGTGAAATCGGTCACGGTAAACTTGCGAAGCGTGGTATTGCTGCAGTGATGCCATCAATCGATGAGTTCCCATACACAGTACGTGTTGTTTCAGAAATCACAGAATCTAACGGTTCATCTTCAATGGCTTCTGTATGTGGTACTTCTCTAGCGCTTATGGACGCTGGTGTGCCAATCAAGGCTTCTGTTGCTGGTATCGCAATGGGTCTGGTTAAAGAAGGCGACGATTTTGTTGTTCTTTCAGATATCCTTGGTGACGAAGACCACCTAGGTGACATGGACTTTAAAGTTGCGGGTACTTCTACTGGTATCACTGCACTTCAAATGGACATCAAGATCGAAGGTATCACAAAAGAGATCATGCAAATTGCGCTTAACCAAGCTCAAGGCGCGCGTAAGCACATCCTATCTGTGATGGATCAAGCTATCTCTGGTGCTCGTGACGATATCTCTGAATTCGCTCCTCGCATCCACACGATGAAGATCAGCGCAGACAAGATCAAAGACGTTATCGGTAAAGGTGGCGCAGTGATCCGTGCTCTAACTGAAGAGACAGGCACAACCATCGAAATCGAAGATGACGGTACTATCAAGATTGCAGCAACAGAAGGTGCGGCAGCGAAAGAAGCGATCCGTCGTATTCAAGAGATCACCGCTGAAGTTGAAGTGGGCGTAATCTACACAGGTAAAGTAGCTCGCCTAGCGGATTTTGGTGCATTCGTAACGATTCTTCCAGGTAAAGATGGTCTTGTTCACATTTCTCAAATCGCTGACAAGCGTGTCGAGAAAGTGTCTGACTACCTAACTGAAGGTCAAGAAGTTCAAGTTAAAGTACTTGAAATCGACCGCCAAGGCCGCGTTCGTCTAAGCATGAAAGAAGCGGTAGAAAAGCCAGTTGAAGCAGAAGCGCCAGCGGCAGAAGAAGAGTAATCTTCACGTTGACACATACTTGTCTAGGGCTTTTCTCGCTTAAAAGCCTGAAAGCATGTTATAAAGGGGAGCATTGAGCTCCCCTTTTTATTTTCGCAGTCTTCACAGGAGTGCCTTTTAGTGAAATGGTTTCAAACCGTTAGTCTGTGCATCGCGTTGGCGACAACAGGCTGTGCATCAACCACCAGTGGCAACAAGAGTCAGTGGGTGTATCCGCCAATGGCAGTGCCATTGCAGGCGAGTGTTCAGCAAGAGGTGCAAATTGCGCGTTTGTCACAATTGCTGCAACGCACCGATCTCAGTGATGAAGTTCGTGCGAAAATGCATTACGAACGTGGCAACTACTATGACAGTGTCGGTTTGCGTGATTTAGCCAGACTCGATTTTAATCAGTCTCTGCAATTAAATCCTGCACAACCAGATATCTTCAATTTATTGGGCGTCTATTTCACACAAGTGGGTGAATATGATGCCGCTTACGAAGCATTCGACTCAACGTTAGAGCTCGACCCAAGCAATAGTTATGCAGAGCGCAATCGTGCTATTGCACTCTATTACGGTGGCCGTTTGGATCTGGCGAAAGAAGAGATGCAGAAGCATTATCAAGATGATCCGCAAGATCCGTTTCGTGTGCTTTGGCTTTACATCATTGAATCGGATCTCGATCCTGTTCAAGCCAAGGCGGATTTACTGAGTCGCTATCAACAGCGCAGTGAAGAGTGGGGATGGGTGCTGGTTGCGTTGATGGGTGAGCAAGTGTCTGAGGAACAAGCGTTCAAAGCGATCATTGATGCATCTCGTGAAAATGTGCTATTGGCGCAGCGTTTAACCGAAGTCTATTTCTATCTTGCCAAGCGCTACCAGCAGAAAGGCGACTTTGCCAATGCGATCTCATTGTATAAGTTAGCGATCTCTTTCAATGTTTATGAGTACGTTGAGCATCGCTACGCGTTTTTAGAACTTGGGCATATATATCAGCAACTTCAGTCGGAGCGACTGGCTAAGGCACAAACAAAAAGTACGCCATAGGCATTGTCACTTCGCCAGTGAACCACCCTCGACATTGATGATGCTCGAGGGTTTCTTTTAGCGCCCGCCAAATCAAGTTCTAGTTTTCATTGTTCTGTTTGAGTTTTCCTAGATGAACGTCTCCATTTATCGCCAATTTTGGCGCTATACCATACCGACCATTGCCGCCATGCTTGTGAACGGCTTATATCAAGTGGTGGATGGTATTTTTATTGGCCATTACGTCGGTGCAGCAGGGCTTGCGGGGATTAATGTGGCGTGGCCACTGATTGGCTCTATTTTGGGTATCGGTTTAATGGTGGGAGTAGGAACAGGCGCGCTGGCTTCTATGCGACTTGGTGAGAAACAGCCGCAAAAAGCGCAAGCCGTGTTGTCGACGGGCTTGGTACTGTTGCTGCTGATGAGCCCTGTGGTGTCGATTTTGCTCTGGTGCTTTGCGGATGACTTTCTGCGTTTGCAAGGCGCGCAAGGAGAGGTGTTCCAACTCGGCTTACAGTATCTCGACGTATTGGTGTTTTCTTGCTTGTTCACCTTGGGCTCGATCGCCATGCCGATTTTGCTGCGCAATGATGGTAGTCCCAATTTGGCGACGATGCTGATGGTGTTGGGCGCGATCACCAATATCGTTCTCGACTACCTGTTTATCGGTCTATTGCAGTGGCAGTTAACGGGGGCGGCAATCGCCACAGCATTGGCTCAAATGGTGGTGCTGCTGGTGGGGCTCAGATACTTTTTTTCACGCAAAGCCAAACTGCGTTTGTCGAAGCGCAATTTCTCGTTTCAATGGCGTTTGTTGCCACAAGTTTTCGCTATTGGGACGTCAAGCTTCTTTATGTACGCCTATGGCTCCATGATGGTGGCGCTGCACAATAGCTTGTTGTTGAGCTATGGTAGCCCAGTGTTGGTGGGGGCTTATGCGATCCTTGGTTACATCATTGTTGTCTATTATTTGATTGCCGAAGGAATTGCTAATGGTATGCAGCCATTGGCGAGTTTCTATCATGGCGCTGGACACAGTGACAATATCAAAAAGTTACTCAAAATTGCGATGAGCTCTGCGGTGCTGACGGGCATGGTGTTTATTGGTTTACTGAATCTATTCCCTGAGCAAGTGGTGGCGGTATTTAATGCGAACGACGCTGAACTGACTCAGCACACCATTACGGGGATACGACTCCATATGTTTGCCATGTTCTTAGATGGCTTTCTGGTGGTGACAGCGGCCTATTATCAATCGGTGAATCGTGGTGGAAAGGCGTTATTTGTCAGCATTGGCAATATGATGGTGCAACTGCCGTTTCTCTTCATTATGCCTAAATTGCTCGGTATTACCGGGGTTTGGCTGGCTTTCCCATTATCAAACATTGCGCTGACCTTAGTGGTGGCGGTTATGCTATGGCGCGATATTAAGCGAATGCTTAAAAATCAGTGGGTTGAAGCGTAGATATATGGAAGAACATCGAAGAGTAGGGAAATAGAACGGTAAGAGAACAAAGAGGGCGCAAGCCCTCTTTGTTGTTTGAACGGGATAAAGCTAGAGATTTTTCACCTCTAGGCCTGCAATTTGGTGCCAGTAGCCATTGCATTGACGGTCTTCGATTTGGCGCGGCTGTGCACCTTGTTCGTTGGCACGAAATTGATCGACAGTCGTCAATGTCTCTAACCCTAATGGGCTGACACGCACCACATCCACCAATCCTTGCATGGCAGGGAGATCGTTAATCAGGTTGTAGCAGTAACCAGATTGCGTCTGGATGCCATTGAGATTGAATACCGCTTGGCCTTCTTGGCTGTGCACTTGAATGCCCGTTGGGTATTTGATGCAGCAGGTTTCACAGTCGTCTTTGGCTTTGTTTTCTGCACGGGCGGTAAAGCAGCGTGCGGAATAGGCGAGCGGCAAATAGCCATGACTAAAGACTTCCACTTCAAATTGGTTGCGAATGCCCACTTCATCGCATTGGATTAATACATTTTGCAGCCATTCACGAGACAGCTCGACAGGCATGCACCAACGAATCATTCCTTGTTTAAGAAACAATTTAAGTGTGTGCGCATTGTATGTATTGACTGCTGGGCCAACAACAAAGGGAACTCGCTTTTCAAACGCCAGTTGAATAGCCGATACGTCGTTCGCTTCAATGGCAAAGTCACCGTTATCGATGTACTTTTTCATCACGTTGACTTCGCTTGGGGCTTCGAGCAGTGCCATGGTAGAAAGCACGACTTGTTTGCCAGCAGCGGAAAGCTCTTTCGCTAACTCAAACCAGTGTGCGGGTTTCATTTCACGGCGTTTGGAGCAGACCGATTCCCCCAAATAGATGATGTCGGCAGAGCTGTTTTTCGCTTGATGGTAAAAGTCTTCAACGTTCTGCTTGGGCCAGAAGTAAAGTAGCGGACCGAGTGAGTATTTCATCTTGTTTCCTTGAATCCTTATTGCCATTGACGATGATAAGCGCCGAGCGTGGTTTGTGTCCCTTCGGAGACATTCGCCAGTGCGGCATTCCAAGCCTCTTCCACTTGGTAGGCTTGTGGATTCGCTTGGTAACGATCAATCGCCGCGCGCCAAGTTCGAGTCACTTGCTCGACATAGGCAGGGCTACGCTGACGCCCTTCGATTTTTACCGAGGCGACATTGGCAGCAAACAGTTCCGGCAGCAACGACAGCGTGTTGAGACTGGTTGGCTCTTCTAGTGCGTGGTAGCGTTTGGATTCCCCCTCTATGTGGGCATCAAAGCGGCCTTTACAGAGAGTCGGATAGCCTGCGTTTTCACCATGACCGTATTTGTCGATCAATATGTTGTTGAGACGTGACTCTAACCCCGTTGGTGTTTCTTGCCAGCGCACATATTTGGCGGGTGAGCAAGCGCCGACGGTATTGGGAGACTCTCCCGTTAAATAGGAAGACAAGTAGCAGCGGCCTTCTGACATGATGCACAAGCTACCAAAGGCAAAAACCTCCAACTCTACCCCTTGTGGGATATTGCGTGACAGTTGCTTCACTTGATGAATCGACAATACGCGCGGCAGTACAACGCGTTTAACATTGAAATTCTGCTGATAGAACTCGACCGCTGCGACATTGGTGGCCGAGGCTTGAACCGATAAATGCAGTTCAAGGTGAGGGTATTTTCGTGCTGCATATTCTAACACAGCGATGTCGGCAACGATCAGAGCATCGATACCCAATGCCGCCGCCATATCGACCGCATTTGTCCAACGCTCAAAGCCATCTGGATGCGCAAACGTGTTCAAGGCGACGTGAATTTTTTTCTGGTGATCGTGGACGTATTGAACCGCTTTCTCGAGTTTTTTCCCGCTGAAGTTCAGTCCAGCGAAATGACGGGCATTTGTATCATCTTTAAAGCCGATATACACCGCATCGGCACCGCAGTCGATGGCGGTTTTCAGAGCAGGAAGATTACCTGCTGGACAAAGGAGTTCCATATGCTCACTACAAATTGAGACGAAAAGGGTGTGGGCATTTTATGAAGGAATATGAATAGCAGAATTGATGTAAGTTAGGTTTGGCGCAATAAATTGAGATTTACCTCTTTTGGAGAGGGGAGAAGGTCAGTTTTTATGGCGACGATTTTGCGCAAACAGTTCTTCTATCTCATGTTTAGGCTGAGGGCGATGGAAATGGAAACCCTGGATCGAGTGACAGCGCAAATTCGACAGGAGTGCCGCTTGCTGATGAGTTTCTACCCCTTCGGCCACCACGGTGAGATTGAGAGATTTGCCGAGATTAATGATGTTTTCAATCACCGTGACCTGCTTCGGTAAAACGTCAATGTCGTTGATAAACGCGCGGTCGATCTTCAGCTCATCAATCGGGAAGCGGGCTAAATACGCCAGTGAGGAATAACCGGTACCAAAGTCATCGATGGAGAGTGAGAAGCCCAGTTTCTTAATCGCGTTGAGCATCTGAATAGTGTGGTCACTGTCACTCATTACCGCACTTTCGGTCAGCTCGAAGGTGATGCAGTTAGGGTCTAACTCCGTAGTTCGCAGGAGTTTTTCCATAAAGTCGATCAATTTGGGATTACCAAACTGTTCTGGCGATAAGTTAATTGCAACACGCCCAGGCAGAATCCCCTGGAGTTTCCAGCGTTTGACTGTGTTGAACACATCGCGCATAACCACACGGCCGAGATGTTCAATCAATCCCGCCTTTTCGGCTACGGGAATAAAGGCCGCAGGGCTAATGTATCCTTCGACAGGGTGCTTCCAGCGTACTAACGCTTCGGCGCCATTAATGCTGAAGTCACGCGCATTCACTTTCGGTTGATACCACACTTCAAGGCCATTTTGCTGTAGTGCTTTTTGCAGTTCGATCTCCAACCAGAGGCGCATACGTGCTTCTTTGTTCATCTGGTCGTTAAACTTGATGAGTCGGTTGCGTCCGCGATCTTTGGCTTCGTACATCGCGGTATCGGCATTTTGCAACAGCACTCGCGCATCTTGGCCATCTTCAGGATAACGAACACTGCCAATGGAACAGGCAAGGCGTTTGCTGAAATGGTGCAAATCAAAGGGTTGGTTGATCAAAGAGATAATCCGCTCGGAGAGGAGTTCCGCCATGCGATTGTTCTCAGGTTCAGGCAACACAATACCAAATTCATCACCGCCAAGATGGCCAATCACTGCGTGTTGTGGCAATAGGCGTTTGAGTCTAGCTGCGACCTCAAGTATGACTTTGTCCCCAATATGGTGACCAAGTGAGTCATTGATGTTTTTAAAGTTATCGATATCGAGATAAAACAACAACAAGGGGGTTTGGCTTTTAATCAACTGTTCCAAACGTTTGGTAAAACCAAAACGGTTGTAGAGTTTCGTGAGGGAGTCAATATGAATATCATCGCCGTTTTTCACCGAAAGATGTTTTGGCGTTTCATCGGCATCTTGGATCAAGATGATTTGCGATTGGCTACCCAGTATGGTGGTGAAATCCGCATGCAACTGAACGCGGCGCTCAAAGCCACAACGTGCACTTGTCATACAGATAAACGCTTTTTCTGAAAGCAGCGTTGAGAGCTTGTGGTTGAACACCATTTTGCTCTTTTCATCAATAAAAAGACGGCTTAGTTCTTCGCCCAGCAAATCATGCTGAGAATTAAAGCCCAGCAATCTCGCTGCCGAAGGGTTTGCGGACAGAATCATGTCGTCTTCAACCAACAGTAATCCATCAGGCAGCAGCTGGGTTAAGCGTGAAAATTTGGTCTCTGATTCTTCTAGGGATTTGACGAGCAGGTGCTTTTCTGAAGTGTCGATGGCTTGAAACAGCAAATGCGCAATCTCATTTCCCTCCAGAAGAGGCGATAAGCTGAAATGCAAACTGGTTTCAAGGTCGGTTTCGTCTAGGGTGATTTCCGCTTCAATGTGTTCACCAAGCAGAGCTCGCTCGTAATAGGGTTTGAGTTTAAGATAAAAATTATCCCCTAGTACTTCAGTGTCGCTCATACCGACCAGTTCTTCTTGGGTCAAACCCGCCACATCACAATAGCGTTCGTTAACCAAGCAATAGTGGTGATGTTGGTCAAGAATAGCAAAGAAAAAAGGGCTATTAGAAGTTAACTTATTAAACCAGTGGTGCATTTGCTTGGAAGGCATCAAGTACTACCCATCTCCAGAGAGCGTAATTATTCGTCCGTGTCATGAAATCGCTGAAACACAATCACTATAACTGCGATAATAGCGTTATTAAAGGCTTTATCAGTACAAGTGTGACAATATTTCATTCAAGGTCAAAAAAACGTCGCTGATTGTCATTATTTTAAACAACGCGATATGAAATCGTTTTTTGACGCACAACAGTAATTCATCACATCCTATCTACTAAGATAGACGCATTGATGACAAAGTAACGGAAAATAAGCGTGATAAACAAGATTCGCAGTCAACTAGTTCAAAATGCCGCATCAATTTTGCGATCTCCAGTCCAGTTATTGCCCCAAGTTGTACAGAAAAAAGCCTTGCTTGAAGGGCTCAAGTTGGTCTTCAAAGAAGCATTGGAAGATGGTGATTTTGAGTTTTTGGAAGGTAAGTGGTTGAAGGTAGAAGTTAAAGATCTCAACTTACGTTGGTACATCAGTTCTCAAAATGAGCAGCTCGTCGTGGCTGATAAAGAGCAAATGGAAGATGTTTGCTTTTCGGGCAATTTGAATGATTTGGTGCTGATAGCAGGTAGAAAGGAAGATCCGGACACGCTATTTTTCCAACGTCGTTTGACGATTGAAGGTGATACCGAGCTTGGATTAGAAGTAAAAAACTTAATGGACAGCGTCGATTTAGAACAGTTACCCAAAGCTGTGCAATTTAGTTTAAATCAGTTAGCAGATTTTGTTCATAAGGGAGTACAATCGCCTCAAACACATTCTGGGGTTCCAAATGCTTATTCGAACTGAAGCACCTGCCGACATACTGGTGATAGACAGCCTGCTTAAACAGGTTTTTCCAACGGATGCGGAAGCCAACTTAGTGATGGCGCTGCGCGAAAATGGCCGTTTAACCCTTTCATTAGTGGCTTGCACGGATGAAGGTGAGGTTGTGGGTCATGTTATGTTTACGCCGATGTATTTAAACGGCGAGGAAAATGGCTGGCAAGGGCTCGCACCGTTGGCGGTAAAAGCAGACTATCGACAGCAGGGCATTGCGAGCACCTTGGTCAATGAGGGGCTAACGACATTGCTGGAGTTTGGCTATCCTGCTTGCTTTGTATTAGGCGATCCCACTTTCTATCAGCGCTTTGGGTTTTCGGCGGCAAAAACATTGGGCTTCGATAGTCAATGGGAACTGCCTGAAGGGGCTTTCCAAGCGGTTGCAATGGCGGAAGGTGGGTTTGCTGGCCAGCATGGTCTAGTGAAATATAGCCCAGAGTTTGATGCTGTTTAAGCGTGACGTTTGTGTTTATATCCGAGATATCGGCCTGTTCAACAGGCCGATTTGTTTTTGGTGAGCTTTTACCTCAATGGATAAATGACGCAAAGGGCGCTTTTTTGTTAGTATGCCGTGATCTTTTTAGGTAGTAGAACAATGACAGAACACGAGAAGTTGTATTTACAAGAAATGGGGATATCCCTTTGGCAAGTGAGTCATCCTGAGCGCTTAATGGGGTATGAATCTCCGAGCATTGTGCTTCCCGATGATTGTCAGTTATTGCTTGTCGCGCCAAGTTGCCCTATTCAACACACAGCCGTGTTTTTCGAAAAAGTGCTAAAAAGTATGCAAATTGACTTAGCGAAAGCTCGGCATATTACGCCTGAACAGCTGGGCTTGGTTAAGCCTTTAAAGGTCAATTGGGTGTGGTTTGCAGGTTGTGCGGTGAAGCCACTATCTGCAATGGAAAACGCTGCTACGGCAAATATTCTGCAATCGCCAGAGTTAAGTAAAATCGATGGTAATACAGAACATCGCCGAGCACTTTGGCAACAAATTCGTTCCTATGAGTAGTCCCAAGATGAGTTTCACTATTGTTCCTATGGCGTCAGAGCATTTGGATGCCGTTTTCCGCATTGAGCGACAAGCCCATAGCCATCCTTGGACTGAGAGTTTGGTAAAAGATTTGTCTAGCCGTGGTGCAATGCACCATGTAATGCTACTCGGCGAGGAGGTCGTAGGTTACTTTTACGCACAAAACATCGTCGGTGAGCTGACGTTGCTTAATATTGCTGTTTCTCCTCAGCATCAGCGAAAGGGATACGGGCGTCAGCTGTTGGAAGCGTTTATCGATAAAGGTGAGGCGGCTAAGGCCGAAAGTGCCTGGCTGGAGGTGCGCGAAAGTAACCAAAGCGCGATGAACCTTTATCAAGATATCGGATTTAACGAGGTAGACCGTCGTCGCAATTACTACCCAACACAATCAGGCAACGAAGACGCGATTATTATGAGTTACTTATTTGGTTGCTTTTGACTTTTGATAAGCTACTGGCCTCATGTTGGCAGCTCTCTTTTAGCCGTTGCGTAATCACGGCTACAGGGAGTGGTTTATCAAATAGATATCCTTGGAACTGCTTACAACCGAGTTCAATCAACGCATTGAGTTCCTCTTCTGTTTCTACTCCTTCTGCTATGACTTCTAAGTTCAAACGCTCCGCGATCATGATAATGGTATCGACAATGGCTTGATCACTTTGATCGAGGTGAAGTTGAGTGACAAAGGAGCGGTCAATTTTCAATACATCCACCGCAAGATGCTTAAGATAGCGTAGTGAGGAGTAACCGGTACCAAAATCATCGATCGAGATTTTGAGATCCAGCTCTTTCAACTCTGCCATTTTATTGATCGCACTTTCGACATTTTCCAATAGCAGGCTTTCGGTGATTTCCAACTCAATATGTTCGCCCGTGATATTGGCTTGTTTCAGTGCATGGGTAATGTGCTCGACAAAGGCATTTTTAGAAAACTGCAATGGACTGATGTTGATCGCTAATCGGTGAAAACTGGCGGGTAACACGTTCTCTTTTTTCCATTTGGCGTACTGGAAGCACGCTTGTTCAATGATCCAGTCCCCAATTTGCAGTATCTGCCCGGTTTCCTCTGCTATTGGCATGAATATACCAGGGGGTAGCACCCCTCTCTCTGGATGATTCCAACGAATGAGCGCTTCAACGCCAATGATTTGTTGTTGCGCGTTGACCTGAGGTTGATAATAAAGCTCCAGTTGCCCTTTATGCAGCGCTTCATGCAGCCCTTTCTCTATCTCTAAAAACGACTCCACTTGCGCCTGCATTTCAGGTTCATAAAAAACGTATTTATTGCGACCTGCGACTTTGGCTCGGTAGAGAGCGGTGTCGGCTTGGCGTAGAACGTCAATACTCGAGGCACCTTTGTCGGTGAAGCAGGATATGCCGATACTGACCGTGCAATAGAGCTGGTGGTCATCTATCGAATAGGGATTGGATATCAACGTTAATAGTTGTTGCGCCTTGTTGGCGGCGTTTTCTCTGTCAAGCGCGGGAATCAAAATGGCAAACTCATCTCCACCAATGCGTGCGGCAATTTCTCCAGTTTTCAGCCAAGCTTCTAATCGCTTAGCAATGGTTCGCATCAGCTTATCGCCAATCGTGTGACCAAGTGAATCATTAATGGTTTTAAAACGATCGAGATCGAGATAAAACAACACACCAGGCGTTTGTGATTCTTGGGACTCTTTCAGTGTCTCTGTGAGGCTTTTGAGCAGCAAGCTGCGATTGGCGAGTCCAGTGAGCGTGTCAAAATAGGCCAGCTGATTGAGTTGGCTCTCTGCGGCAGCCCTTGCTTGCCACAGATTGTGAAAGGATAGCGCCAAGCGTCCCAATTCATCGTTGTTATTCCCTGGGGGGAGTTCAACGGCATTTTTCCGATTTTGTAGTGAGTTAACCCAATTGATCAGAGTAATGATTGGTTTCGACAGCTTGAAATAGAAAAAGAACAGCAATATCGACGTTAGCAGTACGTTGCGAAAGAGGTCAAACAACAGGATGCGAGACGATTTCTTGATAAAGGCTTCTGCGATACTTGAACCATCAACCGAAAAACTCAACTCACCTACCATCGTGTTGGTGTTCGGTTGATGTAATTCAGTCTTGTAAAAAGGCTGAGCAGGTGTCAGGAAGCTCGAAAGCAACTGTGTCGTAAAGTTCTGTGAGTCAACGGTGCGATGTTTCTGAGTGAGCACATCGCCAAAGTCATCAACAATTTTAACCCGATAAATCGCGCCATCCATCATCAAGGTCGAGGCGACCTGATCCGCTAATAAGTGATTCAAATGATAGGCCGCTTGGCTGGCATTCGAATAATTTTGCAATAGCTTAAAGTGATAGTGCTCTTCGATACGACGTTGCTCTTGGTGTAGATCCGCCAAAATATGGTAAAGGCTAAAGCAAAGCCCCAATACAACGGATACCAGAAACACAGTTCTGGCTTGCTTAAAAGCTAACGAATGCACCTTTTTGTTTCTAAGCATACTGATGACCGCTGTGAGTTACTCTTTTAGTTATAGACGATATTTCCCGTTTGGTTAATTCTCAACTTGAAATTGCGCAACAAGGTTATTTCCCTAAGTTTCTGTTGAGTGCGTTGTACTATTGTTGAGACAAAATGTAATGGTTCACGTTATTTACTCGATAAAGCAAGATAACTACTCGTTATTAATGATAATCAGGCAAGTATTAGCGACTGTTTATATATCGTTTTTTACTTAAGTGCTGGTCGACGTTTGGAGTAAACCGGTTAATTAAGGAAAACGGTGAGGAAATGAAATTCGTCCCTCTAGCGCTGCGAGGAGGTGTTTGGGTACGCAAGCAGAATCGCCGTTTGATTCTGCTAAGATTGGCTATTTATCAGTACTCGCTTATTCTCATTGAAATGATGAGTTGATCGGATCAAAGTTGCCGATTGGCCGATAATAAGCGAGAATACCGCGCAAAATTGAATCTACTCAGGAATCTGGTTAGTCACCTCACATGAAGTGCACCGATTTCCGGCTCAGATAAAACACAGAAGACCAGTTTCATGTCAAATGCTCCTTTTTTAAGCGAAGTATCTAAACGTAGAACCTTCGCGATCATCTCGCACCCAGATGCGGGTAAAACAACTATCACAGAAAAAGTCCTGCTGTTCGGACGTGCGATTCAAACCGCAGGTACAGTAAAAGGTCGTGGTTCTAGCCAGCACGCTAAGTCTGACTGGATGGAAATGGAAAAAGAACGTGGTATCTCGGTGACAACATCGGTGATGCAGTTCCCGTACAACGATTGCTTAGTGAACCTACTTGATACTCCGGGACACGAAGACTTCTCGGAAGATACTTACCGTACGCTAACGGCGGTTGACTCGTGTTTGATGGTGATCGACGCCGCGAAAGGTGTTGAGGATCGCACTCGTAAGCTTATGGAAGTTACCCGTCTGCGTGATACGCCGATCGTCACCTTCATGAACAAATTGGACCGTGATATTCGCGATCCGATGGAACTGCTTGATGAAGTCGAAAGCGAGCTGAATATTGCCTGTGCACCGGTATCTTGGCCAATTGGTTGTGGTAAAGAGTTCAAAGGCGTTTATCACATCCATCGTGATGAGACCATTTTGTACTCAACGGGCCAGGGTCATACGATTCAAGAAGAACGAATCGTCAAAGGTCTCGACAATCCTGAACTGGATGAAGCCGTCGGTGCTGATCTTGCTGAGCAACTGCGTGAAGAGTTGGAGCTGGTTCTTGGCGCGTCTCACGAGTTTGATCAGGAGATGTTCCTAAAGGGTGAATTGACTCCGGTATTCTTTGGTACTGCATTGGGTAACTTTGGTGTTGACCACATGCTTGATGGTCTGACGGACTGGGCGCCAGCGCCGCTACCGCGTCAAGCCAATGAGCGTGAAGTGGAAGCCACTGAAGACAAGTTCACCGGTTTCGTCTTTAAGATTCAGGCAAACATGGATCCTAAGCACCGCGACCGTATCGCGTTTATGCGTATTGTGTCGGGCACGTATACTCAAGGCATGAAGATGAATCACGTTCGCTTGGGTAAACAAGTGAACATTTCTGATGCCGTGACCTTCATGGCGGGCGATCGTTCTCGCGCGGAAGCTGCGTATGCCGGTGACATCATTGGTTTGCATAACCATGGCACTATCCAGATTGGTGACACCTTTACCCAAGGTGAATCCCTGAAGTTCTCTGGTATTCCAAACTTTGCACCTGAGCTATTCCGTCGTATTCGTCTGCGCGATCCTCTGAAGCAAAAACAACTGTTAAAAGGTCTTGTTCAGCTTTCAGAAGAAGGGGCAGTACAGGTATTCCGTCCTTTGCAGAACAACGATTTGATCGTGGGCGCGGTCGGTGTGCTTCAGTTTGATGTTGTTGTGGCGCGTTTGAAATCTGAATACAACGTAGAAGCGATTTACGAGGGTGTGAACGTAGCGACGGCACGTTGGGTTGAATGTGGTGATGCGAAGAAACTAGACGAGTTCCAGCGTAAGAACCAAGCGAACCTAGCACTGGATGGTGGTGACAACTTGACTTATATCGCTCCAACCATGGTCAACCTCAATCTTGCTAAAGAGCGTTTCCCTGAAGTGGAATTCCGCGCTACGCGTGAGCACTGATCACCAGTCAACGCTAGTGAATGATTTAAGAGCCCTTGGTTGACCACCAAGGGCTTTTTATCTTGCAGCGCACGATCCAGTGGTTGGCTCATTGAGTGTGTTGAACCGAATGTTGGCAAGCGAAAGCATCGACAGCGCCTAGTGTTCCACACAACGCTCGATCGAAATACCATTAGATATTGCTCACAAAATTGTGCTAGAATCCGGCGATTCTCACTTGATGAACATAGTTAAAGGAAGGCTTATGAAAGTGATCGAGGGTGGCTTCCCTGCGCCAAACGCAAAAATTGCTATCGTTATTTCTCGTTTCAACAGTTTTATTAACGAAAGTCTATTGTCTGGTGCCATCGACACTTTGAAGCGTCACGGTCAAGTCAGTGAAGACAACATCACCGTTGTACGTTGTCCTGGTGCTGTTGAATTACCTTTAGTGGCTCAGCGCGTAGCAAAAACAGGTAAGTTCGACGCGATTGTATCTCTTGGCTCAGTGATCCGTGGTGGTACACCACACTTTGACTATGTTTGTAGTGAAATGAATAAAGGTCTAGCGCAAGTGTCTCTTGAATTTAGCATTCCAGTGGCGTTTGGTGTTTTGACCGTTGATACTATCGATCAAGCTATTGAACGCGCAGGAACCAAGGCTGGTAACAAAGGTGCAGAAGCTGCACTGAGCGCACTTGAGATGATAAACGTTCTTTCTGAAATTGATTCCTAATGGGGGCCAGTGTGAAACCAGCCGCACGTCGTAACGCACGTCAATTCGCTTTACAAGCAATCTATTCATGGCAAATTACTAAAGAAAATGTTGCCACTATCGAAGCTCAGTTTTTGGCTGGCGAAAAGTATGATGAAGAAGAGCATCGTGCTGCTGAGCCTGCACTAGCAGCTCCGGAGACTGACGTAGCATACTTCCGCGACTTGTTGACCGGTGTTGTTCTAAGTCACACCGAACTGGACAGTAAGATTCGCCCTTACGTTTCTCGTCCAATGCAAGATTTGGATATGATGGAGTTGGCGCTGCTACGTTTAGCGATGTACGAAATGACTCGCCGTGAAGACGTACCTTACAAAGTTGTGATTAACGAAGCGATCGAGCTAGCAAAAGTATTTGCAGCAGAAGATAGCCATAAGTTTGTTAACGGTGTGCTTGATAAAGCCGCACCGCACGTTCGCAAAAAATAAGCGTTATTGAATAACAAAAGGTCAGCACAATGCTGGCCTTTTTTATAACAAAGGAAAGGATTTTGATGTCAGGCGAGTTTAATCTGATTGAAAAATACTTCGTTGGCCGTCAGGCACAACGTAAAGATGTACACCTAGCTGCTGGCGACGATTGCGCGCTAGTCAAAGCCCCAGCTAACGTGCAAATTGCCATTAGCACCGATACCTTAGTATGTGGCACTCATTTCTTAGCCGATGCTGATCCCGCTTGGGTGGCGCATAAGGCGTTAGCATCGAACATCAGTGATTTGGCGGCCATGGGGGCAACACCAGCGTGGGTCTCATTTGCTCTGACTATGCCGCAAGCCGACGAAGCCTGGTTGGCTCCCTTTTGTGATGGTTTTTTTAAGCTGGCGGATTACTTCGGCATACAGCTCATTGGTGGTGACACGACGAAAGGTCCACTGAGTTTGACCATGACGGTGCAAGGATTTGTCCCTGAAGGGAAAGCGATCACGCGCAGTGGTGCCAAAGCGGGCGACTATGTGTTTGTTACGGGGACGCTAGGCGATGCAAAGGCGGGATTGGATGTGATTCTCGATAGCAACTTGCGTACTCGCCCAGCCGCACAAGTGCTAGAAAAAGCGCATTATATGAGTATGCCGCGGATTTTAGCAGGGCAAGCGTTGGTCGGATTAGCCTCGGCGGCGATCGATATCTCCGATGGCTTAATTGCGGATCTAGGGCACATCTTAAACCGTTCTCAGGTTGGTGTTAGCCTGGATGTCTCTAAGCTGCCGATTTCATCTGAACTGCTTTCTTTTGTGACCGAGCGCGAAACGGCACTTCAATATGCGCTGACCAGCGGCGAAGAATACGAGCTTTGTTTTACCGTGCCCGAAGAGGCAAGAGGAACAATCGAAAGTACCTTGGCACACGTTGGTTGCAAAGTGACGTGTATCGGGCAAATTCGTCCACATGGCTTTTTTGAACTCCATGATGATGGCAAAAAATTAAACTGGGATTTGAGTGGCTTTGACCACTTTAAGGCGTAATCACCATGAACAATCCACTTGATAAAATTTCTTTAAATAATCCTTGGCATTTATTGGCAACGGGGTTTGGCAGTGGATTATCGCCGATTATCCCTGGCACCATGGGGACGTTGGCATCCATTCCTCTGTTTTTGGTTTTCGCTCCATTGCCTCTTCCTATCTATTTGGTGATTGTTCTCGCGGCCTGTCTAGTCGGCATTAAAATTTGCCAAGTGACGTCAGACGACATGGGCGTGCACGATCACGGCTCGATTGTCTGGGATGAGTTTGCTGGCTTTTGGATCACCATGACCATCATGCCTGCGTTGCAAATCCCCATTTCTGAGTTGAAATGGGTAGGCGCAGGGTTCGTGTTGTTCCGCTTCTTCGATATGGTCAAACCTTGGCCGATTGGCTGGTTGGATAAGCGTGTGCATGGTGGGTTAGGTATTATGCTGGATGACATTGTCGCTGGGGTGATGTCTGCCATTTCTCTCTATGTGCTAGGGTATTTTGCTGGTTGGTTATAAGCGGAAAAGCGATTGATAAAGCGCATACAAAGAAGGAGGACCTTGGTCCTCCTTCTTTCATTTAAGAGCAAACTTCGCGGTTACGCCTTTTCAGGAATCGCTTCCAGCAACGCCACCATTTGATCCCAGTAGAGTTGTACCGTGTCAATCTTCACTTTCTCATCTGGAGAGTGCGGGAACTTAATGGTTGGGCCAAATGACACCATGTCCATGTCAGGGTAAGGTTTCTTGAATAGGCCGCATTCTAGACCCGCGTGAATAACCATGATGTTCGGTTTGTGACCGTAAATGCCTTCGTACATATCACGGAAGATCGCCATGATTTCAGAATCAGCATCCGGTTTCCAACCTGGGTAAGCGCCAGAGAACACGATGTGTGCACCTGCCAGTTCCGCTACTGATGCCAGCATGCTTTCCACTTGGCTGCGACCTGAGTCGATCAGTGAACGGATCAAGCACAATACGGTGATTTTGTTCTCTTCAGTGGTGATAACACCCACGTTAAGCGACGTTTCAACCACACCTTCAATCTCATCGCTCATGCGAATGACACCGTTTGGACAAGCATTTAATGCAGCGACAAAGCGTTGTTGATCTGCATTCGTCAATACACCCACTTCTACATCGACCGCTTGGTTAAACGTGACAATATTGGTTTCCACTTTACCGAGTTCGGCTTTCAGAAGTTCAGTGTAGTAGTCAAACAGTTGAGCAAGCTTATCTTGGTTTTCTGCAGGCAGCGCCACTTTGACGAATGCTTCACGAGGAATCGCATTACGCAGGCTACCACCGCGGAACTCTACTAAACGCAGATCCAATTCTTGTGCATGGCCAGCAAGGAAACGTGCCATCAGTTTGTTTGCGTTACCACGGCCAGTGTGGATGTCACAACCTGAGTGACCGCCTTTTAAGCCTTTTAACGTTAACTGACGAGTAATAAAGTCTGCAGGAACCGCTTCGCGTTGAATATCAAACGTCATCGCGCCGTCGATACCGCCTGCGCAGCCCATGTAGACTTCACCCTCTTGCTCTGAATCGGTATTAAGAAGAATGTCGCCTTCTAGCCAGCCCGCTTCCAAACCGAAAGCGCCCGTCATGCCTGCTTCTTCATCAATGGTTAGCAGAACCTCAATTGGACCGTGCTTGATCTCTGTTGAGGCCAATACCGCAAGGCAGGAAGCCATGCCAATTCCATTATCCGCTCCGAGCGTTGTACCTTCTGCGGTTACCCACTCACCGTCAATGTATGGACGAATAGGATCGGTGGTGAAGTCGTGTTGAGTGTCTTCGTTTTTCTGAGGCACCATGTCGATGTGCGCTTGAAGAACAACACCCTTTTTGTTTTCCATGCCTGGTGTCGCAGGCTTTTTAATAAACACATTGCCGGTTGGATCGCGACGGACGTCTAGACCTTGCTCTGTCGCCCAGTTGACGATGTACTGAGCAAGGGCTTCTTCATGCTTTGATGGGTGTGGGATAGAACAAATCTTATCAAAAAACTGCCAAAGTGGAGCAGGTGATAAGGTACTGATTTCAGAATGGAACTCAGACACAGATGACTCCTTTTTCTAGGTTTGCCGGATGATGGCACTGCTGTTAGCCCAGTAGATTAGATGGTTGTGGGTTCAGCAAATAATAAGTTGTGAGCAAGGATATCACTTGCAAGCAGAGCCGAGTAGTGCCAGTCACAGGCTGTTTACAAGTTCACTGTCACAGAATGTGAACATGGCTGTCAGCACTTACTCAATTGGTTGGCTATGCTCTGTAACTTAACCTATTTTGAGTTTGATAATTCTGTAATTTAATTACCAAATTAACTTGATATAGATCATTAAATGAAATTTATGTGATTTTAATCACTAAAAGTATTGTAATAAAATTTCTTTGTGGTATATTTATAACCAGCTTCTGAAGCGAAGAAAAAATGCTCAAAGGATGAGTCCGTTTATCGCCTCCAAGGAACCGAGAAATCAAACGTGTTTAATTGATTTAATAAGGTGATAGTTATGAAAGGTTTAGCATCTGCAATGTTTTGGACAAACAACTCTGTTTACACCAGCAACTTTGCGTACCCAACAAGCTTTGGTTACAAGTAACGTAAGTTAACCAAGTGCATGTGACCCCCGAACGATTTGTTCACCCCTAAATTGGAATTTTCTTTCAGTAATCGAACTGACATGATTCTACCGCCACTCAAATTGAGTGGCGTTTTTTTATTCTAGCTAGGGAAAATGTCTCACATTACCTTAAGTTTTCTTTCCTTTGATTTAGCGTGAGCGCTTAGCTCGAATCTGCCGCATTTCTTACATGTAAACTCTGCAATTTTTCCTCGTTATTCCGTGTAAGTTTACGACATTGTCGATTTATTCTTCAGTTTATCTTCTAAGGCCCCTGTTTTTTCTAGTTGTTTCTTAAAGGAAAAATAATGGCGGCTGATTTTTCTTGCTGAATTGGTTTCATAATCTAGTTAGAAATCTTGATTAGAGTGATAAATCTATCTGGAATTTGTTATTTGATAACTTTATAATCTGTAGCCAATCGATTACGCAACCGTTTACTTTTACTATTTCAGGACTCGAACATGCTCGAAAGGCTATTTAAACTCAGCGAACATGGCACAAATGTGCGCACTGAGATCATTGCAGGTGTAACGACCTTTCTGACGATGGCTTACATCATTTTTGTTAACCCTGCGATCTTAGCAGACGCAGGTATGGATCGTGGTGCGGTGTTTGTCGCCACCTGTCTTGCTGCGGCAATTGGCTGTTTCATCATGGGTCTACTTGCCAACTATCCTATTGCGCAGGCGCCAGGTATGGGGCTAAATGCCTTCTTTACTTATGCTGTTGTGCTGGGCATGGGCTATACGTGGCAAGTTGCATTGGCGGCGGTATTTGTGTCGGGTGTGCTTTTTATCCTGTTGAGCATCTTCAAAATTCGTGAGTGGATCATCAACTCGATTCCGCTCTCTTTGAGAACGGGGATCTCAGCGGGTATCGGCTTGTTCCTTGCGTTCATTGCACTGAAAAATGCAGGTATCGTTGTTGATAACCCAGCGACGTTTGTTTCTCTAGGCGATATTACTTCTCTTGCACCAGCTCTGGCGGCTTTTGGCTTCTTTTTGACTATTGCACTGGTTCACCGTGGTGTGAAAGGGGCAGTCATGATTGCGATCTTGGCAGTGACAGCACTTGGTTTGGTGTTTGGTGATGTCCAATGGGCGGGTGTGATGTCAACCCCACCAAGTATTGCGCCTACGTTCATGCAACTGGACTTCTCTGCGGTATTTGAAGTTGGCATGATTTCTGTGGTGTTTGCTTTCTTGTTTGTTGACTTGTTCGACACGGCGGGCACGCTCGTGGGTGTTGCAACCAAAGCGAACCTGATTGAGAAAGATGGCAAACTGCCACGTTTGAACAAAGCACTGCTTGCTGACTCAACAGCGACTTCTGTAGGTGCGCTACTAGGGACATCAAACACAACGTCTTACATCGAAAGTGTCTCTGGTGTGGCGGCTGGTGGCCGTACCGGTTTAACGGCGGTTGTCGTGGGTGTGCTATTCCTATTGGCACTGTTCTTCTCACCACTGGCAGGCATGATTCCCGCATACGCAACAGCAGGTGCTCTGTTCTACGTGGCAATTTTGATGCTTTCTGGATTGGTCAGCATTGATTGGCGCGACTTAACCGAGGCGGCTCCTGTCGTTGTGACATGCTTGCTGATGCCACTGACTTTCTCGATTGCAGAAGGGATTTCTTTAGGTTTCATCGCGTACGCTGCCATCAAATTGTTCAGCGGAAAAGGGCGTGATGTTTCGCTCAGCGTCTGGATTATGTCGGCTATTTTTATCATCAAGTATCTGGTGGCTTAAATAGCTTTTAGAGTTGCGTTCCGGTAGAATAATCGTTTGCGCAGCTCGATACCCAAACTTTCTGTTACGTTTCGGGCTCTCATCTTTATGAGAGCCTGTTGTCTGTTTGGGACAGTAGATTTTTCAAATAATTAGGTTATTACAATGAGCAACAAATTCGTTATTACCTGGGACGCCATGCAAACTTACTGCCGTCAACTTGCTGAAAAACAGATGCCAGCAGACCAATGGAAAGGCATTTGGGCAGTGAGCCGTGGTGGTTTGGTTCCTGGGGCTATTCTGGCTCGTGAGCTAGGTATTCGCTATGTCGACACCATCTGTATTTCCAGCTATGACCACGATCATCAACGTGATATGACTGTACTGAAAGCACCGGAAGGTGACGGCGAAGGCTACCTAATCGTTGAAGATCTAGTCGATAGCGGTGACACCGCGCGTAAACTGCGTGAAATGTACCCTAAAGCGAAACTGATTGCGGTTTGTGCAAAACCTTCTGGTAAAGAGTTGTTGGATGATTATGTCGTCGACATCGCTCAAGATACTTGGATTGAGCAGCCATGGGATATGGCTTTGGCTTACGCTGAACCCGTAAACCGAAAGCAGAAGTAAATCCTGATTTTGTTGAGAGAATGACCCTTTTACGGGTCATTTTTTTTTATACTGTTATACTGATTTGGCTTTTAGGCGCACACACTCTTGCATGGAAAGAGTATTAAGCCTCTGAGCTGTATTTTTTTAGTCTTTTGGAATGTCACTCTGAGCCCGAATATGTCAGAAGAAGTCAGCAAAAACCTGTCAGAAACGCTATTTGTCAAACATAAGCAAGCCAAAGAAACCTCGGCATTGACTCAATACATGCCGACCAGCCAATCCTTACTTGATGAAATTAAAGAGAAGAATGGTTTTTCTTGGTATCGCAACCTTCGTCGCTTGCAATGGGTGTGGCAAGGTGTCGATCCTATTGAGCAAGAACAAGTATTGGCTCGTATTGCGTCTTCCAAACATTCACGCACTGATGAGCAATGGCTCGATACGGTGATGGGATATCACAGTGGTAACTGGGCTTATGAATGGACGCGGCTCGGTATGGAGCATCAAAAACGTGCCGGTGAGATGACTAATGAAGCAGCATCGGAAGCGCTCTTCTCCGCATCCTTGTGTTACAGCATCGCAGGTTACCCACACCTCAAGAGCGATAATTTGGCCATTCAAGCCCAAGTATTGGCCAACAGCGCTTACCTTGAAGCCGCGAAAAAAAGCAAATACATCATTAAGCAGCTCGAGATCCCATTTGAGAAAGGGAAGATCACCGCGCACTTGCATCTGACCAATACGGACAAACCGCATCCTGTGGTTATTGTGAGTGCGGGATTAGACAGTCTGCAAACCGACATGTGGCGTCTATTTCGAGATCACCTTGCCAAGCACGATATTGCCATGTTGACAGTAGACATGCCATCGGTGGGGTACAGCTCAAAATACCCCTTAACGGAGGATTACAGTCGCCTTCACCAAGCGGTGTTGAACGAGCTTTTCTCTATTCCTTATGTCGATCATCATCGAGTGGGTTTGATCGGCTTTCGTTTTGGCGGTAACGCCATGGTGAGGCTCTCGTTTCTTGAGCAAGAAAAGATCAAAGCGTGCGTCATCTTAGGCGCACCTATTCATGATATTTTTGCCTCCCCACAGAAATTGCAGCAAATGCCGAAGATGTATCTCGATGTCTTAGCCTCGCGTTTAGGTAAGAGTGTGGTAGATATTTACAGCTTATCGGGGCAAATGGCCGCGTGGTCACTGAAAGTACAAGGCTTTTTGAGCAGTCGTAAAACCAAGGTGCCTATCTTGGCGATGAGCTTAGAAGGGGATCCTGTCTCGCCATATTCGGATAATCAGATGGTTGCTTTTTTTAGCACTTATGGAAAAGCGAAGAAAATCAGTTCCAAAACAATTACACAAGGATATGAGCAATCCCTCGATTTAGCGATAAAATGGCTGGAAGATGAACTCTTAAGGTGACAAATCTCCTAATTTAGTCAAGAGTGATATATGAGCCTGAAAATTTAAGCTCATGATAAATAAAAATTATTGTCATTCTTAACATTGAAGAAAATGGAGATTCACATGTCAGAAGTGACGAACAACCCTACCCACAATCGTTTATTGGCAAAATTGCGAGCGATGGGGCCTTACTTGAGAGACCCTCAATCTAAGGAAGGGCTTTACTACTTTGATTGCTTGTCTGTTTGTATTGATGATCGAAAATCACCAGAGTTGCGCGAATTTTGGGGCTGGTGGATGGAGCTGGAAGCGGCAGAGGGAGGCTTTACAGCAAACTATCATATTGGAAAATATGATGTTGAAGGGAATTGGCTCGATTTGGCTATTCCCAAAAATCTACTTGAAGAAGTGAACAAAACCCAGAACTGTTTTCACCTCAAATTAGTCAAAACCTTGGAAGAGCATTTTCAGCTAAGCGTGGCGTATCACGAGCAGTCAGTGGAATTTGTCTGATTTCATCCTCTTGGAACTACCTAAATCAAAAAGGTGCGATTTTCGCACCTTTTCTGCTTGTGAATTCTTCATTTGATTGTTAAAACATCTTCTCTATTTTTGTGTTTCATTTCAGAAGACATCATGACAACGAATCAACAAAGCGTCGCAGCTTCTCAACCAAAAACTATCGTTGTGAAGCTTGGAACCAGTGTATTGACCGGTGGTACATTAGCGTTAGATCGCGCTCATATGGTTGAGCTTGCGCGCCAATGTGCAGAGTTAAAAAAACAAGGCCACTCTGTGGTGGTCGTCTCGTCAGGCGCGATTGCCGCTGGACGTGAGCACTTAGGTTACCCCGCGCTGCCCAATGCGATGGCAAGCAAACAGTTGCTTGCTGCGGTTGGGCAAAGTCAGTTGATTCAAACTTGGGAATCGTTATTTGCACTGTATGGCATCAAAATTGGCCAAATGCTGCTCACTCGAGCGGATCTCGAAGATCGCGAACGTTTTCTCAATGCTCGAGATACGATTAACGCGTTAGTGGATAACGGCATTATTCCTGTTGTTAATGAAAATGACGCCGTTGCCACGAGCGAAATCAAAGTGGGTGACAACGACAACCTCTCTGCGTTGGTGGGCATTTTATGTGGTGCTGATAAACTGCTATTGCTGACAGACCAAAAAGGCTTGTATACCGCCGATCCTCGTAAAGATCCCAATGCAGAGCTGATCAAAGAAGTTAAAGTCATTGACGACACCTTGCGTAAAATTGCTGGTGGCAGTGGTACAACACTAGGTACTGGTGGGATGGCAACAAAGCTCCAAGCTGCGGACATTGCGCGTCGTGCTGGCATTGAAGTCATCATTGCGGCAGGCCGTGGTCAAAATGTCATTTTTGATGCGTTGAGCCCTGCCCCTCAAGGAACTCGTTTCTTGCCTTGTGAAGAAGCGTTGGAAAATCGTAAGCGTTGGATTCTCGCTGGCCCTGCGGCCTCTGGTGATATTGTGATTGACCAAGGTGCGGTGAAAGCCGTGGTCGAAAAAGGGAGCAGTTTGTTGGCGAAAGGGGTGACCAAAGTACTTGGCGAGTTTTCTCGTGGCGAAGTGGTTCGTGTAACGGATGCACAAGGCCATTTGGTTGCGCGAGGTATTGCGAGTTATTCCAACCAAGATATGGCGAAAATTGCCGGTAAGCACAGCAAAGACATTATTTCGATTCTGGGCTATGACTATGGTTCAGAAGTGATTCACCGTGACGACATGGTTGTCATTCAAGAATAGTCGCTCACCAGAATCAAAGAGGACAACAAAGTGGATTTAATCACATTAGGCAAAGCGGCAAAAGACGCGGCTTTTCAGCTTGCCACAGCTTCTACGGCACAAAAGAACAAAGCATTGGCCATCATTGCAGATGAACTTGAAGCGAATGCGGCGGATATTTTGGCGGCAAACAACAAAGATATCGAACTCGGTCGACAAGCGGGTTTGAGCGAAGCGATGCTGGATCGTTTACTTTTGAATGAATCTCGCTTGAATGGCATCGCCAACGATGTACGTAACGTGATCAGCCTAACGGATCCGGTTGGTAGCGAAATCGACAGTAAAGTGTTGGAAAATGGCATGCAGTTGTCACGCCGTCGTGTGCCGCTTGGCGTGGTTGGTGTGATTTACGAAGCGCGCCCAAATGTCACTATCGACATCGCGGCATTGTGCCTAAAAACCGGCAACGCGAGCATCCTACGTGGCGGTAAAGAGACCTTCTTCTCCAACATGGAGTTGGTGAAGGTGATTCAATCGGCGTTAGCGAAAGCTGGCCTGCCAGCGGCATCGGTGCAGTACATTGAAAAACCGGATCGTGAGCTGGTCACTCAATTGCTGAAACTGGACGATTACGTTGACATGATCATCCCTCGTGGTGGCGCGGGGCTGCACAAAATGTGTAAAGAGAACAGCACCATCCCTGTGATCATTGGTGGCTTCGGTATCAGCCATATTTTTGTTGATGAAACGGCCGATCTCGCGAAAAGCGTGGATGTAGTGGAGAATGCAAAAGCTCAGCGTCCTTCCGCTTGTAATGCGCTGGATACCTTACTTGTTCATGAGCGTATTGCAGAGCAGTTTCTTCCGATGCTGGTGGCAAAACTCAATGGCAAAGTGACTTTTGTTGTTGAGCCAAAAGCCAAAGCGTACATGACTAAAGCTGAACAGGTGCGTGATGCGAGTGAGGGTGATTTTGATACCGAATGGTTGAGTTACACGCTGGGAGTTAAAGTGGTTGCGGATGTGCAAGAAGCGATCGACCACATGCGTGAACATAACGCGAGTCACTCTGATGCCATCATGACTAACCATCTGCAAAATGCTGAGTTGTTCATCAACTCGGCGGGCTCTGCGGCGGTGTATGTCAACGCATCGACACGCTTTACCGATGGCGCACAATTTGGTTTGGGCGCAGAAGTGGCGGTGTCTACTCAGAAATTGCACGCACGTGGTCCAATGGGATTAGAAGAGTTAACCAGTTACAAATGGGTTGGCAAGGCGAATTACCTTTCACGCGCGTAAGCGTAATCGAGTTTGAGTTAACATATCCGGTCTAAACCGTTTTGAAAAAGGGGCATCACGCCCCTTTTTGTTTTATTCGGCCTAGCAATTCCGCTAAACTAGCCGCAAGTTCTGCACCTGCTTTGCCGCCGTGATTCGCTCTATTACCACGGATATTCGCAATAGCGTGCAGATGGATCTATGCATCATTGGGAGGTGATATGCATTGTCCTTTCTGTTCAGAAAATGACACCAAAGTAATTGATTCGCGTTTGGTGGCCGATGGTCATCAAGTACGTCGCCGTCGTCAGTGCCTCGCCTGTAACGAACGTTTTACCACGTTTGAAACCGCGGAGTTGTTAATGCCAAAGGTGATCAAATCCAATGGCAACCGTGAGCCGTTCAATGAAGACAAGATGGTTGGTGGTATTCAGCGTGCTTTAGAGAAACGTCCTGTCAGTGCCGATGCAATTGAACTGGCGATCAGCATGATCAAATCCAAATTACGTGCCACTGGCGAGCGTGAAGTGCCGAGCAAAATGATCGGCAACTTGGTGATGGAACAGCTTAAACATTTAGACAAAGTGGCCTATATTCGCTTTGCTTCCGTATACCGTAGTTTTGAAGATATTCGTGAATTTGGTGAAGAAATCGCCAGATTGGAAGATTAACGCAAGGTAACGGTTCACCATGTCGGAATTTACTGCAATCGATAGACAAATGATGCTGCGCGCCATTGCTTTGGCGAAACGCGGCCTCTATACCACCGCACCTAATCCTAATGTTGGTTGTGTATTACTGCGCGACGGCGAAATTGTCGGAGAAGGTTTTCACTTTCGCGCTGGCGAGCCTCATGCGGAAGTGCACGCGATGCGCATGGCTGGTGACAAAACCAAAGGTGCGACCGCTTATGTCACGCTAGAGCCTTGTTCACACTATGGTCGAACGCCCCCGTGTGCGGAAGGCTTAATTAAAGCTGGGGTAAGCCGAGTGGTGTGTGCAATGGAAGACCCAAACCCCCAAGTCGCGGGGAGAGGTTTTGCCATGTTGCGAGAGGCAGGGATCGAGGTATCGGTGGGCCTACTTCAAACAGAAGCAGAAGCACTGAATCCTGCTTTTATTAAGCGAATGAAAACGGGCATGCCGTTTGTTCAACTCAAAATGGCCGCGTCCCTCGATGGTCAAACGGCTTTAGCTAATGGCAAGAGTCAGTGGATCACCTCTCCACAAGCTCGCCGAGATGTGCAACGTTTTCGGGCGCAATCAGGGGCGATTTTGTCCACCAGTAAAACGGTGCTCGCTGACAATGCGTCTCTTAATGTTCGTTGGTCCGAGTTACCTTCGTCTGTGCAACGCGCTTTACCGCAAGAGCAGCTGCGCCAGCCCACTCGTGTTGTGTTAGACAGACAAGCCGAGCTTTCGTCGGAGCTAAAACTTTACCAAACCGAGGGTGAGCGACTCATTGTTGGTCCTAAAGGCGATCTCCCCGCACCTTTGGATGAGCACGGACAGATCAATTTGCCCCAACTGTTCGCGCAACTGAGTCAAACACAGTCAATCAACCATCTTTGGGTTGAAGCGGGAGCAACGCTGGCCGCTGGACTGATAAAACACCATTTGGTGGACGAACTGATTGTTTACCTCGCCCCCAAACTGATGGGCAGCGATGGACGTGGATTGATGGGTGCACTGGGTTTGCAAACCATGTCACACGTGATCGATTTAGATATTAAAGATGTGCGAATGGTTGGGGCGGATATCCGCATCATTGCGCACATCAAAGCAAAAGAAAGTTGATATGTTCACAGGAATTATCGAAGCAGTTGGAACCTTGGCTGCGATTACCCCGAGAGGGGAAGACATTACCGTTACGGTTAATACAGGCAAGCTCGATATGTCGGACGTTAAGTTGGGCGACAGTATTGCCACGAATGGTGTTTGCCTGACGGTGATTGATTTTTCAGACCGTCATTACAGTGCCGATCTCTCGTTAGAGTCTTTAAAGAAAACGGGCTTTGCCAATTATCAAGTGGGTGACAAGGTTAATCTCGAGAAAGCGATGCTGCCTACCACCCGTTTTGGTGGTCATATTGTTTCTGGCCATGTGGATGGCGTTGGTGAAATTGTTGAGCGTAATCAGGTTGGTCGTGCTATCGAGTTTTGGGTCGCAATGCCTGAGAGTTTGAGTAAATACGTTGCGGAAAAAGGCTCAATCACCGTTGATGGGATCAGCTTGACCGTAAATGATCTACGTAAGAACGCGTTTAAACTGACCATCGTTCCTCATACGGGAGACGAAACCACGATTAATGATTTCCAAGTGGGGCGCAAAGTCAACTTAGAAGTGGATGTTCTCGCTCGCTACATGGAACGTTTGTTACTTGGTCAACAAGCACAATCCAATGACGAGTCCCGCATCACCATGGAATTCTTGCAACAGAATGGTTTTGCTTAGTTCACAGAATGTTAGCCCACAGGTTGACACTCGGTAACGATGAATCAGACTAGTGTCTATCAGCGTTTTAGCGCTTAAATTGACAGGAAATATCGCTATGCCAATCAGTACACCCCAAGAGATCATTGAAGACATTCGTTTGGGCAAAATGGTCATCCTAATGGACGATGAAGACCGCGAAAACGAAGGTGATTTGATTATGGCGGCGGAGCACATTACGCCAGAAGCCATCAACTTTATGGCCAAATATGGTCGCGGTTTGATCTGCTTGACCATGACCAAAGAGCGTTGTCAGCGTCTTGGATTACCACCAATGGTGCAAGATAACAACGCGCAATACACCACCAACTTCACTGTTTCCATCGAAGCGGCGGAAGGCGTGACAACAGGCATTTCCGCAGCGGATCGTGCTCGTACCGTTCAAGCGGCAGTCGCAAAAGAAGCCAAAGCGGCAGACTTGGTGCAACCGGGGCACATTTTCCCATTAGCCGCGCAAGATGGTGGCGTGTTGACTCGCGCGGGTCATACTGAGGCGGGCTGCGACCTTGCTCGTTTGGCGGGTTTCGAACCAGCCTCTGTTATCGTTGAAATTCTGAATGACGATGGCACCATGGCGCGCCGCCCTGATTTGGAAGTGTTTGCTGAGCAGCATGGTCTCAAACTTGGCACCATTGCCGATTTGATTGAGTATCGAAACAACACGGAAACCACGATTGAGCGCGTTGCTGAGTGCAAGCTACCCACTGAGTTTGGTGAGTTTGATCTCGTGACCTACCGCGACACCATTGATAATCAAATTCACTTTGCTTTGCGTAAAGGTACGATGGGTGATCAAACACCACTGGTTCGTGTTCACTTACAAGACACCTTTACCGATTTACTGCGCAGCGATCGCAATGCTGAGCGCAGTTGGACGCTTGATAAAGCGATGAAGCGTATTGGCCAAGAAGGGGGCGTTTTGGTGATTCTGGGCAATGAAGAGTCGCCTGAGCTGCTGATCCACCGCGTCAAAATGTTTGAAGCTCAAGACAAAGAAGAGGCACCTAAATTGGCCAAGAAGCAGGGCACTTCACGTCGTGTTGGTGTTGGCTCGCAAATTCTTGCAGACTTAGGTGTGCACGACATGCGTCTACTTTCTTCCAGCAACAAGAAATACCATGCCCTTGGCGGTTTTGGTCTGAACGTTGTTGAGTATGTGTGTGAATAACACCACTTCTAAAAAAACGCAGCGAAAATAACGCTGCGTTTTTTTTAGGCAAAAGTGAAAGAAGAATCGACAGTTGGGCATGTTCAGCTGGATGCAGCTCGGAGGTAATCGATATGCAATGGTGGAAAAAGTGGTTAAAGCGCTACGATGACTGGTGCAAAGAGATGGGATTAACACCTGAACAAAAGCGCAGTTGTGTACCATACAAAAAAGATCCTGCGCGAGAAAAGAAAAGCGATGAAACTGTTTGATACGCATTGCCATCTCGATTTTGATGTTTTCGAACCAGCGCGCTCGCAGCATCTTCAAAGAGGGCTTGAGGTTGGTGTAGAGCGTTTGTTACTGCCATCCGTTGGCCCCGATAACTGGCAAAAAGTAAAAACACTGGCGCAATGGTCTGCAATGCCATCTGAACAGACTCGGCCAGCAATCTTTTATGCGTTGGGCTTTCATCCCTATTATCTGACGGCGGATTATCAGCAAAAACAAAGTGATCTCGTGGCTTTGTTGGACGAGCGTGACGCTCGCTGCGTAGCCATCGGGGAATGCGGTTTGGATGATGGGGTTGAACAAGACGCTGTATTGCAAGAGCAGGCATTGATCTACCAGCTTGATTTGGCCAAGCAGTATCAACTGCCGGTTATATTGCACAATCGGCGATGCCACAATCGACTCATTCAATTAGTCAAAGCAGCCCGGTTGCCAAAAGGCGGCGTTATCCATGCGTTTTCGGGTAGCTATGAGCAGGGAATGGAGTGGATACGTTTGGGTTTTTATCTTGGGGTCGGCGGAACCATTACCTACCCCAGAGCGAACAAAACGCGCCATGCGGTCTGTCGACTCCCCTTAGAAAAACTGCTGCTTGAAACTGATGCGCCAGATATGCCCATCTTTGGCTTTCAAGGAAAGCTCAATACCCCCTCTCAGATTATTCATCCTCTCAATGAGTTGGGTTTGTTGCATAATCAAACAAGGCAAACGATTGCCTCTCAAATCTGGAAAAATAGCAATTCCCTGTTCTCTATCTGTGAATGAAA
Organism: Vibrio floridensis; assembly: GCF_021852965.1. Taxonomy (NCBI): domain Bacteria; kingdom Pseudomonadati; phylum Pseudomonadota; class Gammaproteobacteria; order Vibrionales; family Vibrionaceae; genus Vibrio; species Vibrio floridensis. The sequence continues at coordinate 295,069 of NZ_JAKGCY010000003.1, read as the reverse complement.
TCTAATAAACGTGTTCAAATGAAATTCCATTCTGTATGTTATTGTGAATTTGCTCACAAATGACAGTGAATTAGCGATGAATCTTATGGGAAAGTGTGAAGGTGGCATTACTTTAATTATTGGGGCATGAGTATAATGGCCCCGCTTAATAGCTCCATTTTGTAACACGCCAATAAATAACTTAATAAGGAAGTCATAAACTATGAGCCTGTTTATGAGCCTAGTCGGTATGGCAGTATTGCTAGGAATTGCATTACTACTGTCAGATAACCGTAAAGCTATCAATCTTAGAACTGTGGCTGGCGCTTTTGCTATCCAATTCATCATCGGTGGTTTCGTTCTTTACGTACCATGGGGTCGTGATCTACTGGCGGGTTTCTCTGCTGGTGTTCAAAACGTGATCGACTACGGTAAAGACGGTACTGGTTTCTTGTTCGGCAGCCTAGTTAACTTCTCAGTTGACGGTATCGGCTTCATCTTTGCTTTCCAAGTACTACCAACACTGATTTTCTTCTCAGCACTTATCTCTGTACTTTACTACATTGGTGTGATGCAGTGGGTTATCAAGATCCTAGGTGGCGGTCTTCAGAAAGCACTAGGTACTTCTCGTGCCGAGTCAATGTCTGCAGCAGCTAACATCTTCGTTGGTCAAACTGAAGCACCACTAGTGGTTCGTCCGTTTGTACCAAAAATGACTCAATCTGAGCTATTTGCAGTAATGTGTGGTGGTCTAGCGTCTGTTGCTGGTGGTGTACTAGCAGGTTACGCATCTATGGGTGTACCTCTAGAGTACCTTGTAGCAGCATCATTCATGGCAGCACCTGGTGGTCTATTGTTCGCTAAAATCATCAAACCTGAAGTCGATACGCCTAAAGAAGATCTAGGCTCAGACATTGACGGCGGTGATGACAAGCCAGCGAACGTTATCGATGCAGCAGCAGGCGGTGCATCAGTTGGTCTACAACTAGCACTAAACGTTGGTGCAATGCTACTAGCGTTCATTGGTCTAATTGCAATGATCAACGGCCTGTTAGGCTGGGCTGGTGGTTGGTTCGGTATGGAAAACCTAACGCTCGAACTGATCCTAGGTTGGGTATTTGCTCCACTTGCGTTCTTAATCGGTGTGCCATGGGAAGAAGCAACATTTGCAGGTTCTTTCATCGGCCAAAAACTGGTTGTGAACGAATTCGTAGCATACCTAAACTTCGTACCTTACGTAGGTGAAAATGCTCAGGTTATTCCAGCAACTGGTGCTGTAATGTCTGAGAAGACTCAAGCAATCATCGCTTTTGCACTATGTGGTTTCGCAAACCTTTCTTCTATCGCGATTCTACTAGGTGGTCTAGGTGGTCTAGCGCCAAACCGTCGTCACGACATCGCTCGTATGGGTGTTAAAGCGGTTGCAGCGGGGACGCTGTCTAACCTAATGGCAGCGACCATTGCTGGCTTCTTCCTGTCTTTCTAATTTAGTTAAGAGAAAGCATTTATAGACGCCGTTTAAATCCGCCCCGTAGCAAGAGATTGCTGCGGGGCGTTTTCAGTTTTTAGCGCCAGTGAAGGTGACGCATTGAGCAAACGTTCACTTGTGTGAGAGGCTGAGTTTTTTTGAGATACAAACCGTTTGCGCTCTATTTGGCACTACAGTTTTGCGATGAAACTCTATAATGTAGTAATCAGACCAGAGGGATTAGGCTTGCTGAGCCAATCACCTGCTGAATAGATGAGTTTGTAAGGGCAATGAAATGCCCAAACATAACAGAGTTGAATAACAAGGTAGGATGCCTTGCTTAACTTCTGATATGCAAGACACCGCAATCATAGATTGTTGTGCCATAGGCCAAATTGGTACTGTGCGGTGACAGGGATAGCAATTGGTAGTTGTAATGATTACCGAGTCTTCAAGGAACCAAGTCCGTTCATCAATGACTGTTTAGCAAAGACCTTTTTTGCTGTTTTATCGTTGTGATGTGAACAGAAAAAGGGGCTGAGTAGTAAAATTTTTGAATATTGATCGGAGATAGAAATGAGCGATTTGAAAGCAGCAGCGCTACGTGCACTGAAACTTATGGACCTAACAACGCTAAATGACGACGACACTGATGCAAAAGTGATCGCACTTTGTCACGACGCCAAAACGCCTGTAGGTAACACGGCAGCGATTTGTATTTACCCTCGCTTTATTCCTATTGCTAAGAAGACACTTCGTGAGCAAGGTACACCAGAAGTTCGCATTGCAACGGTAACGAACTTCCCACACGGCAATGACGACATCGAAATCGCAGTCGCTGAAACCAAAGCAGCGGTCGCTTACGGTGCCGATGAAGTTGACGTGGTTTTCCCATACCGCGCATTGATGGCTGGTGATGAGAAAGTGGGCTTCGAATTGGTTAAGCAATGTAAAGAAGCATGTGGCGACATTCTTTTGAAAGTCATCATCGAAACCGGCGAATTGAAAGAAGAAGCGTTGATTAAGAAAGCATCGCAAATCTGTATTGAAGCGGGTGCAGACTTTATCAAAACATCAACAGGTAAAGTGCCAGTCAACGCAACGCCAGAATACGCACGCATGATGCTTGAAGTGATTCGTGACATGGGCGTGGCTGAGAAAGTTGGCTTTAAACCTGCTGGTGGTGTACGCACTGCGGAAGACGCAGCGGCTTACCTAGCAATGGCAGATGACATCCTAGGTTCTGAGTGGGCGGATAATATGCACTACCGTTTTGGTGCATCTAGCTTGCTAACCAACCTACTAAATACATTAGAAGTAACAGACCAAGTCGCTGATCCTGCAGCGTACTAATTCTAATAACGTCTGAACGTGGTGTGAAAGCACCACGTTACCTTCTTATCCTACTTTTACCATGGCCCATTGGGCTTGGGAGGCTCTAATGTATTTACCTCAAGAAATTATTCGTAAAAAACGCGACGGCGAAGCGCTGACTGCCGACGAAATTAACTTTTTTATCCAAGGTGTGGCGAACAATACGGTCTCTGAAGGTCAGATTGCCGCGTTTGCGATGACCATCTTTTTCAATGAAATGACGATGCCTGAACGTATTGCCCTAACGTGTGCAATGCGAGATTCTGGCATGGTGATTGATTGGAGCCACATGAACTTTGGTGGCCCAATCGTTGATAAACACTCTACCGGCGGTGTGGGCGATGTGACCTCTTTAATGCTTGGCCCTATGGTGGCAGCATGTGGTGGTTTCGTGCCGATGATCTCTGGTCGTGGCTTGGGCCATACTGGCGGTACGTTAGATAAACTGGAAGCGATTCCTGGCTACAACATCACACCAAGCAACGACGTATTCGGTCAAGTGACCAAAGAAGCGGGTGTGGCGATCATCGGCCAAACGGGCGACCTTGCACCAGCAGACAAACGAGTTTATGCCACTCGTGATATTACGGCGACGGTGGACAACATCTCACTGATCACCGCTTCCATTCTGTCTAAGAAATTGGCGGCAGGCCTTGAATCTTTAGTGATGGATGTGAAAGTCGGTTCGGGCGCCTTTATGCCGACTTACGAAGCTTCAGAAGAATTGGCGAAATCCATTGTGGCGGTGGCGAATGGAGCGGGCACTAAGACGACGGCGATTTTGACCGACATGAACCAAGTATTGGCTTCTTCTGCGGGTAACGCTGTCGAAGTTCGTGAAGCGGTTCGTTTCCTTAAAGGTGAATATCGTAACCCTCGTTTGCTTGAAGTCACGATGGCGTCATGTGCAGAAATGTTGGTACTTGGTAAATTGGCTGAGAACACCGAAGATGCACGTGCGAAATTGATGGAAGCACTGGATAACGGTAAAGCGGCAGAGTGCTTTGGTAAGATGGTGGCAGGTTTGGGTGGTCCGGTTGACTTTATGGACAACTACGACAACTACCTCGATAAAGCTGAAATCATTAAGCCTGTTTACGCCAAAGAGACCGGCGTGGTGTCTGCAATGGATACTCGCGCTATTGGTATGGCGGTGGTGGCGATGGGCGGTGGACGCCGCGTTGCAACGGACAGCATCGATTACGCGGTAGGTTTTGATCAGTTTATCCGTTTGGGCGAAATCGCAAGCAGCGAAAAACCACTGGCGATGATTCACGCTCGTAACGAAGCGCAATGGCAAGAAGCCGCGAATGCACTACAAGCAGCGATTAAGGTGGGTGGTGAGTACACACCAACACCAGACGTATATCGTCAAATTCGCCAAGAAGATATTTAATGACTATTGGGCCTATTACTGCCATGGGGTGGTAATAGGCCTGAGGAAGAAGCAATGAAAAGAGCATTTATTTTAGTACTAGACTCCTTTGGTATTGGCGCAACCGCAGATGCGAAAGAGTTTGGTGATGTCGGTTCAGATACCCTAGGCCATATTGCTGACCAATGTGAGCAGGGCTTGGCAAACAATGATCAACGCCAAGGGGCTCTTCGTCTGCCAAATCTGTCCAAACTCGGTCTGGCGATGGCGCACAAAGAGTCAACGGGTCGTTTTGCACCAGGATTAGATGCGGATGCAGAAATCATCGGTGCCTACGGTCATGCCGCGGAGCTTTCTTCTGGTAAAGACACACCGTCTGGTCACTGGGAAATTGCTGGCGTCCCTGTTTTGTTTGAATGGGGTTACTTCACTGACAAAGCAAACAGCTTCCCAAAAGAGTTAACGGATCGCATTCTTGCTCGTGCAGGTATTGATGGATTCCTAGGTAACTGCCACGCCTCTGGTACGCAAGTTCTGGATGACCTAGGCGAAGAGCACATGAAGACTGGTCAGCCAATTTTCTACACCTCTGCGGACTCTGTATTCCAAATCGCTTGTCACGAAGAGACATTCGGCCTTGACCGTCTACTTGAGCTTTGCCAAATCGCTCGTGAAGAGCTAGCAGACTACAACATTGGTCGTGTCATTGCGCGTCCGTTTATTGGCCCGGGTAAAGGGCAGTTTGAGCGTACCGGTAACCGTCGAGATCTTTCTGTTGAGCCGCCATCAGCGACCGTCCTACAGAAATTGGCTGAGGAAAAGCAAGGCCAAGTGGTGTCTATTGGTAAGATTGCGGATATCTACGCAAACTGCGGTATCACCAAGAAAGTGAAAGCAACAGGCATTCCTGCGCTGTTTGAAGCGACACTTGAGCAAATTAAACAAGCGGGTGACAACACCATCGTGTTCACCAACTTTGTTGATTTTGACTCTGCTTACGGCCACCGTCGTGATGTTGCGGGTTACGCAGCGGCACTGGAGTACTTCGATGGTCGTATCCACGAAGTGATGGAACTGATGCAAGAAGATGACATCCTGATCCTGACGGCTGACCACGGCTGTGACCCAACGTGGCCAGGTACGGACCACACTCGCGAGCACATCCCAGTGCTTGTGTATGGTCCAAAAGTCCCTGCCGGTTCACTTGGTCGTCGCGAAACGTTCGCGGATATCGGTCAAACTCTGGCAAGCTACTTTGGCACATCGCCAATGGATTACGGCAAAAACTTTTTGTAATCCAGAACTATAATTGAACTTATCGAATAGAGAGGGTGCCTCTCTATTCTTTTGTGATTGAAATACAAGGAAACGAAAACATGGCAACTCCACATATTAATGCTGAAATGGGTGATTTTGCAGATGTTGTACTGATGCCGGGTGACCCGCTACGTGCAAAATACATTGCAGAAACCTTCCTGGAAGACGTGGTTCAGGTTTGTGATGTACGTAATATGTATGGTTTCACTGGTACTTACAAAGGTCGTAAAGTATCGGTAATGGGTCATGGTATGGGTATCCCATCGTGCTCAATTTACGCCACTGAGCTTATCAAAGACTACGGTGTGAAGAAGATCATCCGTGTGGGTAGCTGTGGTGCTGTAAGCACGGACATCAAAGTACGCGATGTTGTGATCGGCATGGGTGCATGTACCGATTCCAAAGTAAACCGCATCCGTTTTAAAGGTCATGACTTTGCGGCGATTGCTGACTACAAAATGGTCAAAGCAGCAGAAGAAGCGGCGAAAGCGCGTGGTATCGATGTGAAAGTGGGTAACCTGTTCTCTGCTGAACTGTTCTACACGCCAGATCCAGAAATGTTCGACGTGATGGACAAATACGGCATTGTCGGCGTAGAAATGGAAGCGGCGGGCATCTACGGTGTTGCTGCGGAATACGGCGCAAAAGCGCTGACGATTTGTACGGTTTCTGACCACATCAAGACTGGTGAGCAAACCACATCAGAAGAGCGTCAGAATACCTTCAATGACATGATGATTGTTGCGTTGGATTCTGTATTGCTTGGTGATGCAGAATAATTCGCTTCAAGAAAAGACGTAAAAAGAAAGCCTGCACTCGTTGTGCAGGCTTTTTTATGAGGATTTGGTCGATAAAAACCTTGGTCCATAAAAACCTTGGTCCATTAAGAAGGTTCTTTATGGCTAAGCAGTAAGTTTTCGACTTTAGTTTGCGGTTTTTTACGCAAAATAAGCATAAACAGCATGCCACTGACAAAGCTCATCAAAATCATCAAAAACATATAACGGTCAATTTTGCGGTAGTGATGATCGGAGAAGGCAGTCACTTTGCCTGTCTCGAAGGTAATGCGAATAAAACCGACGATACTGTTGTCAGCAAATACGGGTTCCACCAACTGCTGACGTCCAATGGCAGCCGTTGCCAGTGGGGTGTCCAATCCCAATACCTCTCGTACTGCGAGCGACTTGTCACTGGATGCCAAGCGAATGCCATGGGAGTCATAGACAGTTGCATCAAATACCAGACGTTCCTTTGCGAGTTGATCTGTCAGCTTCAATAGTTGTTCTTGATCTTTAGACAAAATCATTTCACTTGCTGAAAGAGCCGCTTGAGAGATCAGAACTTTCGTTAGCGTTTCTAGTTGCTGCGCTTGGATCTTCTCATTCCCTTTACTGATCACCACGCTGTTTTTAATGGTGACGAAAAACATCACACCTAATAATAGTAGGGCGACCACTCTCAAAGCATTTCGTAGTGAAAACAGAGACTCTTTCATATCGAGGCATGAACTCTTTTAATATCGGAATAAATGCAAGTTTGGGGCTTGCCTTTTTAAATTGCAATAGGGTAACGTTTGTGAAGGTTCATAAAGGATTAATACCATGGAAGCGTTAAAAACCTTGCCATTTAGAAGGCACACACAACTGTTAACTCGTTTGCCAGAAACTCGTTTTGCCACGCAATGGGACAAAAGTAAAGCCAACTGGATTGTTTATGCTGAGTATTTAGCGCCCGGACACTTTGAAGATATCGATTTTTTTACGGGGGGCTACAACCCGATTATTGATACTTGGAAAGTGGGCTACTACGAAGTGGCGCTTATGGCAGGAGAACTGACTGCAGAGCATGAAAAAATTCTTCAAGCGCTTCAACTTGATTACGCTTGCTTGACCGATGTGCCCGACCTTTCTAAGCCAGGGCTAATTGTGTTAGACATGGATTCCACAGCAATACAAATCGAGTGTATTGATGAGATCGCCAAACTGGCGGGAGTCGGTGAGGAGGTGGCGGAAGTGACAGAGCGCGCGATGCAAGGTGAGCTCGATTTTGAGCAGAGTCTGCGTCAGCGAGTAGGCAAATTAAAAGGAGCGGACGAGTCCATTCTCGACAGTGTTCGTCAGACATTGCCTTTCATGCCGGATTTGGTGGCATTAATCCACACCTTAAAAGGCTTTGGTTGGAAAACCGCTATTGCGTCAGGTGGCTTTACTTATTTTTCAGACTATTTGAAAGAGACACTGCAGTTGGATCATGCGCAATCGAATCAGTTGGAAATTGTGCAAGGTAAGCTGACTGGCAACGTCTTGGGTGAAGTGGTCTCTGCGCAAACCAAAGCGGATATTTTAATCGAGTTGGCGGAGCAGTTTGAGGTGGAGATGCACAACACCATTGCTGTCGGTGACGGGGCGAACGACTTGGTGATGATGAATGCGGCAGGGCTGGGCATCGCTTATCACGCTAAACCGAAAGTTGAGCAGCAAGCACAAACGGCAGTGCGTTTTGCAGGGCTTGGCGGAATTTTGTGTATTCTTTCCGGTATTCTCGCCAAGCAACAAAAAATCAGTTGGCAAAGCAAACCGTAACTGAAGAATGTTAAATATAAACATGGGCAGAATCGTTCTGCCCATGATTATCTCGAAAGAAAAACCGTCTCAAACCAGCGCCACAGAGTCGCTTAATTTGTCAGTTCAAGTCGTACCAAAATCTCTTCTGTCACTTCCTCTATCTCACAGTAGCCAACCAATGTTGCCAGTTCCTTTTCCAGTTTGCTGGCCTGATGCATGCTGAGTTGAGACAGTTCATTCAGATCTTTTTGTAACAGGGAAGTCATCGGGCTGAAAATCGGCGAGGTGGACAGCCGCAGTACATAAAACTCGCCCGACATCTGTGCTTTTTTAATAAATAGGATGCGTTCTTTGACGCTATCAAACTCGTTCGTCAACTTTGTTTGTACTGCTTTGATTTTGTCGCCAAATTTTGCCACTGCGATGTAAATATCGTGGTGGTGTGGCTCAGCCCCTTCAATGCGTTTCGTCGGATTGGCGATTAAGGTGTTTGAACGACCTTTATAGAGCGGTTCTAAAGAGAAATTCTCTTTGTGCCCTAGCTTTGCCAATACCATTAAATGCTTTTCCAGTGGGAAGTTAACCCCGATGGCCTTGGTTCTGTAGCCCGATTGCATCTTACTGATGAACACTGGCGTGCTGACCATTTTGGACAGCAAAATGCCGTGCAACGATTCGAGCAGCTCATTACTTGGTAAGATCTCGTTTTGTGGTTTGAGCTTATCTTGGTTGTGTTCGATGATGCTATTGAAAAACGCAATGGTTTTCATCGTTTGGCTGTTTTCATCAATCACCAGTTGCACTTGCTTGTTGTCTGGGCTGACGCGAACCACACGATAAGGGATTTTGTCCAATGGCAGCTTTTTATCGTAGAGCTGCAGTTCATGTAGGTTGATCTCGACCTCTTCAGACGACACCAACTCAAGTGGCGCATCCAAGGTGAGGCTCAATCCTCGCTTGGATAGATCGATCGTCTTACCTCTCACCGCCAAGCCGTCTGTTTTGGTCAGCGTAAGCGGTGATTGAAAACGATAGCGAGGTTCTTTTCGACGAGACTGTGCATCAAAGAAAATCCCTTTTGGGGAGCCGATGATTTTCCGCGTATGACGAAAAGCATTTAAGGTGCTCGATGGCAGTCGAGGCTTTTCGGTAAAGAGATAGTCTGCGCCATTCGAGTTGTCCGCAATTTCTTGCAAAATCCCACAATGCGTTAACCCGGAAGAGGCTTCGGCTAACTCTTGCGAGAAGCTGCCGAGTTGTTGACGTTCGTTTTCACTGAGTTCAAAAATGGAAATACGGAATGCCCGCCAACTGGCTCGTTTGGCGCCAAGATGCCAAAACAGCTGTCTTTGTTCCCGTGTGGCCTCGGGCATGAGCATGGAGTAAAAAAAGTTTTTCCCTTCATGTTCATGAGTAAACGCATAAATAACGTTACTTGCACCTTTGAGCCCCGGTCGCATTAGCATCGACATTCGCTGTGAGTTAAACAGTGAACCAAAGACCTGTTGGTTTCGTTCATCATGCCAGTATTGCCAAATTGGCATATTGTTTGGCGTGAGCATGGCGAGCTTGAGCTCATCGCCTTGGAAGAACAGCGGTAAGTTGCAAGTGTGCTTGAGATAAATATGTTCGTAGCCCCGCGTTCTTGCTCGAATGATTTTGTCTTGGTTATCGTGTCGGGCGCGTTTGGCTGAGCTATTTAAAGACTCATCGATCACTCTTGAGACAACATTGGTGTCCGTTAGGCGTAAGCAACGAAGAAACTTAACCGCATCGTTTTCATAAGAATCTTCAACAGCCAAAACTCGGTACTCGATCGGCTTGTTGACATGTGCAATTTCTGAGGTTTTGGCCAACTCACTAAAGGTAATTTGGATCACTTCACCAAGGTTGTAGTTAAATGCACTCGGTACTTTGAACTTTGCACCCGAAGCAGAGAGGTCGACACTGACGCCGTGGAGCAATTGCCCCTTTGATAATGTGATGTCGACTTGGGAGTGCACTCTGAGACGTTTTTCTTGGCGTTTGAGATCGTAACCAAGATGGACAGCTTCGGCCTCAAAAGGGCTGACGGAATCGCTCATTCCCTGATTGCTGGCCGGTTGACTACCTTTACCTAAGGCGCGGAAACTGTTGCGTGTGTTGATTAACGCTTCCCACACGCCTTCGGTATAGCCACCAAATTTGCGCGTGTTTTTGTAGTAAGCATTAAAGGCGACATCATCAAACCAATGTTTGATGCCGTCAATTTCGTATTCCCGACAATCGCCCTGGACTCGGCCACGCAAGTCTACGCTCTTTTTACAAGGCGCCATGACACGATTTAATTCCATTTTTACCAGTAATTTAGCAGACGGAGGGTGGCCTTCGGTCAATTGACCAAGGACAAAATCAAAGTCTTCCGCGTGATAAACCGGGATAAGCCTTTCCGCGATTGAGAGAATTTCAGCTTGTTCCATTTTTTCTGTTAAAGTAGCTGCTTATTAAAAGAGTATCGGCAAAGTGTTAATAAACTTAAGTATAACAGCACATTGTTTGAGGTTTAACGGATCAGTGGTCTAACTAGGTCACAAGCTTGAAAATTTGAGGCAGCATGTCGAAAGCAAAACGCGCTTATGTATGTAATGACTGTGGAGCGGATTTTCCGCGTTGGCAAGGGCAATGTAATGCCTGTGGCTCATGGAATACCATTACCGAAGTGAGATTGGCCGCATCGCCAAGCGTTGCGAGAAACGAGCGTTTATCTGGTTATGCGGGCTCTGCAACTGAATCAAAGGTTCAGGTGTTGTCTGAGATTGATTTGCAAGAAGTTCCCCGTTTTTCCAGTGGCTTCAAAGAGCTTGACCGTGTCTTGGGGGGCGGCATTGTCCCTGGAGCGGCGATCTTGATCGGTGGTAATCCTGGTGCGGGTAAATCGACGCTGCTGTTGCAAACCATGTGTCAGCTTTCCGCCAACATGAACGCACTCTATGTCACGGGGGAAGAGTCGTTGCAACAAGTCGCGATGCGTGCTTCTCGACTGGGTCTACCGAAAGAACATCTTAAAATGCTGTCAGAAACCAATGTTGATAAAATTTGCCAAGTGGCTGAGCAAATTCAGCCTAAGATCATGGTTATTGACTCGATTCAGGTGATGCATGTTTCTGATGTTCAATCTTCTCCGGGAAGTGTGGCGCAAGTTCGCGAGTCTGCCACCGCGCTCACTCGTTATGCGAAGCAAAACAATGTGGCGGTATTTATTGTTGGCCACGTGACAAAAGATGGCACTTTGGCGGGGCCGAAAGTGTTGGAGCACATTATTGACTGTTCTGTGCTGCTGGATGGTGATGCGGATAGTCGTTTTCGTACCCTTCGCAGCCATAAAAACCGTTTTGGCGCGGTGAACGAGCTTGGGGTGTTTGCCATGACAGGGCAGGGATTACGTGAGGTGAGTAACCCTTCGGCGATTTTCTTGTCTCGTGGCGAAGAAGAAACGTCAGGCAGTTCTGTGATGGTGATTTGGGAAGGCACCCGACCTTTGTTAGTGGAGATCCAAGCGCTGGTCGATTACTCACAACTCGCCAACCCAAGACGTGTTGCCGTGGGCCTTGAGCAAAATCGTTTGTCGCTACTGCTGGCGGTGCTGCATAAGCATGGTGGTTTACAAATGGCGGACCAAGATGTGTTTGTTAACGTTGTTGGTGGCGTGAAAGTAACGGAAACCAGTGCGGATCTAGCGCTTATTATGGCGCTACTGTCCAGTTTTCGAGATAGAGCCTTACCAAAAGATGTGGTGATATTTGGTGAAGTGGGCTTGGCTGGCGAAATTCGCCCTGTACCCAGTGGCCAAGAACGTTTAAACGAAGCTTTCAAGCATGGCTTTAAGAAAGCCATCGTGCCGTTGGCGAATATGCCGAAAGGTGGGATACCCGGAATGCAGATCCATGGGGTTAAAAAATTAGCCGATGCGATATCAGCGTTTGACGAACTTTAGATAATGCAGCTGTAGTGTTGAGAGACTTTGAATGAGCGTAAAGGAAGTAAAAAATTAGTTTGTCACCGCTTTGCAAGCTAAGCATTGGTAAGCTTTACTATTGTAGAAGAAAATTTTTCTTAACGAATAGCACGCAAGGGTATCAGTCTTGACAGATTGTGATATACTCTGCGCGCACTTTATACCTTATTAACAGAGTAAGACAATGGCAGATTTATCAAAATACAGAAACATTGGTATTTTCGCGCACGTTGACGCGGGTAAAACCACTACCACTGAGCGTATCTTGAAGCTTACTGGTAAAATCCACCGTCTAGGCGAAGTACACGACGGCGCATCAACCATGGACTTCATGGAGCAGGAAGCTGAGCGTGGTATCACTATCCAGTCTGCTGCGACTACTTGTTTCTGGAAAGACCACCGTTTTAACGTAATCGACACCCCGGGACACGTTGACTTCACTGTTGAAGTTTACCGTTCTCTAAAAGTTCTTGATGGTGGTATCGGTGTATTCTGTGGTTCTGGCGGCGTTGAGCCTCAGTCAGAAACCAACTGGCGTTACGCAAACGAATCAGAAGTATCTCGTCTGATTTTCGTTAACAAACTAGACCGTATGGGTGCAGATTTCTTCCGTGTTGTTGAGCAAGTGAAGAAAGTACTAGGCGCTAACCCTCTAGTTATGACTCTACCTATCGGCCGTGAAGACGAGTTCGTAGGTGTAGTTGACGTATTGACTCGTCAAGCATTCGTATGGGATGACACAGGTCTTCCAGAAAACTACGAAATCAAAGAAATCCCAGCAGACATGGTAGATCAAGTTGAAGAATACCGTGAGATGATGATCGAATCTGCTGTTGAGCAAGACGACGAGCTAATGATGGCTTACATGGACGGCGAAGAGCCATCTATCGAGCAAATCAAAGCTTGTATCCGTAAAGGTACTCGTGACCTAGCGTTCTTCCCAACGTACTGTGGTTCTGCATTTAAGAACAAAGGTATGCAACTTGTACTAGACGCAGTTGTTGATTACCTACCGTCTCCAACAGAAGTTGAGCCTCAGCCACTGACTAACCCAGAAACGGGTGAGCCAACTGGTGAAGTTGCAACAGTATCTGTTGATGCGCCTCTAAAAGCGCTAGCGTTCAAGATCATGGACGACCGTTTCGGTGCTCTAACCTTCATCCGTATCTACTCAGGTCGTCTGAAGAAAGGTGACACTATTCTTAACAGTGCAACTGGTAAGACTGAGCGTATCGGCCGTATGGTGGAAATGCACGCAAACGACCGTAACGAACTTGAAGCAGCACAAGCGGGTGACATCATCGCTGTTGTTGGTATGAAGAACGTTCAAACTGGTCACACTCTATGTGATCCTAAGCACGAATGTACTCTTGAGCCAATGATCTTCCCAGATCCAGTTATCTCTATCGCTGTTAAGCCTAAAGATAAGAACGGTTCTGAGAAAATGGGTATCGCGATCGGTAAAATGGTTGCAGAAGATCCATCATTCCAAGTTGAAACTGACGAAGATTCAGGCGAAACCATCCTTAAAGGTATGGGCGAACTTCACCTAGACATCAAAGTTGATATCCTGAAGCGTACTTACGGCGTTGAGCTTGAAGTTGGTGCTCCACAGGTAGCTTACCGTGAAACTATCACGAAAGCAGTTGAAGACAGCTACACGCACAAGAAACAGTCTGGTGGTTCTGGTCAGTTCGGTAAGATTGATTACCGTATCAAACCAGGAGAGCAGAACTCTGGCTTTACCTTTAAGTCAACTGTTGTTGGTGGTAACGTTCCTAAGGAATTCTGGCCAGCAGTTGAGAAAGGCTTCAAGTCTATGATGGCTACTGGTACTTTGGCTGGCTTCCCTGTTCTTGACGTTGAAGTTGAACTATTCGACGGTGGCTTCCACGCAGTTGACTCATCTGCAATCGCATTTGAAATCGCAGCGAAAGGTGCATTCCGTCAGTCAATTCCGAAAGCGGCTCCTCAACTTCTTGAACCAATCATGAAAGTTGACGTGTTCACTCCAGAAGACCACGTTGGTGACGTAATCGGTGACTTGAACCGTCGTCGCGGCATGATCAAGAACCAAGAAATGGGTGCAACTGGCGTTCGCGTTAAAGCAGACGTACCACTTTCTGAAATGTTCGGCTACATCGGTACTCTACGTACAATGACTTCTGGTCGTGGTCAGTTCTCTATGGAGTTCTCTCACTACGCACCATGTCCAAACAACGTAGCAGAGCAAGTAATTGCTGAAGTTAAAGAGCGTAACGCTAAGAAGTAATTCTTAAGTTAACTCAATAACAATAAAACCCGCAGTTCGCTGCGGGTTTTTTTATTATCGGTCTCTTTTGTAAAACTTTTAGGCACAGAACCGGTTGGAATATTTACACATACTAGTGTGAGCAGAGCGTGCCCGCTCACATCGCAGTTAGTCCTCCCAAATGACCAGTTTATCTTTAGGCCAGTTTTGTCCTACTTCGTGATATTTCTGTTCTAGTACATGACGTTTGATTTTTAGCGTCGGAGTTAGGATTCCATTGTCAATACTCCAAGGTTCTTTGATCATTAATACGCCTTTGATCTGTTCGTGTGATTCCAATTGTGCATTCATCTTGGTGACTACTCTTTGCGTGGTACTTTCATAACGCGCGCGATCAAAGTTAGGAAAATTGTGAGGGACGACAAGAAGTATAGGGGCTGGTAAGCCTAAGCCGATAAGGCACATCATTTCCACTCGGCTGTATTCAAAGAGTTTATTTTCAATTGGAACAGGGGCCACAAACTTACCTTTGGCGGTTTTAAAGGTGTCTTTTTTCCTACCTTGGATAGTTAAATAGCCATCATCATCGATTCGACCTATGTCACCGGTGTGAAGCCAGCCCTCTTTATCAAAGGCTTCTTGAGTGGCAATATCGTTTTTGTAGTATCCGGAAAACAGCCCTTTGCCACGCACCATGATCTCATCATCGTTGGCGATTTTGAGTTCAATACCCGGACCTGCATTGCCAACGGAACCTATTTTGTCGGCTCTAAATGGGTAGTTGAGCGTGCTGTAGGCAAACGACTCAGTCATTCCCCATGCTTCGGTAATATTCAAACCGACACTGTGATACCAAGCAAGAAGAGCCGGAGAAACGGGCGCAGAGCCACAACCAAGAACGCGTGCTTGATCTAAGCCTAAGCCATCGGCTAACTTCTTCTTAATTAAGGAGCTCACAAAGGGAATCTTCAGCAAAAAGTTAAGGCGTTTTTGCGGCAGTTTATCTTGGATGCGTTGCTGGAAGAGAGTCCACAGGCGTGGCACCGAAATAAACAACGTTGGACGCTGCATTTTTACATCTTCGATAAAGGTATCTAACGATTCTGGAAAGGCCGTTTGTACACCTCCCATGATCGACGATCCAAAAATGTAAACGCGCTCGGTAATATGAGCCAGTGGGAGATAGGAAAACAACCGATCATTGGGTTGAATACCGATGTGTTTGATCAGTTGTTGTACTGACCATGTAAAGGCACCATAGGTGAGCATCGCCCCTTTTGGCAATCCTGACGTACCCGATGTGTAAACAAGGGACATCAATTTATCATCGTAGTGCGTTGGCCGTTCAGTACTGGCTTCTGATTGAAGAATTAACGTGGTGAACTGGTATTGGCATTGTGGTGCGCTGTCATAGGGTAATGCAATTGTGATGAGTTCAGAGAGCGAATCGATCACTTTTTGAGTTGCCGCTGAATCGTCAAGCTTGCCAGCAAGGAGAATTTTACTTTCACTGTGAGTAATGCAGTATTCAATGGTATCGGCGCCCGCTGTCGGAAAAATGGGCACACTCACATAATCGCCAAGCATCATGGCAAGATCACAAATAAACCATTCAGCACAGTTTTTAGAAATCAGAGCGATTCTATCACCCGGTTGAGCGCCAAGTTCTCTTAGTGCTGAGACCAATCTGAGTGCTTTGTCAGCCACCTCTGCATAGGTAAACTCCACAAACTGTCGATTGATGATCTGTTTGAGGTACACGTCATGCGGGCGTTCCTTAGCCCATTTGAGGATCATGTCGCTGGGGGTTGGGAGAGCAAGTGGCAGTTTGCTTAACTCGTTAGGCTGTATCATTTCTAACTCCATGTTATTGGCAAAACAATGTTTGTTTTTATGTTAATTTATTGTTAACGATAGCATGCTTTATGCTTAGCAGAAATAAAAAAAATGGCGCTCAAGGCGATCAGGATAACGAATTATTAAGTCGGAACTTTCCGGGGCTCACGCCTGTTTTCTTTTTGAATATTCTAGAAAAGTAAGAGACGTCTCGATAACCGCATTGGTAAGCGATAAAAGCAATTTTGGTTTGCTTATCTTCGACCAGAAGCTGTTTCGCGAGGTTGATTCGCTTATTGGATAGGTAATCACGAAAGCTCAGTCCGATTTCTTTATGGAAGACTTTTGAAAAATAGGTGACAGAGTAATGACAAAAGGACGCGGCATCTTCTTCTCGTATGACATTACTTATGTTTTTGTCGATATGGCGTAGCAGAGACTGCAATGCTAGGCTCGCAACGGGCTCTTGGAGCACAACATTTGACTGAGAATCAGAAGTTCCCCCCAGCTCAATATACCAATGTAAGTTCATGCGAGTGATCAGTTGTTGTAACCATTCTTGCGTATTACTCATGGCTAAATTGAGATGATCAAACACGGCCGAATGGTAATAAGAGCCGAGCTCGATGGGTCTGGAATGGATCAGTATGAGTTTTTTGTTGAGGTTAATACTCAGCTTTAGCGCAGTAAGCAGTAACGGATACTGTTCTTCCGAACGGATAAAAAAGAACGCAAACTGGGTGCTAGGTTCACTAAGTATTGATACATCAGTATCGTGCTCGATCAATGTGAACGTATTGAGGATGAGATCTTTTTCTTTTTGATCAAGATGGTGAACGGAGCTCCCTAACCAATGAGCGGTGCGTCTCACTTCCATACTGATTCCCCCCCAAATAAAAAAGCCTGAATGCTAAGTCATTACGATCTTGGTATTCATTGCGACAAGCTTCCTCCTTATGCTGTCGTTCGCTCTCATTGATCTTCATTCTGTCTATCATTGTGCTTTTTACCCCTAATCAAACAGATATAGAAAAGTGAATGAGCTCATATAAAAAGGTTAGTTCTGCGGCAAAAAAGTGCCAACAAAAAAAGTGATCCATTTTATTTTTTCTATTTGAGGAGGAAAACTGGATGGAAATTCCAAGTAATTACTATTGTTTTCATATGTTTTTATTAACATTTTCTGAATAGCAGTCACTCAGGTATTTCTTTTTGCGAATCAATAAACAATGAGTTTCTTGATGAAAGTCGTAAAAAAGTACTAGTTAAAGACAAAAAAGTCCTAACGTCTTTATTTAGTGAGCTCTAACTTTAAAGAGCAAGTTCGTTGCTTATGGAAGGAGAGACACAATGAGCAATCTATTACACAAAGCTAAAGCCTTTTTGCAAGATGAAGAAGGTTTGTCCGTGGTTGAGTATGTTGTCGGTGCAGCGTTGCTGGTTGCAGCGTTGAGTGCGGTATTTACCGGCCTTGGTGATAATCTGAATACCAAATTAGACGGGGCTATTGGCAGTGGATCATAGTCCATTCAAGCTACTTCACAGTTTCAAAAATGGCATCGATTTTTTGAAAAATGAGGAAGGGTTGAGCGTCGTTGAGTATGTCGTTGGCGCTGCCCTACTTGTGTTGGCGTTAGGGACTTTGTTCGCTGAGTACGATGACAAGCTGAACAACAAAGTAGATAGTGCACTTAGCTAAGCGTGAGCTCGCTTGAGCTTAGGGAGAGGCCAGTGATAGTGAATAGTTTGATATGGTTTTGCTTACTGGTGATTGCGGTTTATGACGCTAGGGACAATCGCATACCGAATATTTGGTTATTGCCCCTCACCCTTTTAGCTTGTGTGCACTCTCTTATTGTTTACGACGTGGCATTTATGTTGTCGTCATTGGCTGCCGGAGCGGTTTATTTCTCGTGTGGCCTAGCACTTTACTTCCTAAGGGCGATGTCTCCGGGTGATGTTAAGTTGTTGGGTGTTGTCGGCATGCTCGTCGGTTGGGATGCCATGGGGGACGTTGCTTATTGGATTACCCTCTCGGCAGGTATGGTTGCCGCACTGTTTATGCTTCTTCACTACGCGCAGAATCCGGATTCGCTGAGTCAAGTTCTTGGGCGCTATTCACTGCAAGCAATGAGTGGCCAAGTACCTATACTTTCATCGTTTCAGTCACGCGTTGCTATGCACGGGAAACTCACCATGCCGTTTGCACCCGCTGTTGTTATAGGGTTGGCGCTGTTTCATTACTTTTAGAGTGAACGCAATACATAATAGTAGGGGGCTTTATGGCCGCAGAACCCACAGCGAAACACAGAGACAAACTCACACCTCAGGCAGAACCACCTAAGGTGCCTACCTCTTTGAGTCAGTTAAAAATTCCGCCAGTCGTGGTGGAGAATCTAGTGATCAAACAGTTGGCTGCCTACCCAAAATCAGATCTTCTTTCGCTTACTCGTTTAATGGGACTTAACAGCCACATTATTGATGAAGTGCTGGCTGCGTTACGTAAGAAATCTCTAGTAGAGGTTTTTCAGTCGGATCCCGCTGCTTTTGGTGAAGCGAATCAAGGAACCCGAATTCTCTACGCATTATCTGAATCTGGAATGGAAGAAGCGGACGATGCGTTTGTCAAAGATGCTTACTTGGGGCCATGCCCGGTTTCCGTTACGGAATACTCTGAGATGGTGAGAGCGCAAGATGTACGAGCAAAAATCGTCAATCGAGCGGATGTAGAGTACGCCTTCAAAGATGTATTGGGCGCCCATCGTATGGTGTCCGTTTTAGGGCCAGCCATCAATTCAGGCCGAGCTTTACTCTTGTACGGTGATGCAGGAACAGGCAAAACGTTTGTCGCTACTCGTTTGCTGAACTCTTTGAATACTTCAGTGTTTATTCCTTACTCTGTGTATGCCGCAGGTAACATTATCAAGGTGTTTACCCCGCAGCATCATAAGAAAGTTGAAGAAGATATCGGCCAGCAGTCTTTCGCATTCAAAGATCAATTTGATAAGCGTTGGGCACTGTGTGAACGTCCGAGCATTCAGGTTGGCGGTGAGTTAACGATGGATATGTTGGAAGTGAACCATTCTCAGCACAATCGAGTTTGGATGGCACCATTACAGATGATGGCCAACAACGGGATTTTTATTATTGACGATTTAGGCCGTCAGCCCATGCCAGTTGCCACCTTACTCAACCGTTGGATTGTGCCGATGGAATATTTCTACGACTATCTCTCGTTGCCCAATGGTCAACAAATCACCATTCCATTTATTTTGACGTTGGCGTTTTCGACCAATTTAGACCCTGAAAAAATCAGTGATCCCGCATTCTTGCGTCGTCTGGGTTATAAGATTCAATTCCAACCCTTGATGAAAGATGAATACCAAGAGCTTTGGCAAATCATGGCTCGTGGAAAATCGCTATCACTTGAGCCAGGGTTGTTTGAACGTCTCACTGAACTACATGAACAACACAATGTCGGTTATTACCCTTGTTTGCCGAAAGATATTGCAGGTATCAGTCGCGATATCGTGGCATTCGAAGAGTCAGAACCCGTGATCACAAAACAAGTCCTTGAACGGGCATGGCAAGTCTACTTTACCGCGGATGGTAAAGGCGGAGGTGCACGATGAGTCGTAACCAAATCATATTACTTTTCTTACTTTCGATTTTATTTGGTTTGGCGGCGGTATTTTTTGCCAAGCAGTGGATGGATAAACAATTGCTTCCCCAGCAAGAGGTGGAGGTCGTTGAGCGAGAGCCCGTGGTGATTGCTGCCATAGAAATACCCGCTGGCAGTGTGATTGAACCGCAACATTTGACCACTAAGCTTCTCGAGAAATCGTGGCGAGAGCTCTCTCAGTACACGGATCCTAAAGAGTTGGTTGGGCAAATCGTTGCAGGAGCGGTTTATCCCGGGGAAATTATTATCGAGCAACGACTGACGGTTCCCGGAGAAGGCTCAACACTGGCCGCTTTGATTCCAGAGAAGAAACGTGCCATTACCATCCGAGTCAATGACGTCATAGGGGTAGCCGGTTTCTTACTACCTGGTAACCGTGTGGATGTGCTCAATACCGTTTCTTATGGTAAAGGCTCTGCGACCACGCAAACCGTACTCAAGGATATTAAGGTACTAGCGGTTGACCAAACGGCAAGAACCAAAGAAAACAAGCCGATCATAGTGCGAGCGGTGACGCTTGAAGTGTCACCTGAGCAAGCTGAGAAGCTATTGAGTGCCAAGAGTAAAGGGGAAATCCAGCTCACATTGAGAAATCCCCACGAACCCGAGGAAAAAGTGGTTCGCCGTTATGTCGCCCCTAGTGTCACCATAATTAAAGGGACGGAGTCATCGAAGATTCAGGTTAAAGAATAAGGTGTGACGCATGAAAATTTTGATTTTAGTCTTTACGTTAAGCGTGCTGAGTATCTTTACCGCTCAAGGGGCAACGCAGACAGGGAAAGTGGTCACCGTACCTCATCATAAATCCACCTTTGTCGCATTGTCGGGCAAAGCAAAGCGAGTCTCTCTTGGGGATCCTGAAGTGCTGGATATTGTGATGCTAAAGTCCGATGAACTGTTTTTGATTGGTCGCAGGCTGGGGTCTACTAACCTAATGGCTTGGGATAGCCGCGGCAATCTGATCGAATCAATCAACATCGAAGTGACTCATGATCTCAATAGCTTAAAGCAGAAGTTGTTTGAGTTTTTGCCAGATGAACCGATCCAAGTACACAGCGCGCAAAACCGTTTGATTTTAAGTGGCATGGTTAGCAACCAAGAAAGAATGAACATCGCGCTGCGTGTTGCTGAAACGTATGCCGCGGGTCAGCAAGCTGATGAGGCAACCTCTTCACTCAATAGTCAGGTGGATAAAAGTGGCGTGATCAACCTCATGACGATTGGCGGTGCGCAGCAAGTGATGCTCGAAGTAACCGTAGCAGAGGTGCAGCGCAGCTTGGTTCGTCGTTTCGATTCCAATTTTCACTTCTTTGAAAACAACGGCAGCTTCTCATGGGGAGCCACCTCTGCGGGCGGCATCATTGATGATATTGGCGGTGGTGTTGGCCCTATCTTCAATGTGCCAGGGATCGACAGTACCGGTTTACTCAGCACCTTTATTGATGGCGACACTCTGTTTACTTTTGCATTAGACATAGCCAAAGAAAATGGCGTCGCCAAAGTATTGGCCGAGCCGAATTTGACGGCTTTAAGTGGCGCTAAAGCGGAGTTTCTTGCTGGTGGCGAGTTCCCGATCCCTGTGCCGGATAGCGATGGTGTTACCATCGAGTACAAAGAGTATGGGGTGGGATTGAAATTTGTTCCGACCATCTTGAGTGACAAACGCATCAATCTTAACTTGGCGGTTGACGTGAGTGAAATTGCCGCATCGAACACTTTGACGTTAAGCCCTGGTGGTACCAATGCCAGTTACTTTATTCCACCGATCACGCGTCGATCCGCTTCATCAACCTTGGAGTTGGCGGATGGTCAAACCATTGGTATTGCGGGTTTGCTCAGCGAAAACGTTCGAGATGTCAGCAGCAAAATGCCTGGCTTTGGCGATATTCCAGTCTTGGGGCAACTCTTTAGTAGCCAAGATTATATTTCGGGTGAAACCGAACTGGTGATTTTGGTGACACCCAGACTCGCTAAGCCAATCGACCGTAGCAAAATTACTCTGCCGACGGATGCCTTTGTAGAGCCCAGTGATCTCAAATATTACCTATTGGGTGTTGGTGCTTACATTGCGGATTCCCCCGTGAAACAGAAGGCTGGCGCACAGCCTGAGCCGGAGTTCCTTCAGAACGGCCAAGGTGGCACTGAAGGTGAGTTTGGACACAGTTTATAAGGAAAGAGAGATGAATGTTTATACCGTGCTATTTATTATCAGTGTCTCTTTTTTAAGCGGATGTGCAAATGATGCGCCTTTAGGCCAACATGTGGCTAAACTTAAAGCAGAGCAAACTTATAACCCTGATGCAACTCAGGAGAATCTAGACCTTATTCCCTACGGCAGTGGCGATAAAATGGACAGCGCTTATCAGGGTTACCTCGGTAAGAAAACTGAAAGCATGTCGACGAGTAGTAGCCAAGTTATCAACGGTTTCAAGTAATAGCCGTTAAGGATGCATTATGGTCATAGGCAGATACCGCAATGGAAGACGTAAACAGCAAGGTTTAGTGGCGGTGTTAATCACGGTCGCCATGCTGAGCTTTATCATTATGGCTGCCTTAGCCATTGATGTGACACACCAAGTGGTCAATCGCACCAAGCTTCAAAATGCGGTAGATGCGGCAGCCTTGGCCGCGGCTATGGTTGCCGATGCTACCCACGACACGGACGAGGCAACGGAAGCGGCCATTTCAACACTCACCTCCATGCATAATGCTTCTGGCAACAGTGAGTTGGATATGGATTCGGCGACTTTTGCCATTGCCTATTCTAACGATCCTTTGACTTTCCCCGACGGCAGCTTTGATGACACTGGCGATATTTATGTGCGTGTGTCGGTGGATAATCTCAGTTTGAGTGAGTTTTTCATGCAAGCGTTAGGACTGAGTAAAGTCGTTTCAGCTTCGGCGGTAGCTGGCCCAAGTTCTAACATCAACACCATCAGCAATGTGGTGCCGATCGGGGTGTGTAAGGGTGACGAAACTGGTGGTATCTATGGTTACAACGCGGGTGAAGTCTACGTTTTAAAAGTCGGCGATAGCAGTTTATCCAGTATGGGGCCAGGTAACTTCCATCTGCTTGATTTTGGCTCGGGTGCCGACACTGTCCGTGAAGCATTAGGTGGCGGTTACGATGGCACGGTGCAAATTGGTGGCAGCATTAATACCCAAACAGGGGTAGCTGCCGGGCCAGTTGGGCAGGGAGCAAATACTCGACTTGGCATCTATCAAGGGGGTGTTTCAAGCAGTAATTATCCACCTGATTTCATTACTGACCTTCCCGACACGCCAGCCACACTCGATAGTGATGGTAATGTGATTTATGACTATGCCAGTGACCTTACCTATGCGGAGTACAAAGCTAAGACGGAAGCTTGCATTGCCGATAGCAGTTCAGGTGATTGTGAGTCCGGTGGTCAGCCTTGGCGTCGTGTTTTACCGATCCCTATGGTGGATTGCTCGGGGTCGAGTGGTGGTACCACGACCTATACTGTGGTGGAAGTTGGCTGTTTCTTCCTTTTGCAGCGTGTACCAACAAACAACTCTGGTTTAGGACAAGTGGTGTTTGGTGAGTTCGTTGACTCATGTGTGGTGGAAAACGGCTCGATTGGTAATACACCAGGAAACCAAGGTGCCTACAAAATCATCATGTACAAAGACCCCAACAGTGGAGGTGCTTAACATGACCTTCTTAAATCGAATCATTCGTCAACAAGGTTTCGCCGCGGTCGAGATGGTGGCGACCCTCCCTGTGATCCTGATTCTTCTCGTCGGGATGTTGGAAATCGGCCACATGTTCACCCAATACAATACTTTGGCGAAAGGGGTGCAAAACGGTGCTCGTTTTGCGGTGAACGATGTTTACGGCACCATTACTTATGACCAAATCGCCAACGAAGCCGACATCAAAAACATGGTGTTACATGGGCAAGTCTCTGGAGGCAGCTACACTATTTTAGATAACTTAACGGCTGACGATATTACCATTACTCACAGCGGAGGGGTGGTAACCGTGACGGCTTCTTATACCTATGTGCCAGCCTTCACCAAGATCCCCTACACCAATACAGAGTTGGGAATTACCTTTACGGCGTCATCGGTGATGAGGAGCGGATTGTGAGAAAGCATGGTGGAAGAAGTGGCAAAAAAGTGCAGGGATTGGCGGTGATCGAGCTGACCATCGTCTCCACGGTACTCATGTTGATTTTGCTGTCGATTTTTTCGATTGGCTATTACATGTTTTCGATTCAAATGATCAACGAAGCAACACGCAAAGCTGCGCGCTTAGCTACGGTGTGTTACGTCACTTCGACCGCGCATCAAAATGTCAAAAATACGATAATCAACAGTAGTTTACCAAGCAATTTTTCGGATCAGCATTTGGTGATTGAGTATCTCGATGCCAATGGAGATGTGGTGGCGGGAGACCCTACAGATAATGATGTTTTCATCACCATAAAATACGTCAGAGCTAGAGTGAGTAATTATCAGTTTCAATTTGTTTCTGTTCTTAATTTTTTAGGAAACAACGGCTTAGTGACCATTCCAGAATTTGAAACCACACTACCGGTAGAAAGCCTGGGTGTAGTGAGACCAAATAAAAACGATTCGGATGGGTCCACAACAGACTGCTAGGGGACGGTATATGGGAGAAGCTGTGAAGCTCAATAGAAACAATGATGAAAGTTATGCTCGCTTAAAAACCAGTTTACATATCTGGGTGTTGTACGGTAGCGATCGATTTCAGCTTCATATGGGGGCGCAGCTCAAGCTGTGTAAAAACCTCAGTTTTGACCTGATCTCACTGCATAACTTTAATGTATCGGGTCTTGCTCATTTGACGCCACCCGACTTAATTTTTGTCGAAACTGGGCCTAATTGGGCTCAAAAAGTGCTCGCCTTACAAGAATATGAAGCACCGAGTGAGGATTTTGAAGCTTCTCTTATCGTATTTGGTGATGAGAGCGATAACGGGGCGCTTAAGATTGCCTTGCGTTTGGGGGCGGCTGACTTTGTGTCAGATAAAGCGATGGTGGGGGATTTCTTTCATCTGCTTAAAAATGTATCGGATGAGAAGTTTTCGAGTCGAGAGTCCGGAGAATTATATCTTTTTATCAACACCAAAGGCGGATGTGGGGCGTCCACATTGGCGTTAAACACGGCATTGGAAGTAGCGGGTACTCATCCTGGAAAAGTTTTGTTGCTGGATGTGGATATTCCTTTTGGCGTCATTTCTGAATACCTCAACATTTCACCTCAATACAGCTTAACGGATGTGATTGAACACTCGAAAGATTTAGACCACGACTCTCTCTCTGCCATGGTGACTAAAATGGCCAGTGGTTTACATGTGCTTGGATTTTTCCATGAAAATAACACTGAAGATTTTGATAAAGCGAAAGAAATAGGTCGTTTACTCCCTGTGCTGAGAGAAATATACCCCTATGTCATCATCGATTTATCGAGAGGTGTTGATCGGATATTTTCTGCGGTGGTGTCTCCCGCGACCAAGGTTTTTTTAGTGACACAGCAGAATTTGGCGGCGATAAAAAACACCTCTCGCATTTTACGCATGCTCACTTTTGAGTATGGCGTGACGAAAGAGCAGATTGAGTTGATCGTTAATCGCTATGAAAAACGTGCATCGATCAAATTGAAAGATATCGAGCACACCATCACTGGCATTCCGGTCTTTATGATTCCTAATGACTACCGAGTGGCGGTAGAGAGTGCCAACTTAGGCAAACCTTTTGTGGAGAGCAAAAAAAACAGTGCGATTACGCGTTCCATTGTCGAGTTTTCTCATCACATTGCGAAACCTGAAGAAGAGAAAAAAAGTTGGTTAAAGAAACTATTTTCTTAGAGCGTAAGAATTAAAAATAAAAGGACAAGGTTATGTTTTTTAAAAGAAAAAATATCAACCCAGAGTTTCAGGAAAAAGTAGAGGCTCTTGTCACACAGCCAGATTCGACCATCAGTGATGATGTTGTGGTGGGCATTGACTCTACCATGTCGCCGCAACAAATCGTAAGTGATGAGGTGTTGTCGCAAGACAAAAAACAGCTGGAGCGTCAGGCAAAAGATAAGGCTGTCGAGGAAGCGCGTAAGCAACTGGAACAAGAGTTGGCCATAAAACACTATTACCATCAGCGTTTATTGGAAACCTTAGATTTGGGGTTGTTGTCGAGTTTAGAGAAAGAGCGGGCCAAGAAAGAGCTTCATGATGCCATCGTACACTTAATGGCGGACGATCAAACTCACCCAATGAGCTCGGAAGGGCGCAAGCGGGTGATCAGACAAATTGAAGACGAGGTCTTTGGCTTAGGTCCTCTAGAGCCGTTGCTGCATGATAAAACGGTGTCAGATATTTTGGTTAATGGCCCAAAAAATGTGTTTGTAGAGCGACGCGGTAAGCTAGAAAAAACACCATATACCTTTCTAGACGACCGCCACTTACGCAACATCATCGATCGTATCGTCAGCCAAGTGGGGCGTCGTATTGATGAAGCGTCACCCATGGTGGATGCGCGTTTGCTGGATGGCTCGCGAGTCAACGCCATCATACCGCCTTTAGCGCTCGATGGTGCATCCGTTTCCATTCGTCGTTTTGCCGTTGACAAGCTCACCATGGACAACATGCTTGGTTATAACTCCCTCTCGCCGCAAATGGCTAAGTTTGTTGAAGCGGCGGTGAAAGGGGAGCTGAATATTTTGATTGCGGGTGGTACGGGCTCAGGGAAAACCACCACTCTCAACATCTTCTCCGGTTTTATCCCTTCCGATGATCGCATTATCACCATTGAAGACTCGGCAGAGCTGCAACTGCAACAACCGCACGTGGTGAGATTGGAAACGCGTCCTCCCAACTTGGAAGGGAAAGGTGAAATCACTCAGCGTGATTTGGTGAAAAATGCGCTACGGATGCGCCCTGATCGCATTGTGCTGGGGGAGGTGCGTGGTGCTGAAGCGGTGGATATGCTGGCGGCAATGAACACCGGTCACGACGGTTCTCTGGCGACCATTCACGCCAATACCCCTCGTGATGCGCTGAGTCGGGTGGAAAATATGTTCGCCATGGCGGGTTGGAATATTTCGACCAAAAACTTGCGTGCGCAAATTGCTTCGGCGATTCACTTAGTGGTGCAGATGGAGCGCCAAGAAGACGGTAAACGTCGTATGGTGAGCATTCAAGAGATCAATGGCATGGAAGGGGAGATCATTACCATGTCGGAGATCTTCCACTTTAAACGCCAAGGTCTCGATGCCAATGGCAATATTCTCGGTTACTACACTGCGACAGGAGTGGTGCCAGCTTGTCACGATCAACTGACCAAACGTGGCTTAGATCTGCCGTTTGAGCTCTTTAATGAAAGCTATGCATAGCGGGAGGCAAACATGGATGATATTACCTATTTCTTCGTCTTGCTCTTTTTTGCGGTGGTGTTTATCTCTCAGGCTCTAATTCTTCCCGCCGCAGGCAGTAAAGCTAAGCACAAAGAGCTCTCTCAGCGTTTGAAAGAAACGCAGATGAACCTAGATGAAGAGGCGCGCTCTCTACTTCAAGAGCACTATTTAAAAAGCTTGTCTCCTTTAGATCGCAGTTTGGTCAAAGTGGCTGCCTTTGCTTCGTTGAAAAAATCGATCGAACTTTCAGGCCTAGATTGGTCTTTGGCGCAGACATTAATGGTCTGTTCGATCATTAGTTTTACCACCATCGTCACAATGATGATTCTGGCTCAGCCTTGGTATCTCGCCTTGGTGGGCGGCTCTGCGATTTGGTTCGCATTGCAGTTTTACCTGCAAAAGCGTATTACCAACCGACTAAACCGTTTTGAAGAGCAGCTACCAGACGCGCTTGATATTATTCGACGTATGTTGCAAGCCGGTCAACCCGTGACTCAAGCGTTCAATGAAGTGGGCAACGAGATGGCACCACCGATTGGGATTGAGTTTAAAAATACCTTTAACTTACTCAATTATGGCTATGACATGCGTTTGGCGATCATGCAAATGGCGGAGCGCACCCCAACGGTGTCAATGTTGGCATTTTCCAGTGCGGTGTTATTACAGAAAGAAACGGGCGGGAATCTGTCTGAAAACCTTGAAAAAGTCGGCAAGGTGCTTCGCCAACGTTTCAAGTTAACGCGAAAAATCAAAACCATCTCGGCTGAAAGCCGCATGTCGGCCTGGATTCTCGTGCTCTCTCCATTTGTTTTGTTTGTCGGGCTGATGTTCATTAACCCCGAATACGTCAAACCCTTGTACCAAGATGAGCGAGGGATGGAGCTGGTCACCATGGGGATTGTCAGTTTGTTTT
The DNA here is from genome assembly GCF_021852965.1 of Vibrio floridensis. Classification (NCBI taxonomy): domain Bacteria; kingdom Pseudomonadati; phylum Pseudomonadota; class Gammaproteobacteria; order Vibrionales; family Vibrionaceae; genus Vibrio; species Vibrio floridensis. Next base: position 266,918 of record NZ_JAKGCY010000003.1, on the reverse strand, counting down.
TTGGCGCCATTTGGATTCGCAATATCATCAATTTCGAGGTGTGATATGGACGAACTACTTTCGGTGTTTGCTAATGTGCAGCTCGATGAACAATGGGTGTTGCTTGCATTAGTTCTGATTTCTACTAGTTTGCTGGTTGTCACGGTTGCCGTCGTGTTTTCCGGTAATCGCGCACCAGTGAAGAAAAAGCTTGAGCAAATTCATAAAGAAGTTTCAGGACAAGCACTGAAAAAGAAAAATCGCAAAGTTGAAAATACATTGGAGTCCCTTACCCCGATCATGGTGGGGAAAAGTTCGAAGGAGAAAGAAAGCATACGCAGCCAGTTAATGCATGCCGGTTTCCACAATCGAGATGCCTTGACGGTGTTTTACATTATCAAGGCTGTTTTTGCTGTGTTGGGCTTTACTGGTGCGGCGCTGGTTTTCTTTTTGTTGCCTGACATGGACAACAGTTCTATTGCTATCATCGTGTCAATCGCAGGCGGTCTGTATATACCTAATATTGGACTCAACCACTTTGTCAAAAAGCGTCAACGTATGATTCGTGCAGGTGTTCCTGATGCACTGGACTTATTGGTCGTGTGTACCGAATCCGGTTTAGGTTTTAATGCGGCATTGCGAAAAGTGGCCGATGAGTTGGCCATCTCTCACCCTGAGTTTGCCGATGAGTTGGATACGGTATGTGCCAAGATCAAAGCAGGGGTCGAAATGTCGACCGCGTTTGAGGATTTGGTGACTCGCACTGGGCTGACGGAAATCAATGGCCTCGTGACCATGCTGGCTCACGCCTCGAAAATTGGCGGCAGTTTGTCACAAACGTTGCGTGATTATACGGAAGATTTCCGTGACAAACGTAATCAGGAAGTGGAAGAAATTGCAGCAAAAATTCCGACAAAGATGATTTTTCCGCTACTGTTATTTATATGGCCTTGTTTCTTTATTGTTGCCGTTGGGCCAGCATTGTTATCGCTATCGGATGCGCTAGGGTAAGGGGAAAAGGTATGAAAATGACAAAAACGCTACTCGGGTTGCTGGTGGTCGTAACGCTTTATGGATGTGCCAGCCAAGAGCCGAAAGGCCCACAGTATGATCTTAGTTTGTATGATGGTCGCCCCATCGATACATTAACCTCTGATGTGATGCCAGTTTCTGAAACCGAAGCGATCACACGCGGTGATGTGGCATTACGTAACAATAACAATGATCTGGCGCTTTATGAGTACATCCGTGCACTCTCTTTCCCCGATGCACAATATCAAGACAAAACCTTGTACAACATCGGCCGTATTCACGAATCGCGCGGCAATATCGCCTTGGCGGAGAAAGCCTACACAATGGCGGTGGAATACAATCCGGACAATGTGAAAGCGCTGGAACAGTTAGGGGCAATTTACAGCAAACAAGGGCGAGTCGATGAAGGAAAAAGCTATTTCTTGCGTGCCTTGAATGCAGACCAAGTGCGCTTGAAAAATGGTAAAACTTTAGCTGGCGGTTTGATCATGGTGCAAGACATCAACCAGCTTAAAGTCGACAAAGCCTCTCCAGCGATGGCATACATGGGGCTTGGTGTACTATCGGATGTTGATTCTCAGCACACGTTGGCCGAAGCCTATTATCTCAAAGCGCTAGAGATCAAGCCCAATTCGATGAAAGGGATGATGAATCTCGGCTATTCCTATTACATGAGCGGCCAGTATGACAAAGCCGAGCGCTACACCTTAGCGGCGCTGGAAAAAGATCCCAATAATCAAAAAGGGCAAAACAACTTAGCTCTAATTTATCTTGGCAAGAACGAAGTGAAGAAAGCCATCAACATTTTCATGCGCAGCATGGGGGCACCGGAAGCGCTGAACAATGTTGGTTACTTCTTGATTCTGCAAGGTAAGCCGGACAAAGCGATTCCCTACTTGCAACAAGCGATTGATAAAAAGCCGTCCTATTACAAGCTGGCGAATGAGAACTTAGAGCGTGCTTTGGCGATGGTTCGTGAAGAGCAAGAAAACGCGCAAGGTGAGGTCTCGACAACCATGGTGAAGCCTTAGCAAGATGATTTGAGGTTTCACTTCATGCCATAGTGGTTATCCTCAAGCAACAAAGCGAGCTCAGGCTCGCTTTGTGTTATCTAAAAACGTGGCATTCGAAGTGGCGCATGCAGCAATTACAGCATGCCCAGCGTGGCTCCTGAGAGCATGAAAAACAGCACCAGAGCCAAGATAGGTACTTTGATCTGCTTTTGCAGATAGAAGCCAATGAGAATCAAGCCCACATCCAGCCCGCTACTCACCGCGCTACTAAAGACAGGTTGATACAATGCGGCGACCAGCAAGCCAACCACCGCAGCATTGACGCCTTGCAACGCTCCTGAAACGCGAGGATTAGCGGCTAACAGCTGCCAGTTTTTCAGCACGCCCAGCATCAACAAGAATCCAGGCAAAAACACCGCCAAAGTCGCGACAATCGCGCCAAGAATGGGCGAACTTGGATGCAGTACATAACCAATATAAGTGGCGAAGGTAAACATCGGCCCCGGAACCGCTTGGGCAGCAGCGTAACCAGTTAGAAACGCATCTTGGCTGATTTGCTCTCCCACGATGTTTTGCAGCAAAGGCAGCACCACATGCCCGCCACCAAACACCAAGCTGCCCGCTTGGTAGAATTCGTTGAACAGTCGTACCAACGGCTGAGCAGTGGTCAGCAGCGGCAACAGCAGCAACAGAGCAGCAAAGATCACCAGTGGGGTCAGTGATGGTGTAAAGCCGTGCTCAGTGGCTTTGTTTTCACCTTTGAGTGCAATCACCCCAATCAGCGCCGCGAGGATCAGCACGGCCATTTGCGTGGCGATGCCTGAGAACACCAACAAGGCGACAGCGGTGGCCACGCAGATGCCAACGGTCAGCGGCGAGCGGCAAAAGTTTTTATACATCCCCCAAGCCGCGTCGGCCACGACCACCACGGCGAGCAGTTTTAAGCCGTGTACGACATTTTGAAATAGTGCGGTGTCGGTCACTTGGCTGCTAACCAGCGCCAGTAGCAACATGATCACCACCGAAGGCAGGGTAAAGCCTAAGAATGCCGCGCAAGCGCCGGGTAGGCCGCCTTTCTTGTAGCCCAAACCAAAACCGACTTGGCTTGAGCCAGGTCCCGGTAGAAACTGGCTCAGTGCAACCAACTGAGCGTATTCTTCGTCGCTAATCCATTTCAATTTTTCAACAAAGGTGTGGCGGAAATAGCCAATGTGCGCCGCAGGACCGCCAAAGCTGATCCAGCCGAGCCAGAAAAAAGTCTTAAAAATTTGTAGCATGTTGTACATCTCAACAAAAAAGTGAGTTCACTCTACGAAAGAACCTATAATGATTCAAATTGATAGTTTTCATGATTTGTATGAATTGTATGGGATGAAGTGTGGACGAGATTAATTGGAAGAACATCGACCTCAATTTGCTGGTGGTGTTCTCTTACCTATACCGTTATCGCAGTGTCAGCGTGGCGGCGGAAAAAAGCTTCGTCAGCCAATCGGCGATGAGCCACAGTCTTAATCGTCTGCGCGGTTTGTTTGATGATGTGCTGTTTGTCCGTAAGGGCCACAAGATGGAGCCCAGTGAGCGAGCGCATCAGGTTGCGCCACAAATTCACCAGCTGCTCAGCGTGATTTCGGGTGAGTTGTTGGCAAAGCCGCCTTTTTCACCTCAGGCGTTTGACGGTGTGTGCCGCATTGGGATGACGGACTATGCCGAGTTTATTTTCGCCCCTAAGCTGTATGATGCGATTCGCCAGCAAGCCCCTAAAGCGCAGGTCAGCTTTATCAACGTCAATCGCAATAACTACGTCAGTTTGATTGAACAGGAAAAGTTGGATGTGGTGATCGGCTCGATGCCAGTACTGGAAGAGCCATTTGAGGCGCAGCGCTTATACACCGAAAAGCACGTGTGTTTGTGCGATCCCCAGCAAGTGGATGTGACGCGGATGGGCATCGAACAGTTTGCCGCTATTGAGCAGGCGTTAGTGAGCCCAGATGGTCAGCTCTCCACTCAAGTGGATAAGCTACTTGCCAGCGAAGGTTTAAGCCGTCGAGTGACGGTAGCCTCGCGCAACTTTCTTACCATCCGCAGCCTGTTGTCTCATCGCGCTTTGATTGCCATCGTGCCGGAGAGAATGGCGCTGGCACAAGGCTTTGATGATCGTCTAACCTCGTTTGAACCGCCGATTGAGGTGGCGGATTTTGATATCTCGTTGGTGTGGCATAGCACCACTGGCAACAGCGAAAAGGGCATGTGGTTACGTGAGGTGATTCGCCAGCAAATCTATTAAGGTTGCCAAGGTTTCGCTAAGCAGTTATACCCCAACCAGAATTGCGTTTTGATGTTCACCTCGCTGCGGTAAACCGGATAATTGTCCAATCGCTCTAAGGTGCGATAACCGGCCGACACACTACAACCGATAGCGACAATCAGTATCACGCCGTGCCCCCACAATCGGCCAGGTTTGTTGGCTTGTAATGGTAATGAAACAGACGCAAGCGAGCAACGTGACCAAAACAGTGCGCAGGCGACAACCGCCATCAGTTGACTTAAAGGTGAATCGAGCACTCCAGACACCAAGCTGTACGCGATGCCGCTGAGCAGGCTGACGCCAAGCAGCGTAGTGCGTAACGAACGCTGCCTGATGGTGAGGCGCAACAGTGAGGCGATCAACGCGAGGTAACACAGAGCGGCCACCACGCCCCAATGCACCAACACGTTGAGAAGAGAGCTGTGCGGTCTACCAAACTGAGCGTCTTCACAGACAAACGCATCCCCACCCAATCCGGTAAAGGTGAAGATTTGCCAAGAGTGTCGCCACAGCGCTAAACGTCCGGAGTTCTCGGTTCGTATGTGTAGCCACTCAGTTGGTCCACCAAAAATCATGCTGGGAAGTGGGGAAAGCAGTGCGAGTTTCACCAATGCGCCAGCCACAGCGCTTTGCCACAACAGTTTCCACCAAATAGAGCGCAGATCTCTGGCGCAAAGCATCAGCAGCGTGAATCCACCCAGTATGGCCACCAGTGGCCCTCGTGCATCGGTTGAAAAACAAATGGCAAAATCGATCGCGAGGATCGCTCTTGGCACCACGCCACGTTTGCCGCGTTTCATCGCTATCGCGGCAAGATAAACGACAGGGAAGATGAGCCAAATATGGATTTGGTTGAGAAAACGCGGGTTAGCAAAGCCAAACAGAGTGAAGTTGTTGACGTTCAACTGGTGCACAATGCGGATCCAAAACGCCAATGCAATGCTCAAAAACAGAAACACACTGAGCCAAAGAGAGTATTCAAACCATCGGGCTTGCCGCTGTTTCACTACATCACGCAGTACAAACAGCATCAAAACCAATCCTGCCAAATAAAACCATTGCAAAACAGCGGCCAGTGGATAGCGAGCAAGCCACGTGGCCAGTAAGCTCGAAGCAATAAAAAGGCTCAGTAAACCTCGGTGGAGGAGCGTGAGTGAGCACCAATGATCGATGATGCGCTGCCGTTGTTGAGTAGAAAACAGCACGATAAGCGTGGTGATCTGCAACAGAAACAACACAAACAGGCGTTTACTGTCGTAAAGTGGCAGCAGATCGTTGCGATCGAGAAACGGATTAAAACTAAACGCCACCAATCCTAACAGGAGCAGTGTCAATAAGGCACGCGTGTAAAATGGCGAAGATGGCATCACTCCATAGAGCCCTTTAAAACGATCAGCGATATTTAGAGTCTAGTCTTAGTGACTGGTTTTGCTTGGTTTTTTATAAAAAATGCCCTTGGCTTGGCAGCCAAGGGCATTGTCGCTGGTTGGTTTTAGCTGGCAGTAATACTTATTCAGCAGTAAAGAAATCGTTGTACAGCATGTATAAGTGCGCCGCACTCCAAGAGAAGTTTGGCGCGCCTTGCTGCTCACCCGTGAGCGGGTTGTAGTTCTCACGAATTGGGCCATCTTGCACTAAGCCGTCAGCATGGTTGAAGAAGGCGCTGGCCATCGCCACCGCATCTTGGCGATAGCCGTATCGCTCCATGCCTTTTAAGCCAAAGTAGAATTGATCGACCCAAACGCGTCCACGCCAGTAAATATCGGGGCCAAATGCCGGGCTAGACAGCGCCGCCGTACCTAATGGCACATAGCTGTTGAACTCTTGCGGATCTTTCATCACTTTCACCACCGCATCGGCGTGCGCTTGGGTTGCAGCGCCATTAAAGAGGGGTGACCAACCTTCCGGCCCTTTGCCACGCTCAACAATCGGTTTGCCTGCACAGCCGTTAGCCAGTGGTTGGTCTTCAATGCGAATGTCGTAAAAGAATCCCGTGCTCTCGTCAAACATACAAGTGTTGATGTAGTCAGCAAGCTTGTCTGCTTTGGCGCGAAACGTTTTTGCTTGCTCTGGTTTGCCAAGAAGATCGGCCATTTCCGCCAGATATTGGTTGTCACTGTACATGTAACTGGCTTGGTCTACCGATTCTTGCAGTAGCGAGTAACCCAGTAAGGTGCCATCTTCCGCGCGGTTTTGCGCAAATTCCACATCCCAATCGCTGCGCTTGCCGCCTTTGGCAACGTAAGCATCAAGCTGTTCTTTATCGATAAAGCCAAATACTGCTGCATCATCGCGGCCAGATTCCCAAGAAGCGGCAGTTTGTGCCGGGCTTTCGATGTAATCGTAATTACCTTCTGCCATCACTTTTGTCAGCGCTTTCTGGCCTACGACCGTTTCATGCTCTTCGCCGCGAACCACGGTAAAGTACATTTCACCTTCTGGTGTGTTGTGCGCTTTGTCTACCGCTGCACCGTATTCAGGAACGCCGTTGCCGTTGTTATCACGGTTACGCAGCCACCAGTCATGATAAGCAACCAGCTTGGGGTACATTTCCTCAAGCCACGCTTTATCGTTTGTGGTTTTGTACACTTCCATTACCGCCCATGCGGCTAGGCTTGGCTTAGTATTACGTTCGTTCCAGTTGCCACCATCGCCGCCACGTTCTGGGCTTAAGTTGTAGGCCAATAGATCCGGCACATAGCCTTCATCCCAAGGGCGAACAGGATCGTCTGCTTGAATTTGATAAGCGAACATTGCGCGAATGTTGTCTTTCGCGACATCTGGGTTGAAGTGCGCCATCGCATAAGCTTGCTTCCATGTGTCCCAAGGCCAAGTTTGGTTGCCGGAGAACCAACGTGCGGTCACCGATGGCGTCACCGAGTCAAACTTCATCGCCCCAGCAACGCCGCGCCAGTTGCCGTTCAATGTTTCCATTGCTTTCACCGCCACGCGTTCTTGCTCTGATGTGGCGTGAGGATTGGTTAAACCTTGGGTGAGATAGCCTTCCCAACGCTGCTCAGAAGCCGAAAGGTACGCTTGTGGATTGGCTAAAATATCTTGAATCTTCGCTTGTTCCGCTTGATTTTCTTTGGCCGTCAGCACATGGGAGTAGGTGGTGTAAATCTTGGTAGAAGCGTTGATTTTCGCCGTCGAAGTAAATTGGTGGCCATTTACTTGAGTGTTCATCTTTACGGACTTGTGGATTTGGTACTCAGACTCACCAGAGGTCAGCAGATCCCAGGTTGAGCGCACTTTGCCAAATGTTACCTTTAAGCCGTCATCCGTCGCGATGATAGTGCGGTTGTAATCTGGGTATTGCTCGTCGATGGTTTTATCGGATTGCGATTTGCCCTCTTTGGCGTGGTATTTTTCAAGCAGTTGCCCATCCCATACGAGCTTAACAGGGGTGTCTGTCGTAATGCTGGTTTCCAACAGAGATGTGCGGTCAGAAGCAAAGCGCAGTGTCATCTCCACAATGACATCATCGGAGATTAGCTTTTGCACCAATGCGCCCGGTAAGCTGTACGCTTCCATTTTGAAGGCGACTTTTTGGTCATCTTTGTACACGCTTAAGCGATCAAAGTTATTGGCCATAAAGTTGATGTATTCTTCCGTCAACAGCGCTGTGCCGGGGAAGCCACCCATGCCTTCTGCATTGTCAGGCAATAGGTGGCCGTGCCATGCGCCCATATCAAAAAATGGATTAAAGCGTTGGTGATCATCAAAGTCGTAATCACGCATGTATTCTGGAGAGCCTGTACGGTCAATCACATTCTGAAATTCGCTCGCTTGCAATGGAGTTTCAGAATGTGTGACGATCTGACACCCAGATAGTGTCACCGTTGAACCAACGGCTAAAGCAATTAGAGTTTTACGTAAAGTCATGTGTGGCTCCTCGGTTTACCAGTAGAAATATTGCATTGCGAAAACTTGAGCATCGCCAGTCACGTTGTCATCACCGACAGCGAAGCGGCTATCAAATGCGGTTGCCCACTTACCATTGCCATATTCCCACCACACACCAGCGTTGATGTAAGAAGTGATTTCGTCTTCAGCGGTGTCTGATTCAAAGTTGGCGTAGTTATAGGCCGCTGATAGATAGACGCCCGGAGCAGCTTCATACCATGCACTGGTCATAAAGCCTGATTCACTGCCATTAGAAACTTGATTGCCTTTATCGGAGTCGTGCCATACACGAGCGGCAACGTTTTTGTATTCCACGCCAAGAAGGAACAGTTCACCACCGTCGTTGTTACGAACTTCGGCGCCACCCATAAGCGTTAAGTGCTCTGTGATATCGTATTGGATGTAACCATTGATCATGGCGTTCTTATCGTTCCATTGATCAGCAAATCGGTCGTATTTGCCAAAGTTGACCCAAGAATCATCTTCCGAAAAATCCGACTCAGGAGCGGCAGAAATGCTGTAGCGGAAATTACCTTCAAGGTTTTGGATTTTTGCGCCTAAGAACAGGTCTCGAGTATTGGAGATTGCGTAGCCATATTCAACCGTTGCATCGCCCCACCATTGAACGTCATCCAGAGAAGAGTCAATACGGCCAATCATAAATTCGGTGTTGCCATCGGTGCGATAGCCTGCGTAGACACGGTTAAAACCACCTTCGAAGCCTCCCCAACCATGGCCTGTCGCCCAAGCATTGCCATCGTCATCGGCTTGAACAGTCCAACCTTCCATATAGGCAAGAGCGAACCAGTTACCGTATTGGACAGCGAGGCCACCTTCGATGTAAGTGCCGTCTGCGTAGCGGCCTTTATTTTCACCTTCTAACGCGACATGGCCACCAACGCCTAGTTCGCCGTAGAAGTCGAAGATGACTTCTGCGTCAGATTGAGGAGGTTGAGTAGGGCTATGATTCGCTTGATTTTCAGATGCATGGGCGTTGACAGCAGCAAGAATCAATCCGGACAAAATAGTTTTAGTAAAACAAGTCTTCATTTTAATCACTTCTTAATTGAGTAGAATTTATCGTTTGCTAACCTGGCTGAATTTTTGTGGGGGTGCTCTAAAGGCTTAATGGGCAGCTCGTGTGCAAACTAGGGCTGATGTTATCTTTCTATCCAGAAATAACTAAATAAAAAGTCGTTAAAATGTGACGTCGATTTAGTAAAGTTTTACTTTGGGTTTGTTTAAATTGTTAGCGTGTATAGGAAGGTTTTCAATCATAGATTTATTAGGTAATTGAACAGGATTAACTGAATTTGTCGGAGCAGTAGACCCTAGTCATCCTTTTCTACTTGTTTTTAGTAAAAAAAGAGCATCTCGAGGATGCTCCTTAGTGTGATATGTCAGGTTTATGCTTGAGTAATAGGATTGGAAGTTTGCTCTTTAAGCGTCTGCTTCTTCTCAAAGCGAGAGATCCACCACCAAGCGAGGCCAGAGAACACCGCGGTCATAAAGACGTTGATAAAGAAGGCTCTGACTAAGTCAACCCCGGTTGGGAAGGCCGATGCCGTCATGCTGACAACAAAGATGGCAATCAGCACGGATACGATGCTCATCCCCACTTTGCGCGAACCCATGCGGAAATCTCGTGGGGTATCGTCGAACTTCAAGCGGAAGACAAAGTACGCCACCATGATGAAAATGGGTGGAAGCATCGCCGTTCCTGCGGTGAGGTTGATCGCTTGATTCATCATGTCTTGCACCGATTCCGAACCAAAGCCATTCACCACCAGCATCACAAATACAAAGGCAAACTGCCACCACGCCGCACGGACAGGAACTCCGTGTTCGTTCAGCTCAGTGGTTTTCTCGCCGTACACGCCTTTTGGAATTTCAGAGAAGTGAATTTTCACCGGAGCGGCGGTCCACATCATCATTGAGCCAAACATCGCAATGAACAAAATGATGCCAACGAAACGGCCAACCAAAGTTGGCGAGATGCCAAAGTAATTCGCCATGCCAGTGAAAATTTCCACCATGCCGCCAGCGTAAGTGAGGTCTTCACGCGCAACAAACACGTTGACCAAGAGCGAGCCGATGGCGTACATCGCACCGATTACTACACCGGCGATGATGATCACTTTGATAAAGGATTTATGGCCGCCTTTGACGTCGTTAAGGTAAGCGGCGGCGGTTTCTGCACCCCCAGCAGCTTGGAAAATCCAACACATGATGCCAAGGGTTGCCCAGTTGATGGTTGGGGTCATCGTTTGTAACGTGATGGGTTCGGCGGGTGTGTGGTCACCACCAAGGGCCATCAGCGCGCCCAATACATAAATGGCAAACAAAGCAAACACGCCATAAGCAACCATTTCAGAGATCTTACCCAGCCAACTCGCGCCTTTGGTAGAGATGTGAGTGGCGAAGGCAAACAACACAATCGAGATGAGTGACGTCACCATGGGTGAGAAGCTGTATTCGTAACCCAACATGGCGTAAGACGCATAGGCAATGACGTTAGGCAGTAAGGAAACAAACCAGAACAGGTTCACAAACCAGTAGAGAAACGAGCCCAAATAAGCGGCTTTGCTGCCCAAAGGCTTTTTCAACCAGTCATACATGCCGGATTCTGAATTCTTATTGGCGGAAACAAATTCGGCAATAATGAACACGAATGGAATGAAATAGACCACGGTTGCTAAGAGAAAAATGGGGGCGGAGCTGAGCCCCAGTTCGATGTTGTTATTGACGATATTGCGCACGTTGAAAACCGCGGCAAAGGTCATTGACAGCAAGGCAAATTTGCCTATGGTGCCACGCAGTGATTCAGACATAGTTCCTCCCGTATCCGTCTGCAGTAAAACAAAAAAATGGATCAGTGAATGAAAATAATCTGCCAGCCATTAGAGTTGTTATGGGGGCGGGCAGGGTGAAGGGCAGAGTGTTTTTCTCTGCCCAAGTTTTCGGTCATCAACCAGACTGGTTGAGTGTCATTTATGGAAGGACGGCGCTTGGGCTGGCCTCTTTCGCGCGTTCTTCACTGTTGAGTGACTTTTCGTACTGGCTGTATTTCCACCAAGCAAAGCCAAGGAAAATCACAATGCCGCCAACGTTGTAGAAGATGATGGTCATGATGTCGGCCCCGGTTGGGAAGGTGGATGCCAAGAATCCAACCGTGAAGATGCCAATCAGAATCGAGACTGCGACAATCCCCGTCATACGAGAACCCATTTTGAAATCGCGCTCGAGATGGTCGAGCTTGAGACGCAGATTCAGATACGCCAGCATGATGAACAGCGGTGGCAGCATTGAGGCAGCGGCGGTCATGTTGATCACGGTGTTCATCAGATCTTGCGCGGTGTCTGAGCCCAATGTTGGGATCACCATGAGCGGTAGAACGATGGCGTATTGAATCCAAGCGGCACGCGCTGGCACGCCGTTTTCATTCAGTTCCACCGTTTTCTTACCAAAGATGCCTTCTGGAATCTCAGAGAAGAAGATCTTCACTGGGGTTGCGGTCCACATCAGTAGCGAGCCAAACATCGCGGTGAACGAAACCAAACCGACAAAGCGATTCATCATAATTTCAGGTAAGCCAAAGTAGCTCGCTAACCCTTCAAACACTTGCACGGAGCCGCCAGTGAATTTCAGCTCGCTGCTGGAAACAAACACGTTAATCAACACGGAAGCAACCGAGTAAAGCACACCGATGAAGATGCCAGCCACGATGATCACTTTGACGAACGATTTTGAGCCGCCTTTTACATCGTTGACGTAGACCGCGACCGATTCCGCGCCGCCGGCAGCCATGAAGATCCACGTGGTAATGCCGAGGAAGGCCCAGCTAAATTCTGGCACCATCGCTTCCACTGTGATTGGGTCTGCCGGTTGCACGCCACCTAGCAGAGCAGCGCCGGAGAGCAAGATGTAAGAGAGCGTTAGGAGCAGCATCAGTGAAGAGGTTACTGAAGTGATGGGACCCAACATTTTCGCACCATTGGTGGAGACGTAAGTGGCAAAAGCGAACAACAGCATGCTCAATGCGGTGGTGGCAAACGGGGTAAGAATGTACTCGTAGCCTAAAAACGCGTAAGACGCATAGGCGATGACGCGCGGCAGCAACGAGGTAAAGAAAAACAGGTTAACAAACCAGTAGGTGTAAGCGGAGATGAAAGCCCAACGGCCGCCCAATGAACTTTTCACCCAAGCGTAAACTCCCGCTTCGGAGTTTTTATTGAGCGAAACGAATTCCGCGATGATCAAACAGAAAGGGATGAAGTAAAAAATGGTCGCTAAGAAGAACATCGGTGCTGACGCCAGCCCGATCTCGATGTTGTTGTTAATGACGTTATTGAAGCTAAACACAGCGGCAAATGTCAGGGACAAGAGGCCGAATTTACCTATGGTGTTCCGTTTAGTATCAGACATGTTTTTTCTCCGAAGAGGCACGTTATTTTGTAGGGTGGAGCGACAGTTCATGCTGTCGCTCTCGTCTTTATTTATCTTTATTGCTCTATTTTCTGCCGTGGCAGTGTTTATTTATTGAGGAAATAGCCATCCTCTATCGTCACTTTCAGCACCACCTTTTTCACCGCTTGGTTGCCGCAAAAACGGTAGGCTTTGTCGTTTTCAAAAATGGCCACTTGACCTTGTTGTAGTTGGCGCGTTTCTCCTTGGCCTTGCAGTTGCTCGCGATCGGTTTCATCGCGATAAGGGGTCACGGTCTCGAGTTCGGATTTGGCGGCAAACTCTACGGTTTCGCCGCCTTCGAGGTAGTAATGCACATCAAAGTAACGACGGTTTCCGGTAAAGGTTTCACAGCTTTGAGAGCTGCCTTCCACCAGCATATAAACCAAGGAATCACCAATCGAATGCATCACCCCCGGTTTGATATGGTTGAGGTTATTAATCGCCTCCACGCAGCGGTTCCATTTACGACCGTTGCGATATACCTGTTTGAATTGCTCTAAGCTGTCTAACACGATCATGGGTTACGCCTCGTTAACGATTTTGGTATCGGTTGAAGTGAAAAATGCGTTGTCGAAATCATGGTTTGCCATGACTTGCGCGCTGCAATCGCCTGCTTGCAATGGCATCAGAGTGAGGCCGTAGCGGAACGCATCCATATACACGCGGTAAGAGTCGAGCACTTCACTGCCCCAAGAGTTTGAACCCAAGCCCATTACTTGATGGTCAAGGTTAAGGGTGATGTAGCCACTCTTTTCTAGCTCAATCGTATGTTGTGCTTGATGCAGGTTTTGGTTGGTGTAGAACCACGCACTGAAGTTGATTTCTTGCTGAGGTTTCACCAATAACCCTGTGCCATGACGGTTGGTGAGCGATGCCCAACGCACGTGCTGGCGGTTGCCGTTGTTTTGCGGGAACGGGTAGTTCTCGAACATGTCCGCCACGTTGGTGTGGTAAACATCAATGAGGTTAGCTTGGCGGCTGTCTTGATAGTTCTCTTCAGGGCCGCGACCGTAGTAACTCACTTGGTCAAAGCGACCGTTAATGCCTAAATCCAAACCAATGACCGGAATCACGTGAGGGTAGTCGCCATAGCGCTCGCCACTCAGTTCCACGTTCAAATGGCCTTGCTCGTTGATTTGGTAGCGATAGGTACAACGCATGCCAAAATCAAACACGGGTGGTGCCACAATGCTGGTGGTGGTGATCAGAATGGCATCGTCGCTCGCATCCACGCTCAGCGTACGGAAGTGCTCTTGCATGATTTGCAGATGCGCAGGGTGCCACAACCCTTCGTATTCTTGTTTGTGGTTATCAATCATTGGCTTAAAGAAGTTCAATCTTGGCTCTGATTGAATCAATTCTTCACCATTCACACGCCAGGAGGTCAGTTTGCCGTTTACTTTCGAGAAAATGAGCGTGAAGTTATGACCTGTGATCACGTGCTCTAGGCGGCTTTCTTCAAGCACCAATGGTTGAACATTGTGGTTGACTAACGCAGGCAACGTGGCGGTGTTTTCTTTCAGTTGGAACTGGTACACCGCGATGTCGTGGTTGGCCTCGCTATACAAGGTACGGCTGTCTTTACGTACCGTAAAGTTAATGAAGGCTTCGCGCTCATCCAATTCTGGCAAGTCGATGCTCACTTCACGAGCGCTGTTGGCGGCCAGTGCTTCGACTTTAAACGGCACGCTACGCAAGGTGTCGCCTTCGGCGCGAATTTCAGCGGTGATGGTGTAGTCATCGAGATTGGTGAACCACAGTTTGTTCTCAACGATGAAGCGGTCATGGCAACCCTCAACGGCGCGGATTTTCACCGGCGCAATCACTTGCTTGTATTCTTTCAGGCCTGGGCCTGGGGTTTGATCTGGGTAAATCAGACCATCCATACAGAAGTTGTAGTTGTTTGGGTAATCGCCGTAATCGCCGCCGTATTTGTAGAACTCTTGACCGTGTTCATCACGCGCTAGAATGCCGTGATCACACCACTCCCACACGTAGTGACCTTGAATGTGGTCATGCGCGTAAAACACGTTTTGGTATTCGGTGAGACCACCCGGCCCGTTACCCATCGCGTGGGCGTATTCGCAGATGATGCGTGGTTTCTCGTGTGGGTGTTCGCCAAAGTAATTCATCAGTTGTGCACGCGAGTACATAGTGGAAATCACATCCACCACTTCGGCATCGCGGTCTTCTTCGTAGTGCACCAAACGGGTGTCATCAAGGGCTTTGGTTGCGGCGTACATGGCGCGGATATTACAACCGTAGCCAGACTCATTGCCGAGTGACCACATGATGATCGATGGGTGGTTTTTCTGTGCGTGCACATGGCGCACTGCGCGATCAACAAACACCGCTTCCCATGCTGGATCGTTGGTGATGCGGCTGAGGTCGCCAACGTTGGCAAAGCCGTGGGTTTCCACATCGGTTTCTGCCATCACAAACAGGCCGTAAATATCACACAGCTCGTAGAAGCGTGGGTCGTTCGGGTAGTGCGCGGTGCGAACTGAGTTGATGTTGTGCTGCTTCATCAACATCAGATCTTTTTCCACGCGGTCCATGCCTACTGCACGACCTTTTAGGTGGTCGTTGTCATGACGGTTGACCCCATGCAGCATCACGTATTGGTTGTTGATGTAGAACAGGCCGTCACGCACTTTGATGTCACGGAAACCCACGCGTTGTGGGATCACTTCCACGACCTTGCCTTGGTGATCTTTTAAGGTAATGAACAAGTGGTAAAGGTAAGGGTTTTCTGCTGTCCAATGCGTTGGGTTCACCATATCAATGGCGAAGCTGGCTGAATGGCGGTTTTGGATAGTCAGTGAATCGCATTGACCGCTGGCTACGACAGTGCCTTTGTCATGCAGCGCGTATTCCAGCGTGTAGTCAGACGCGATAGCGGTAGAAAGATTTTCCAATTCGACCTGAGCGCTGAGCGTCGCACTTTGGTAATCGTCGGCGAAATCAGTACGAACAGTCAGATCTTGGACGTGAACCGGCTCTTTGCCGACAAGGTAAACATCACGGAAGATCCCCGCCGTCCACCACATGTCTTGGTCTTCAATGTAAGTCGAATCGGCCCATTGCATCACACGCACAGAGAGCAAGTTTTCACCTGGTTGTGCGTGGGCAGAAATGTCGAACTCCGCAGTAAGACGGCTGCCTTTACTAAAGCCGACATAGTGGCCGTTGACGTACACCTCGAAGTAGGTTTCCACGCCATCGAACTTGATGATGGTTTGTTTGTCGTCCCATTGAGGGCCCAAAGTGAAAGTGCGTTGATAAGCGCCCGTTGGGTTGTCGGTGGGAACAAAAGGCACGTCAATTGGGAATGGGAAACCTTCGTCGGTGTATTGAAGATCGCCGTGGCCTTCCATTTGCCACATGTTGGGTACGGTAATGTGCCCCCAATCGCTCATGGTTTGTGAGTAAAACTCATCAGGCACCAGCATTGGGTTGCTGAAGTAATGAAATTGCCACTGACCACTTAGCAGCATAAAGCGGCTGCTCAACTCACGCTGAAAGGTTTGAGCTTGTTGAACGGTATCATAGGAGAAGAAGTACGCACGCGGCGCCATTCTGTTCTCATGTAAATGGAGGAAGTTTTCCCAGTTGTTCACGTTTTTTCTCCCCTCGGCGACTTCGATCAAAGGATCCGCCGACGTTCTGTTAAATAGAGATTTGGATATTTGGGAAATATATTAGTAAAACTTTTACTAAATAAAATTGGTGAAAACGTTTTACTTTAACCTGATCACGAATTCTACGTGGGGAAGAGTGAAAGGTGTGATCCGAGTTAAAGAATAATGTTTAACCAGATTGAGCGGCTTTTGCGTGGTTGATAGGGGGGGAGGTGAAGAGGAAAAACAGCAGTGAATGAGATAGGATTTGAACTTTAGCTATTGAAAAATAGAGATAAAAAGAAAGCACGCTCAGCGTGCTTTGGATAAAAATGGTGTCACTGCTTTATGCCGCAGCGAAATGAGCATCCAGCATTGGCGTGAGCACAGAAAGCCATTGCGTGTAAGCGTGCGAGTTGAGGTGTAAGTCATCGCAACTGCAATCAAGAGGCAGTGTCTGCTCTGGGCAGAGTGTGGCGTTGAGATCGATAAAACGCAGTGATTGCGCCTGACATATTTGCCCTAATTGACGATTTAACTCGCTGACCAGTGGGTTCAATGATGACATTCGCTCGCCCACATACAGCGTGGACTGCACCCACACTTCAATGCCCTGTTCTTGCCAAATGGCCAGTATTCGACGGTAATTTTCCACGACTTGCTGTACCGAGTAGCCCTGCGCTAAATCGTTAATCCCCGCCATGATGCACACCAGTTTCGGCTGACACACCAACGTGGTGTCAATGCGTTCAAGCATGCCTGCGGTGGTGTCCCCCGCGAGCCCGCGATTCGCGACTTGAAAACCAGAAAAAGCATCGTGCCAAGGGCCCCACTCGGTGATGGAATCGCCGTACATCACCAGCTCCACCGGTTTACTAAACGCTTTGTGGTTATCTTTGGTTAAAATAAAACGACTCATGCGGTGGGCCCTTTGGTTAAAGTCGAGCGTTTCAACTAAGTGGTCAAACTGCTCTGGTGTCACGGTGTGACCCTTTTGCTCATCGGTGAGACTTCGTTCTATGGTCAGACTGAGCGCTTTGGTCAGAGATTCAATTTCCGTGACGTAGGGAGATAAGCGTGTAGTCAGCCCATGTTGTTTGCGTAACTGGTAAAGCTCCGCCAGCAGAGCATAAAAGCGCTTATCTGGGTTGGAGTAATAGAGTTTATGCAGATCAAGACAGGCGTTTTCTTCCAGCTCTTTAAGCAGTTGCTCGTGGTTCATGTTTGGCTCCTCTCCTGCGTCGTTCCTCTTAGCTTGAGCTTGCTTGGCACATACACTTTAAGCGGCAGTGCTCGGCCATCACGCGCTTTTTCCACCAATAAGTTAACGCCTTGAATGCCCATCATTTCTGAGTGAATTCTCACCGTCGAGAGAGGAGGGAAAGTGAATCTGGCATTGGGAATGTCGTTGACACTGATCAGTGAAACGTCGCGAGGAATGTTGAGCCCATGTTCGAGCAAAGCACGCAGCACGCCAATCGCGATGGAATCGGAAGCGATAAACAGCGCCTTCGGATAGTTGCCCTTTTCCAACATCGCTTGCGCCAGTTTGTAACCAGAAGCGCTAGAAAAATCACCGCGATAAATGTCTGACTCGTTGACCACGCCTTTGAGTTGCCCATACTCGGCAAACGCCATTTCGCGAATGTCGGCTTGGCCGGGTTCGTCTTGACCGCCAATAAAACCAATGCGATCAAAACCTTGGCTGATAAAGAAATCGGTTACTTCTTTACTGATTTTTACCAGATCAATATCCACGCTGTCGAAGTCGCCGTTGTCATCGCTAAAATCGAGATAGCAGATGTTGTCGGTCATCTTGCTGGCGCGCAACATCGCGGCAGGCGTGGTTTTGCCAACCATAAGGACACCGGTGATCTTTTTTACGTCGGGGTCGATTTTGCTGTCGTAGCAGTTGGTTAAATCGATGCCGAGTTTTTCACACTGGGTTTCAATGCCATGGCGAATGGAGAGATAGTAAGGATCATTAATCTCAGCTTCTGGCTTGTAGTTGTACAATGCTAGGAAATGATGTGCCGGCACGGCGGCAACACTGTTCTTTTTCGCGCTGCTGGTGCGGTATTCCAATTTCTCCGCAATTTCTAAGATGCGGTGTTTGGTCTCTTCTTTGACACTCAGAGTCGGGTCTTCATTGAGCACTCGCGACACCGTGGCCAGGGAAACGCCCGCTTCCGTGGCAATATCTTTTAACGTAGCCATTTTTCTTCCTGTTGGCACAGCGCACTGTGCTGAGTGAATTCATCTGTTCTCTATTGTAATCAAGAGGCTGCGTGATGCATCCGTTTTTTTAGTAAAAATCGAGCCGTGAGTGTTTTTATGATACTGGCACACTCGCTGTGTGGTGGAATGTCTTTCACTAAATCTCAGTGTAAAAAGGATTGTTTATTAAAATTAGTGAAAACGTTTACACTTTGCGAATTGGATCACGGAACCCGATCCAACATGCTTGGTAAGCTTTTAAGTAAGCAAAGCCATTGAGCAAATTTGAGATCAGGAGAGGCAAGGGTGAACGTTTTAGTGACAGGTGGCATGGGTTACATCGGTAGCCATACATGTGTGCAGATGATGGCGGCCGGTATGGAACCGATCATTGTCGACAACTTATGCAATGCGAAGGTGGACGTGTTAAGTCGTATTGAAGCGCTCACGGGTAAGCAACCAACCTTCTACCAAGGTGACATTCGTGATGAAGCCTTTTTAGACTCCGTGTTCGCCAAGCATGATATTCAAGCGGTGATCCACTTTGCTGGCCTCAAAGCGGTTGGCGAATCGGTGGCAAAACCACTCGAGTACTACGACAACAACGTCAATGGCTCTTTGGTACTGGCGCGCTGCATGCGCAAAGCTGGGGTGAAAAGCATTGTCTTTAGTTCATCGGCAACGGTTTACGGTGACCCACAAGTGGTACCGATCACCGAAGATTCGCCCACGGGCGCAACCACCAACCCATACGGGCGCAGTAAATACATGGTGGAGCAGTGTTTAAGTGATTTGTTCCACGCAGAAACTGACTGGAGCATCACCTTATTGCGTTACTTCAACCCGGTTGGCGCGCACCCATCGGGCAGCATGGGGGAAGACCCACAAGGCATTCCCAACAACTTGATGCCGTTTATCGCCCAAGTGGCCGTTGGTCGCCGTGAAAAACTCTCGGTATTTGGCGACGACTATCCAACCCCCGACGGCACTGGCGTGCGCGATTACATCCATGTGATGGATCTGGCCGACGGCCACATCGCCGCATTGAAATCGGTGGGGAAAACCTCGGGTTTGCACATTTACAACTTAGGTACAGGCAAAGGCTCTAGCGTGCTTGAGATGGTGGAGGCGTTCGCGGCCGCTTGCGGTAAACCGGTGCCTTACGAGTTATGCCCGCGTCGTCCGGGTGACATTGCCGAATGCTGGGCAAGCACAGAAAAAGCCGAGCGTGAACTTGGCTGGAAGGCAACACGCTCGGTGGCGGAAATGACTGCCGATACGTGGAACTGGCAGTCAAATAACCCTAATGGCTATTCCCCTGCGTAATGGCTATTCCCCTGCGTAATGGCAGCCACCGCGTTGTCATCTGTGCTTCTCACGGTGTTGGGAAGCTGAGTTTGAAGATTTTTGAAGAGTTGAGTAAGTCATATGTCGAATGTTGAGTTTAACCCTGTGGATCACCCACACCGTCGTTTTAATCCACTCACGGGGCAGTGGGTTTTGGTTTCGCCTCATCGTGCAAAACGCCCTTGGAGCGGTGCCGATGAAAAACCGGCCATTGATGAACTGCCAAGTTATGATGAAAAGTGTTTCTTGTGTCCGACCAACGAACGCGTCTCTGGCGATGTTAATCCAGATTACCAAGGCACTTACGTGTTTAAGAACGATTTTGCTGCTTTGATGGTGGACTCACCGGATGCGCCGGAGTCAGACAACCCGCTCTTCAAAACCCAAGGTGTGCGCGGTTTGAGTCGAGTGATTTGCTTCTCTCCAGATCACAGCAAAACCTTACCTGAGCTACCAGTGGAAAAAATCCGCGGCGTGATTGAGACCTGGAACGAACAAATTGAAGAGCTCGGCAAAGAGTACGTTTGGGTTCAAGCATTCGAGAACAAAGGCGAAACCATGGGCTGTTCTCAGCCGCACCCACATGGTCAAATCTGGGCGAACAGCTTCTTACCCAATGAAATTGAGCGCAAAGAGCACAACCTAAAAGCGTATTACCAAGAACACGGCAGCAACTTGCTGGTGGATTACGTGCAAGCAGAACTCAAAGATGGCTCGCGCATCGTGGTGGAAACCGAGCACTGGTTGGCCGTCGTGCCTTACTGGGCGGCGTGGCCATTCGAAACCATGCTGCTGCCGAAAACGCACATTCGCCGTATGAGTGAACTTAGCGATGAGCAACGAGATGATTTAGCGCGAGCGATCAAGAAGCTGACCAGCCGTTACGACAACTTATTCCAGTGCTCATTTCCATACTCAATGGGCTGGCACTACGCGCCGTTTTTTGACCAAGGCACCGACATCGACCATTGGCAACTTCATGCACTTTTCTATCCGCCACTCCTGCGCAGTGCGACGATTCGCAAGTTTATGGTCGGTTACGAAATGCTGGCAGAAAGCCAACGCGATCTCACCGCAGAGCAGGCGGCACAGCGTCTGCGTGATGTGAGTGATGTCCACTACAAAGAATGCTAAGTCTTTAAATTGGACTGATTACGAATAACGGGATAGCGCGATTTTACAGATAGAAGTTAGGCTCAACGCGCTATCCCACAGCAAATTACTATTTTAAGAGAACGTCCCTATGTCTGAACTTATCCAAAATGTGAAAACCGCTTTTGAACAAGTGCTGGGTTACGCGCCAAGCCACATCATTCAAGCGCCTGGTCGTGTCAACCTGATTGGTGAGCACACCGACTACAACGATGGTTTTGTGTTGCCATGTGCCATTAACTACCAAACCGTGGTGGCAGCAGCAAAGCGTGAAGACAATATCGTGCGTGTGGTTTCAGTCGATTACGGCAACGCAGTGGACGAGTTCGATATCACGCAAGCCATTACTTTCCAGCAAGACAAAATGTGGGCGAACTACATTCGCGGCGTGGTGAAGTGCCTTCTTGCACGCGGTTACTCGTTCACAGGAGCGGATATTTCAGTCAGCGGCAACGTGCCTCAAGGTGCGGGTTTGAGCTCATCGGCGGCGTTGGAAGTGGTGATTGGCCAGACGTTCAAAGTGCTGTTCAATCTTGAGATCAGCCAAGCGGAAATCGCGTTAAACGGTCAGCAAGCCGAGAACGAGTTCGTCGGTTGTAACTGCGGCATCATGGACCAAATGATTTCAGCGGAAGGACGTGAAAATCACGCGATGCTATTGGATTGCCGTAGCTTAGAAACGGAATCGGTTTCGATGCCAGAAGAGATGGCTGTCGTGATCATCAACTCGAATAAAAAGCGTGGTTTGGTCGACAGTGAATACAACACTCGTCGTCAGCAATGTGAAGAAGCGGCGCGCATTTTCGGTGTGAAAGCGCTGCGCGATGTGACGATTGAGCAGTTCAACGAGAAAGTTGCTGAGCTGGATGAAATGGTGGCAAAACGTGCCCGTCACGTCATCACAGAAAACGATCGTACAGTGGAAGCGGCGCAAGCGCTGCGAGCACATGACATGAAGCGTATGGGCGAGCTGATGGCTGAGTCTCATGCCTCAATGCGCGATGATTTCGAAATCACGGTAAAAGAGATCGATACGCTGGTGGAGATCGTCAAAGAGGTGATTGGCGACCAAGGCGGTGTGCGCATGACTGGCGGTGGCTTTGGTGGCTGTATCGTGGCACTTGTACCACCAGCGCTGGTTGATGACGTGAAAGCCACCGTTGCAGCGAAATACCAAGCGGCCACAGGCTTAAAAGAATCCATCTACGTGTGCCAAGCCAAAGATGGCGCGGGTTTGGTTGAAGTGCTGTAGGACGGCGGGATGATTGCTCAATTGAACCAAACTATGACTGAGCAGGCAGCCTTTGATGGCCAGCCTGCCCAATTAGTGGAACTGTCAAATCGTGCGGGTATGTCTGTGACCTTAATGGACATTGGCGCGACTTGGCTAAGTTGCCAATTACCGTTGGCGAGCGGGGAGCGAAGAGAAGTTCTGTTAGGCGTGGGGACGATGCAGAACTTCGAGCGTCAGGCAAGTTACATGGGGGTAACCGTCGGGCGTTATGCAAATCGCATCGCCAATGGGCTTTTTTCGATTGATGATGTGGCGTACCAAGTTTCGGTAAACCAAGCGGGGAACTGTTTGCACGGTGGAGCGCAAGGTTTTGATAAACGACGTTGGCATATTGAATCGCAATCAAGTAGCGAAGTGACCTTTTCACTCGAATCTCCAAATGGCGATCAGGGGTTTCCCGGCCATCTTAGCGTTAACGTGCAGTATCAGTTGACCGACGAGAATCAACTGACTATTCGTTACTGGGCAACAACCGATGCCGTGACGCCAGTGAATCTCACTAACCATGCGTATTTCAATCTAATGGGGGCGGAATCGGGGCATGATTGCTTGCAGCATAAGTTGGTATTAAATGCCCCGTGCTATTTGCCGACCAATGACGTTGGCATTCCATTGGGTACGCTGCGAAGGGTTTCTGGCAACAGTTTTGATTTCAATACTGAAAAAGCCATTGGTGAAGTTTTGCTACAAGATGAGCAGCAACAATGTGCCAAAGGGTATGATCACAGCTATTTGTTTGAACGAGAGCGCGATGTGTCTCTGCCCGTTGCGTGTGTGACCTCGCCTGATGAGTTGATTCGTTTGTCTGTTTGTACCAACAAACCCGCCATTCAGCTCTACACGGGTAATTGGTTGGCAGGCACACCAAACCGCAGTGGCAGTGAATATCGAGACTACGCAGGATTGGCGCTGGAGACCCAATTTTTGCCTGATTCGCCGAACCATCCGGATTGGCCACAACCCAGTTGCCTGCTTTCTCCTGGCGAAGAGTATCGTTACTTTACCTCCTATCATTTTGATTTTTAGATGTTTAAATAAAAGGCTCTGCATGTTGGAGCCTTTTTCATTCTTTCCTCAAAAACAATCAATGCTCTTGGTTGCATATTTTTTAGTGATCCAGTTAACAAACTCAGTGTTGTCAGTGGCAAAGCGTTCCCCCTCTACCATTCTATAAAGAGCAATTATAAAAATAACAAATCTATCAGCCTTGAAAATCTGAGTCAGAATCTCTGTCGGGATGGGTACGTCATGTTGAAGCTAAGAAATATGAAAGTCAGCTATAAGCTGGCAATGATTGTTGCTGTTGGGATTTTAGGATTCCTACTCCTACTGTTTATCTCCGTTAATACTCTCAAAACGAACTTGATTGCTGAGCGTCACGCGCGGTTGAACGCCGTGATCCATACCGTGTTTTCACAAGTGGAATCACTCAGCCAAACATACGCCAAATCAGAGGCGCAAAATCTGGCCAAGGCGTTGATCTCAGCCACACGTTTTGATGAAAACAACTATCTATTTGTCATTGATGAAAATCGCAATACCGTGGTTCATCCGATCAAACCTGAGTTGGTTGGTCAGCAGATGGGCAATGGCAGCGATGGTCAGTTTTGGTTCACCATGGTGGATTTAGGCCGAGCGGGGGGTACTGGCTCACTCACCTATCTGTGGCAAAACAGTCGCGGTCAACCCGCCGACAAACTCTCAGTGGTGCACGGTTTTGCGCCTTGGGGCTGGATCATTGGCTCTGGGATGCTATTGGACGATATCGAAGCAGCGGTGAATCAACAAATTTTGAAAATGGGCATGGCCACTCTTGCGATTGCCTTGGTCATGAGTGCGCTGGGGATGCTGATTAGCCGTGCGGTGATTGAGCCGCTAAACGCCATTCGCCAGAGTATGAAGCAAGTCGCGGCAGGAAATCTAACCGCTCAAGTGGCGGTGTTGGGTAAAGATGAATTTGGCCGCTTGGCACAGGACATCAATCAAAGTATCGGCTCAGTCAGAGAGGCGCTATTTGAATCGGTTCAGTCTGCTTCCGAGGTGGCCGATGCCGCGGTGCGCATTGCATCATCAGCGGAAGAGACCAGCCAAGCGGTGTTGAGCCAGCGAGACCAGTTGAATCAGTTAGCCACGGCAATGAATGAGATGAGCGCGACGGTGGCTGATGTGGCTGGCCACGCAGAAGACACCGCCAGAGATACGCTGGATGCGACTAAAGAAGCCAACTTGGGCGATAAAGACGTGCATTCCAGCGTGGACAGCATTAAGTCGCTGTCTGTTGAACTCGAAGTGGCCAATGATCAGGTCGCCAAGCTCAAAGAAGGGGTGATGCAGATCAGCGAATTCACCAATGTGATCAGCAGTATCTCAGAGCAGACCAATTTGCTTGCGCTCAATGCCGCGATAGAAGCCGCAAGGGCAGGAGAGCAAGGGCGTGGTTTTGCGGTGGTGGCTGATGAAGTGCGAAATCTGGCTGGGCGCACCCATCAATCGACCGATGAAATACAAACCACCATCAATAAACTGCAGCAGTTAGCCGTCTCTGCCGTGGAGGCGATGGAGAAAAGCCAATCACTGGCACAAAGCAGTGTCGCTCGAGCGGAACACGCAGGAGAGGATTTGCAATTGATCGTTGATCACATTCGTCACGTGAGCGATAAAGCAACGCAGATCGCCACTGCAGCGGAAGAACAAAGTGCGGTGGCAGAGGAGATGAATCGCAACGTCAGTGGTATCAATGACGCGGCGATGGAGATGTCGCAAGCGGCCAACTTCTTAGCTGAAGAGAGTGAAACCTTGGCCGATTTGTCGCGCCAGCTTGATCAGAAGATGACGCGATTTAAGCTTTGATGAGGCAAAGACGCTAAGAGAGCTTGGCCACAGAATCTCTTCTTACCAAAGTGGGTGAGAAGATCATGGTGCTGTGGTCGGCCTCTTGCTGGCGAGCCAAATCGATCGCCAGTCTTGCGGCTTTCTCTGCCATCATCTGTATTGGATAGCGCACGGTGGTGAGGCGAGGGCTGACATAGCGAGCAATCAAACCATCATCGAATCCTATCATTGACACTTGCTCTGGCACCTTTAAGCCATTTTCATCCAATACCGATAGCGCACCCGCCGCCATGTAGTCGTTGTAAGCGACCACGCCGGTGATCGGCAGAGATTTTGTCAGCAGGTTAGTCATTGCCGTTTCCCCACCATCACTATTGGGCTCGCCTTGTTCTATGTACGCACTGGAGAGCTCGATGTGATTGTCTCTTAATGCGGCGAGGTACCCAGCGATGCGCGCGTCGGCGTCTTCAATTTTGTGGCTCGATGAAATGCAGGCAATGTGTTGGTGGCCATGGCGAATCAAATACTCTGTAGCCAAATAGGCCCCTTTGTAGTTATCGAGGGAAATGCAGCGTTGCGCGATTTGTGGAATATGACGATTGATGATCACTAAGCTTGGCACTTCTTGCGCGTATGACAGCAACTCTTCATCGCTCAAGCCTTTCGAGTGAATCACCAGTGCGTCGCAACGGCTATTGATCAGCAGTTCAATGGCTCTGCGCTCTTCCTCGGCATTGTGATAGCCATTGCCAATCAGTAGATGCTTGCCATTTTCATGGGCCACTTCATCGACGGCTTTGATCAGCGTGCCGAAGAAGGGATCCGATACATCACCAACCAATACGCCCATGGTGTTGGTGCTTTGACTCACCAACGCTTTGGCGGCGGCGTTGGGGCGGTAGCCCAGTTTGGCCATTGCTTGAGTGACGGATTCAATCGACGCTTTACTGGCTTTGGGCGATTTATTAATCACTCGTGAGACGGTGGCGATGGAAACGCCAGCCTCGCGAGCGACATCTTTAATTGTGGCCATGTGTTACCTCATTTCTATGCTGCCCTCATTAAACCTCTGAACTGTAAATTAGGCAAATAACTGCGAGTTTTCATTTTAAAAATGCGATCTTTACCACTTGTAATATCAGGCTCTAATGATAGTGTAAACGTTATCTTTTTAGTAAAACTTTACTGAGGTTATCTTACATGGAAACGATCGCTTACGCTGATTTCGCCAAGCTGGAAATTCGTACTGGGAAAATTATTGAAGTCGCCCGTCATGCGAATGCAGACAAACTCTATATCGTACAAATTGATGTCGGCGAGAAAACACTGCAAACCGTCACTAGCCTAGTGCCGTACTACAGCGAAGAAGAGCTGATGGGCAAACAAGTGGTGGTGTTGTGCAACCTTGCCAAAGCGAAAATGCGTGGAGAAACCTCAGAATGCATGCTGTTGTGCGCAGAAACGGACGATGAAAGCGAAAGTGTTCTCTTAACGCCAGAAAGAGCGATGCCGACGGGGGTGAGAATTGTGTAGTTGATAGGGGAGAATCATGTTCCCTTTTCTACAATGAGGGCGTCATGCAGATCAGTGAGTTTACGAATGTGATCGGTAGCATCTCAGAGCAAACCAACTTGCTTGCACTCAATGCCGCAACAGGAGCGGCGAGAGCGGCTGATCAAGGGCGTGCAGACTGTTCTTGAAAGGGTCATTTATAGTCTGAGTTGAGCGATTCATAGAACAGTAGTTTTCGTCTGTTTATAACTGCAAACTATGTTTTAAGTCGCATTTATTAATTGCTCTATTTGTTGGCTCAATGAAATTCATTATAATCCCCGCGCTGTTTATTGGTTTTAACAGTATGAAATACAAGGAATTATAATGAATAAGATGTTGCCGGTTTTGGCATTGGCTATGGGCGCTGCATTCGGCGCAAATGCAACTGAAGTTGAACAAACGAACTTAGGTCCAAAGCAGGGTTGGTATGTTGGCCTTGAAGTGATTAAGGCGGATGTATCGATCAACGAAGTCAACGAAGTTTCTTACGACCTAGACGCAGGCGTGCAGTTTGCAATTGGCTACGATAAGAAAATTTCAGATTCTTTCTTAATCGGTATTGAGGGTGAGTATGTGCTGTATGGCTCGAAGACATTCGGTCAAGTTGCAGCAAGCTCAACCGCGGGCGTTGTGATGGCAGATGTTGAAGCGTCATTCTCATCGTTTGGTTTGAACATTCGTCCTAAATACTATGTGGCAAACTCGAACTTTTACGTAGGCGGTCTACTAGGCTTTGCATCGACTTCTTACGAGTTTGAGCTGACCAAAGAAGACTTTAAGTCTGCAAGTCTAGATTCCGACAGCAACACTGGTATTAACTACGGTGTTGAAGTGGGTTATGAGTTCGATTCTGGCTGGATGCTGCAAGGTGGCTACCGTGGCGTCGCAACAGAATTTAACGATGTCAATGTAGATATTACCGCGTTATATTTCGGTGGCCGTTACAAGTTCTGATCGGCAACGAGCACGTATTGTTTAAGGGAGCATCATGCTCCCTTTTGTATTATGAGCGCGTCAATCAACGGATAGTGATGTGACTCCACTCCAGCCAAATTGCCATATTTTGGCGCGTGGCGATCGTCTTCTTTAGGAAAATGCCAGCCTACGGTGTATTGCACAAAATGTTGGGCAAACGCTTCGGAGATTTCTAAGCATCCCGCGAGTACCGTATCGACATAAGTTTGCATGATCGGGCTCGAAGGACAGGGGGGTTGCGGATCGTCTTTAACATACACCCAAATGGGATAAGCACGATTGAATGAGTGGTCGGTTTCTATCTGATCCGGCGTAATCTCAATGCGATGGTAGCCTCTCTCTCGGCGATCGAACTCCGCGAGCGCACGATCATCAATTTCCAGCAGCACACCATTCACTTGGCTCTCGCCACGGTTCACAACCAACGGTGAGAGAATGTAGCTGTCGTCGACTTTGCCCCAATAGCGCACCAAACCGTGAGCAATCACCGGGATAGCCTCACCCGTTTGCCCCGTCAATTGACGCGACGCAGCATTGATTAAGCTGCCATAACCAAAAATGTACATCTGTATTCCTTGAGCCATATTCCTAATGACCGTTATACCTAAGAGGTAAAATTTTTAAAGTTGTATTTTTAATGCATCTTTAGTGCTACACTGCATTTGTTGTGAATTTGCTCAGCATGTGGAGGGGGCGAAACGTGCTAAATATTACTGACAAAAAAGTGGAAGAAAAAATTCCCGCTTGGCTGAGATTGGGTTTTCGACCTTTCTTTTTATTAGGCTCGGTGTACGCCATTATCGCTATTGCGGTGTGGGTATGGATTTTTCAAACCGGTCAGCCAACACAACTCCAAGTGCCAGGACTTTGGTGGCATGTGCATGAAATGCTGTTTGGTTTTGCGATGGCGATTGTGGCTGGGTTCCTGTTAACCGCGGTACAAAACTGGACGGGCATCAACGGCACCAAACATTATCGTTTGGCATTGCTGGTGGCGCTGTGGCTGTTGCCGAGGATTTTGCTTTGGACGCCAACGCCGCTGTGGTTAACCTCCAGTATTGAAGCGCTGTTTCTTGCTTTGGTGGCCTTTGAAATCGGTAGCCGAGTGGTGCAGGCCAAAGGTTGGCGTAATCTCTTTTTCGTCCCACTGTTTTTGTTGGCAATTGGTGCTAATTTTGCCAGCTACGCGACAATAAAAGGCATGCCGCCATTTACCTCTTCGGCGGTTTGGCAAGCGATGCTCTGGTGGTTCACCTTGCTGCTGTCGGTGATGGGGGCACGCGTGATCCCATTCTTTACCGCACGTCGCTTTAACTTTGAAAAAGCCAATCCGATTGTTTGGCTCGATTGGGCGGCAAACTTACCTTTGGTGATGCTGTTTTTGCTCAGCTTTTTCCCAGTGACCATGGCACAACTTGGCCAGCCGCTGATGGTGATCGCGGGTGTGGCGCAACTGGTGCGCTTTATCCGTTGGAAACCTTGGCTGACCCTAAGTGAGCCGTTGGTTTGGTCGTTGCACGCCGCTTATCTGTGTTTACCGTTGAGTCTGCTGTTGCGCGGTTTGCTGGATAATCCGTTTGCGTCACACAACCTAATCCACTTATTTGCGATTGGGGCTTTGGCTGGGCTTATTCTGGCGATGATTGCACGTGTCACCATGGGGCACACCGGACGAATGATCTACCAAGGGCCGAATATGAGTCTGGCGTTTGGCGCACTCTTCCTCGCGGCTTTGGTGCGCAGTTTTGGCGTCATTTTTGCGCCAGCACAACTGTTTATCTGGATCGACATCAGTGCCGCGTTGTGGGTATTCGCGTTTACGCTGTTTGTCTGGAAGTTTGGTTATATGCTCGTGACGCCGCGAGCGGATGGCCACCCAGGCTAAGCTCTGCATGATATAAACAGCAAAGCCACTCACGAGGAGTGGCTTTGTGTTATTAAAAGCGTTTAAAAGCGTATTGACGTTGGATGTTAGAACCCGCGCATTTGAATGCGACGCAAGAACTCGGTCATCACGCGGTCATAGAGTAAATCGCCAAGGAAAGCATCTTCAACATGATGATCAATACTTGGGTTGTCGTTCACCTCAATGACATACACTTGGCCATCCACTTCCTTAAGATCGACGCCATACAGACCATTACCAATCAAGTTAGCGGCTTTTAGCGCCACATCAACCACGTTTTTCGGCACTTGTTTCAAATCCAAGGTTTCAAAACCACCGGACGACACTCGGCCACTATTGTGGTGTTGGTAGATCTGCCAATGGCCGCGGCTCATCATGTATTTACAGCTGAAAATCGCTTGGCGGTTCAAAATGCCAATGCGCCAGTCAAAGTCGGTTGGCATAAAGGCTTGCGCCAAAATCAGTTCACTTTTTTCAAACAGCGCTGCGGCTTCTTTTTCCAACTCTTCTTCGTTACGCACCTTCACCACGCCACGTGAGAATGCGCCGTCTGGAATCTTCAACACCATCGGGAAATCCAGCTCATTGAGCAGATCACTTTTCCATTCTGGGTCAAAGTTCTTCAAAATAACGCTCGCTGGCGCGGGCACTTTGTTGTTTTTCAGCAACTCAGTGAGAAAGACTTTGTTGGTGCATTTCATGATCGACTCAGAATCATCCATCACGATTAAGCCTAGCTTTTCTGCTGTTTTGGCAAAACGATAGGTGAAGTTACTGATGTTGGTGGTGCTGCGAATAAACAAACCGTCAAACTCACCCAAACGAGAAATCTCATCTTTGGAGATGGTTTCTAAGTTCATCCCCAAACGCGATGCCGCTCGTTTAAAGCGTTTCAGCGCTTGAGGGCACGAAGGGGGCATTTTTTCCTCTTCATCGATCAGCATCGCGATGTCGTAGCGATACTTTTTCTCTTGTTTGGGTTTACGCCAAACCTTGTTGGAGAACATCTCCAACGACTCAATAAAGAAGTTTTCTTCTGTATCGCTGAGCTCTTGGAAAGGAAATGGCGCGACGGAGTCGATTTGCCAGTGGTGCTGATTTTTGGTCATTTTTAATTCAATGACGGGCACCATAAATTGTTCAAACAGACGACGGGCGAGTTTCTCTAAGCCTTTGTGTTCGGTACGGCCAAAGTAGATTTTGCAGCTGATGCTGTCTTGATCTTTGGCTAACTTGTTGAGCTTGAGGAATCCAGATGAAATCAGCAGCGGTTGAGTGATGTCATTAATGGCTGTCACTGTCGGGATGACTCGGTGGCCACGTGCCCCCGCCATCAGCGAACAATAGTAACCGCTGCTCATGTAACCATAATCGCGACACAGGTTCACTACCTGCACGCTACGTTGATTGTGTTGCCAATCACTGTCGAGATATTGGGCAACATCAACCACTTGTTCAGATGGGAAATACTGCTGCCAATCGCTAGCTTGGTCAGTCACAATTAAAAGATTTGCCATCTATTTCTTTCCTTAATAAACGAGCTATGATGAGGGGAAATAATCAGTCCTTGAAGGTGTTACATGGATTTTCGTATTGCGAAAATGTCTGATCTTGATGCACTAAATCGTTTGGAAAGAGAGCTCTTTACTGGTGACAGAATTGCACCAAGACAAATGAAGCGTTTTATCCAATCTGAACATGCCGTTTTATTCGTCGCTACTAATGAGCTAGAGCTAGCAGGATATGCTCTTGTTTTATTTCACCAAGGAACACAACTCTCAAGGTTATATTCGATTGCCGTTAGACCTGAATTTCGTGGCCAAAGGATAGCTCAATCTCTTATTGAGATCTGTGAGCAGTTCGCCATTGAACAGGGTTTCACTACATTACGCTTAGAAGTTCGTGAAGACAATAGTGCCGCAATAAATTTGTATAAAAAGCTGGGTTATCAAAAGCTTAAAATTCTTATTCACTATTATGACGATTTAAGCGATGGCATCCGGATGCAGAAGCGTTTGGCACACTATGGGCCTAAAACGTTGCTGCCTATGCCGCTCTATGTGCAGACCACCCCTTTTACTTGTGGCGCGGCTTGTTTGCTGATGGCGTTTGCCCATCACGACGCCAGTTTTCAGCCATCGCGTAAGCAGGAGTTGCAGCTTTGGCGCGAAGCAACCACCATTTTTATGGCGGCCGGACATGGCGGGTGCAGCGGACATGGTTTAGCGTTAGCGGCTGCACGCCGAGGTTACACGGTAGAGCTGTGGAGTCATGCGAAATCGACGCCGTTTATTGACAGCGTACGTGATGAAAATAAGAAGCAAGTGATTGAAATTGTGCATCAGGATTTCTGTCAGCAGTTAGAAGAATACCCTGTGAGCACCATTGAAGCACCGCCATCGCAAAGCCAGCTGGAAGAGTGGGTCAGTATGGGCGCGAGCGTGTTGCTGCTGATCAGCACCTATCGATTTAATGGCAGTAAAGAGCCGCACTGGGTGCTGCTAAGTGGCATGAGTGAGCGTTTCTTCTTCATTCACGATCCTCACGCGGAATCGGAAGAAGAGGCGATGGCATCAGCACATGTGACGGTGAGTAAAAAAGCGTTAGCGCAGATCATCGGCTTTGGTAAACAGAAACACACGGCCTGTGTGGTTATCCATCCAGACCGCGTAAAAGTGTAAGCATCACCAGAATTTGAGCCGCTTGAGCAGCAAAACTTCGGCGGCAAAAATGACCACCAACCCAACACAAAACCACAAGAAGGCGACTGGGGACTCGACTCCTGGTATGCCACCGATATTGATACCAAGCAAGCCAGTGAGAAAACTGGTGGGTAGGAAAATACTGGCGATTAATGTAAACAGATAGCTGTTGCGGCTGATTTTGTCTTCGCGCAACTGCTGAATTTGTTCTTTGAGAAGTGCGAGCTCGCCAAGAAAGAACTCTATGGTTTCGTTAATGCGAGTAATATTACTCAGTGCATAATTGACCATTAAGGTTTTATTGGTCAAAAGAGCGACTTCAGAGCTCGAAAAATCAGCAATAGCATACTGCTGCGGGCGAATAAAGCGTTTGATTCTTAAAAGCGCTTTTTGTACCTCAATGATCTCGCCAATTTGCTCGGTGTCGAGCTCAAACTGTTCGATTTGCTCCTCTATATCTTGAAGATATTGCTGCATTTTCCCGGTCAATCCATCGATGATGGTCAGGAGCAGATCGGCGATGCTATTGGGGCCTTTTCTATCGGCAAGAGAGGCTCTGATTTCTGAGATGGCTTTCGAGGAGGTTTTACGTGTCGAAATTAAGGCCCCTTTGTAATAAAGGATACGGATACTAAGCATATCTTCAGGTATCGCGTTGTCGTTCATATTGATTCCGCGAAGAATCAACATAAAGCTATCATCGTCATAATGATGAAAAGAAGGACGAGTTTCATCCGCAAGAAGGTGATTAACTGTGCTCAGTGGTACTTGATTTTCGAGCAGCCAAGCGCGGATATCTGGATGGTGTCGCTCACAGTGATACCAGTGACTGGCTTGTATGTGCTGAAAGTTGTTTTCATATCGAGTCGCTGGAGAGGTAGAGAAGTCCCAGTGGTCAATTAAAAATCCCATAATAGTCAGTTACCTTTATTCGTAAGTATCGTCATCAAGTTACTCGACTTGATGACGTTTGGCTACTGACTTGATGAAGATTGAACAAGGGGGCAAGCAGTTCAACAGACTTGTTTTAGTGCCAGGGCTTTAAAGCACTTTTTTATGACGTAATTATCGACATCAAGCACTTGCTCTGGTGTGAGATAAAGTCCTAGTTTGCTTCGACGCCATAAAATGTCTTCACTGCACTGCGCAAATTCATGCGTCATCAGATAATCCAATTCTCGTTGGTAAACCTCTGGAGCAAGTTCGATGCCCATCGCTGATACCTCTTCAGCCCCCGCGAGCAATTGGCGTGCATCGCTGCCGTATTGGCAGACATAACGGTAGGCTAAGGTTGCACTCAACCAAGGGTATTGTTGGCGCAACGCGTGGGCTAGCTGGTCTCGTGTACAGCTAAAATCACCGCCGGGGAGCGTTTGTTGCGCCGTCCACGGTGCGCCCATATGGTCGAAATAGGGCGCGAGTTTACGCATGGCAGACTCCGCCAACTTGCGATATGTCGTCAGTTTGCCACCGAAAATAGAGATCAGCGGTGCTTGGTCAAGTTCTTGCTCCAGCTCGATGGTGTAATCACGCGTGATGGCTTGGGGTGAATCAGATTCATCATCACACAGCGGTCGTACGCCGCTGTAAGTCCACACCACATCTTGTTTGCTCAGTTGATGGACAAAATGCTGATTAACAATGTCAATTAAGTAGTCAACTTCCTGTTCTGAAATCGCCACATGGCGAGGGTCACCGGTGTATTCGACATCCGTTGTGCCGACAATTGAAAATTTATCCAAGTAAGGAATCACAAACACAATCCGCCCATCGTTGTTTTGTAGGATGTAAGCTTGCGGATCGGGATGTACGCGCGGCACGACAATGTGTGAACCTTTGATCAAACGAATGTTGCGTGGTGATGGGCCATCTAAACTGTCATCATAAAATTGTTTCACCCAAGGGCCCGCCGCGTTAACCAAGGCTTTGGCGTAACGCACAAACTGTTCACCATTTTGCTGATCTTCAATAGTCACTTTCCAAAGGTCGTCAACACGCTCAGCTTTGCTTACTTTGCAGTAATTACGCACTTCTGCGCCATTGCGTTTGGCACTGATGGCATTCAGTAACGTGAGGCGAGCATCGTCGACCCAACAATCGGAATACTCAAAGCCAATTTTCATTTCTTCTTTCAGCAGCCCGGTTTCGGCAAGGTTCACCTTATGGCTGCTAGGCAGTGTGGTGCGCTTACCTAAGTGATCATACAAAAACAGCCCGCAACGAATCATCCACGCGGGGCGAAGATAGGAGCGGTGCGGCAGGCGAAAACGCATGGGAAAGGCAATGTGCGGCGCTTTTTTGATCAGCACTTCGCGCTCCGCCAGAGCTTCGGAGACCAAACGGAACTCATAATGTTCCAAATAGCGCAAACCACCATGGATCAGTTTCGAGCTGGCTGAAGAGGTCGCCGAGGCAAAATCTTTGGCTTCAAAAAGTGCGACGCTAAGGCCACGTCCTGCCGCATCTGCTGCGATGCCTGCGCCATTGATACCACCCCCGACAACCAAGATGTCGAGTACCGAGAGCGTTGTGGACGATGCAGTAATCATTTGTACGGCTCCAATGTCATCTTGCTAAAACAAGCAGTTTGAAACTAAGGTGAACTTAGTTTACTCGTCAATCTCACGCAATTCGGCCCAAGTTTGTGCGCATTTAACCGCGCGTTTCCAGCCTTTATAGC
This sequence comes from Vibrio floridensis, assembly GCF_021852965.1. Taxonomy (NCBI): domain Bacteria; kingdom Pseudomonadati; phylum Pseudomonadota; class Gammaproteobacteria; order Vibrionales; family Vibrionaceae; genus Vibrio; species Vibrio floridensis. The sequence goes on along the minus strand of NZ_JAKGCY010000003.1, from coordinate 231,937 downwards.
GTCGGCTGCGTTTCTCTTCATCTTGATGAGGAAGGAAGCGACGATCGAGCTCTGCTTTGTTTTTCAGCTCATCTATGCTGTTCCAGTAACCCACGGCCAAACCTGCGAGGTACGCCGCGCCCAGCGCGGTCACTTCGGTCACTTTTGGACGATGCACTTCGGTATCAAGCACGTCAGATTGGAACTGCATGAGGAAGTTGTTGGCCACTGCGCCGCCATCAACGCGTAGGGCTGAGAGCTTAATGCCAGAGTCCGCTTGCATGGCGTCCAGTACATCACGGGTTTGGTAGGCAATGCCTTCTAAGGTTGCGCGGATGATGTGGTTTGAGTTGACACCACGAGTGAGGCCTACAATGGTACCGCGAGCATAGGCATCCCAGTACGGTGCACCTAAACCAGTAAAGGCAGGCACCACATACACGCCGTTTGAACTGTCCACTTTGGTGGCGAAGTATTCGGAATCGTGCGCATCGGAAATCAGTTTCAGCTCATCGCGCAACCACTGAATCGCCGCACCCGCCATAAATACCGCGCCTTCGAGTGCGTATGCTGGCTCACCTTTTGGTCCACACGCTAAGGTGGTCAACAACCCGTTTTGTGAGGTCACTTTCTCTTGTCCGGTGTTCATCAACAAGAAACAGCCCGTTCCGTAGGTATTTTTCGCTTGGCCTGCTTCGACACACATTTGGCCATACAGCGCCGCTTGTTGATCACCCGCAATGCCTGAGATAGGGATACGCGTACCACCTTTACCACCAATGTTGGTTTGGCCATAAATTTGCGATGAGCGTTTTACTTGCGGCATCATCGATGATGGGATGCCCATTTCTTCGAGCAGTTTGCTATCCCAACATAGCTCATTGATGTTGAACAGCATGGTGCGGGAGGCGTTGGTGTAGTCGGTGACGTGCACACGGCCTTGGGTCATCTTCCACACCAGCCAAGTATCGACAGTACCAAACAGTAGTTTGCCCGCTTCGGCGTCTTCACGTGAGCCTGCAACATTATCGAGAATCCATTTTACTTTGGTGCCCGAGAAGTAAGGGTCAAGCACAAGGCCGGTGTTTTCGCGAATGTAAGATTCCAATCCGCGCGCTTTTAGGTCCTCACAGATGTCGGCGGTACGACGGCACTGCCACACAATGGCGTTGTAAACCGGTTTGCCCGTTTCTTTGTTCCAAACGATGGTGGTTTCACGTTGGTTGGTGATACCGATGGCCGCCACTTGATCACTGCTGATGCCTTTTTTGCCCAGAGCTTCAACGAGTGTAGAGCTTTGAGTGGCGTAAATTTCCATGGGATCATGTTCTACCCAGCCTGCTTGTGGGTAAATCTGAGTGAACTCGCGCTGGGAGACAGAAACGATGTTCGCGTCGTGATCTAAAACCACAGCACGAGAGCTGGTGGTGCCTTGGTCCAGTGCAACGACGTACTTCTGCTCAATCATGATCCGCTCCTTATGTTTCGTTATCTTTATTTTAGTAAATTCCGTAGCGCTTATTGAATGAAATTATTGGCTTATTGGCAAACGTGATGGACAAAGTGCCGACAAAAAAAAGCCCTTCATTGATGAAGGGCTCGAACTAACACTATCTCAGAATGCACGAGATTAGTTGTTTTTGTGCAGCTCGCTGTTGAGCTCTACCGCAGTTTTGTTCGCCAAGCATTCAATTTGGCCAGTCACTGAGTTGCGACGGAACAGTAGGTCGGATACGCCTGCTAAATCGCGCGCTTTAACCATTTCAACTTCTTGGCCTGTGGAATCAAGCATGCGTACTTTAGAGCCCGCGGTGACGTAAAGGCCAGATTCTACTGTACAGCGATCACCCAGTGGGAAACCAAGGCCTGCGTTTGCGCCAAGCAGTGAGTTTTCACCAATAGACACAACCACTTTACCACCGCCAGATAGGGTACCCATGATCGACGCGCCGCCACCAATGTCAGAGCCGTTACCGACAACAACGCCCGCAGAGATTCGGCCTTCAACCATGCTTACACCTGTGGTGCCCGCATTGAAGTTAATGAAGCCTTCGTGCATGACCGTTGTGCCTTCACCAACGTGAGCGCCAAGACGCACGCGAGAAGTGTCCGCGATGCGCACGCCTGTTGGTACCACGTAATCCACCATTTTAGGGAACTTGTCGACGCAATCGACAGTGAGTACACGGCCAGCTAAACGCGCTTCGATTTGGCGTTCTGCCAGTTCAGGCAGATCGATTGGACCTTCGTTGGTCCATGCGATGTTGTGCAGTAGACCGAAAATGCCGTCTAGTACGGTACCGTGTGGTTGAACTAGGCGGTTAGAGATGAGTTGCAGTTTTAGGAAACCTTCAGCAACGCTTTGTGGCTGCTCGTCAGTAGCAAGAATAACCAGTACCAGTGGTTGTGCTGACTCTGCCGCTTTTGCTGCGAAAGAGGCGTTTGCTGCATCACCATTTGCTTCAAACGCTGCTGCCAGTTTTGCACTTTGCGCCGCAGAGATCTCGATAGCTTGGTTGCCTTGCTCGTAGCCCACAACGGCTGCTAGAGCGTTGACTAGCGCCTCGCTTGGGTTAAGAACAGGGTTTGGAAAAAACGCTTCGATGATTTTGCCGTCGCGGTTTTTGGTTGCCGTACCAAAGGCGAGAGAAAAGAAAGCCATAGTTGATCTCCATGTGTTGAGTCTTTGTCACGCGCCATTCACTGGCAAGCGCTGGAATTAAGTTATAGCCATCATAAAGAGACAAAAAAAGACTTTAAACCCCTCAAAGGGAGAAAGTCTGTAGATGGATACCCTTTGTCTTTTTAACGATATGTTTCTTCGTTTGGCTATTTTGTATTTTGTCGCCAAAATCAAAACCGCCGCACAGGGCGACGGTTTTATTCGACATGGGTTGCGAAGATTAAGCGGCGTCTTCTTCTGATTCGTCTTCGTCGGCTGCGTTATCCGCAACCGCTGCTAGTTTCTTTTCTTTCTTCGGCGTTGGGCGGCGTTTTGCGCCTAGCGCGTAAAGAAGCTCTTCTTTGTTCTGAGCGAGGAACATCGCCAAGTCTTCTTGTTTGCCTTCATCTTCAAGAAGATCGCTTTTACCTAGTAAGTCGAAAAGCTCATCTGCCATATCCAGCATTTTGTCGTATGCGTCAGCTTCCGCTTTAGAGGTAAAAGTCATTTTCTCTTCTCCGTTGCGTTCTACCACGTACTTGACGATAACAGCCATGGTTAATCCTCTAAGTTAAATAGTCCAGAATTTGTACTGTGTGTTTATACAGCTTTTCATCAGTAATGTCCATTGACTCGCGTCAAAATGAGAGCTGAATTCCGCTATCGTTCGGGATGCCAATGATGGCAAAAATCGATAAAGGCTTTAAGTAACGGACTTTGATACTTTTCTTTGTGCACCAGCAGCCAAAAGCGTCGCTTCATATCGAGCGGCATCGGGATCATTTTGACGCGACCATCTCGCACGGCATGGTCGGCCGAGAGGCGGGATAAGCAGCCAAGCCCAAGTCCTGCGGAAACCGAATTGATCAACGCTTCGGTGGTGTTGAGCTGGAAGGCTTCATGCCAATGTTCAATGCGTGGCGCGATGACTCGATGGAAAAACTCACGCGAGCCAGAGCCTGCTTCGCGCAAAATCCACTGACTGTTCTCCAGCTCAGTGAGTGAGATTGAGCCATTCAGTTCAAGGGGAAAATCGGGCGGACAAATGACACACATTTCGTCCTCGCTAAACTGGGTCGCATTGAGCTCGGGATGCAGTGTTTTGCCTTCAATCAGGGCGATATCAAGCTCGTAATCCACCAACATATCGCAGATCTGCGCCGAATTAGAAATGAACAGGCTCTGTGCTTGATGCTGGGTGTGGCGGCGAAAATCGCTGAGTAAATAAGGCGCAACTTGGTTGCCGATGGTGTCGCTGGCGCCAATGCGAAGTTGGCCTGACAGTGTCATATCTTGATCAAACAGCGACTCAATCGCGCTGGCTCGGCTCAACAGCTCATCGGCCAATGGCAACAGTTTTTGCCCTTCTTGATTGAGAATCAAACGGTTATTAACGCGATCAAACAGATGATGACCAATTTGCTTCTCCAACTCGGACAGCGCCATGCTCACTGCCGCTTTGGAAAGAAAGAGACTTTCCGAAGCGGCGGTGAGCGTGTTGTGCTGAGTGATGGTGGTAAACACTTTGAGTTGTTTCAGAGAAATGTGACTTGCCATGCTCTCTCGTTAAATAATCTTGAACGTCGGTTCTAAATAATTAGATATCTTCAAACATTAAGCAAGCATAAAATAGCGCCATACAAAGATAGCCTTGTTGAGGTCGTGATGATTCAAAGAACAAAAGCAAAAGTAATGGGCGCTCCAACACCGATGGCAGGTTTGGCGCTTGGTATTGCGAGCTTAGGCTGGAGTTGGGAAAATTTGGCAACATTAAATGGCTATGGACAGTGGATAAGTGCGGCAATTGCCAGCGGTTTGCTGGTTATCTTGGCGGTGAAATTTCTCTTTCATCACCACTTATTGAGACAAGATTTAGCCCATCCTGTGGTGGGCAGTGTGGTGCCGACATTCGCCATGGCGACCATGGTGGTTTCCAATTCGATTGGCCACTTTTCCACGTTGTTGGGGGATACGATCTGGTCAGTGGCAGTGGCATTGCACATCGTATTTTTACTTAGCTTTGTCTATCACCGTGCGAAAGATTTCGAACTTCATCACATGGTGCCAAGTTGGTTTGTGCCCCCGGTCGGTATTATCGTTGCTGACGTTTCTTTCTCAGGCAACCCAGTGCTTGCTCCCGTAGCGCACGGTGCTTTGGTGTTTGGTATGGTCGCCTACGCGGTGATGTTACCGATCATGATCTACCGCTTTATGTTTACGCATGAAGTGCCTGATGCGGCTAAACCAACGATGGCGATCATGGCCGCACCAGCAAGCCTTTCATTGGCCGGTTATTTAACTGTGACGGCGCAACCTTCGCCAGTGATTATTGCGTTGCTATTTGGTATTGCCGTGCTGATGACGGCGATTATTTACCTCGCGTTTGTTAAGTTGCTTCGTTTGCCTTTTAGCCCTGGCTATGCGGCGTTTACTTTCCCTATGGTAATTGGTGCCACTGCGCTGTTTAAAATGGCCAACTGGATGCAACACGCAGGTTTGGGCAGCCACTATGTTGAACAAGTGAGAATGCTGGCTGGCGTCGAGCTATTGGTGGCTACGGTTGTGGTGGGATACGTCGCGGTGCAATACTTCTACAATTTAGTGGTGTTGCCAAAACGCAACGTGCTTGGAAAATTCGCCTAGTGTCGAATGGTGTTGAAGAGAAAAAACGCCTCGCAGTTCATCATGCGAGGCGTTTTTGTTTAGCGGCGAGAAAAACGGTCGTTAGCCCTTGTGATAGAAGCGCGACATCAGTTCCAGTGACTGCTGAATCACATTAACAGGCACTTTGTGGTCTTTAACAATTCTCAATTGGTTGTTGAGCTGTTTTGAGTTCCCAGCTGGGTTAACCACCATCATCATCTCTTGGCCGACGAGTGCATAGTTGTAGTAGCTCCCCGCGATAAACCAATCTCGAGATTGGGTCGCGTCGAACAAGTTGTCGCCGACGCTGAAATCTGCAGTATTAATTTTATTATCAAAGAGCATTTCCATCAGCGTGGGCACCACATCAAAGTGGGTGGTGCGATAATCGTAAGTCTTGGCGGTTTGGCCAGGTGCATAGATGTACAACGGCACGTGGATTTGCGCTTGGCTGTAATTGCCAGAATGCCCCCAATAGTTCATGCGATTATCGTTAAACTCTTCACCATGATCCGAGGTGATAACCACGATGGTGTTCTCCAAATCAATCTTGCTCAGTACTTTGCCGATTAAGCCATCAATGTAGTAGAGCGAATTCTTATAGCGATTATGGTACAGCTCGGCATCAAAATCGTTGTTGAGCAAGATATGATCCACGCGTTCCCAATACGGTGTGAATTTCGCACCTTCTGGTTCAGGAAATTCGGTGCCATGGGCAGAGTCGTAGAACAGAAAACCGAAATAGGGCTGATCACTTGGCTGCGCTTCAAAGGCGATAAAATCTTCAGTAATGCGCGCGTCACGTTCAACTTGCGTTGTTCCTGGCGTCTTCAAGCGCAGATCTTTGACGTTTTTAAAGACAGTGCGTGACAAAGGAGGGCTGGTCAGCGACGCTGAACCGAAGATCCCCATGCGATATCCGGCGCTTTGCAGGCTATCCATAAACACTGGAGCGGTTTGACTGGCGTAAAAGCTACTCCAATAGGTGGCTGGCAGGCTGTAGAACAGGCTAAACATGCCCGCTTGGGTGGAGTTGCCGCCACTCATGTGCTGCGAAAAGTTGGCCGTCTTTTGTGCAAATTGGCTGACATTGGGCATGATTTCTGCCGTAGCGTCACTGTGTCGCCAAGCGTCCACTAAGATAAACAGCACGTTGGGTTGTTTTGTTTGTGTCGGTAAGCTGACGGGCTCAAGTGGGTAGTCCAGTTGACTGTCCTCGACGTTTTTCAACTCAACGCGATTTTGCGCCGCAATCTTTTCATCGACAAAGCCGTTTTTATACATGAAAGAGCGGGCGGTGAGTGGGTAATAAAGCGGCCAGTTATTGGTAAATTGGCTGACTTCATTATCGTACAACGCATTTTTATACGCATGCACCATTTGGCTGCTCAGCAACATCACAAACCATAATGCGACAAAAGCGAATTTAAGTTTGCTGTTGGCTAGAAGCTTGCTGAGCCATACCGCGATGGCGAGGCCAATGAACATCACCGCAATCTCCGAGATGAAAATCAACCAACTCAGCCAAGAGATATTGAAGACTTCGTTCCCGCCATCAAAAAACATGCGGATCAGCAAGCCATTGATATGAAATTTGTAGTGTTGGAAAACCGTGATATCGATCTTCAGCGCAATCACTAACAGAGCGGCAAGTGTGATGACGATGCCTTTGAACAGTCGAGTTGGCAACAGCGTCAGCGGAAGACTGAGCAGCATGATGGGTAAGCTGAGTAAACCGAGCCAGCCCAACTGGGTTGCAATAAGATAGAAGCTTTGTAGTCCCGACAGATCTTGAGAGGGATCGGACGAAAGTACAAATGGGTAACAGGCGATGGACAGATAAACCGTGAAGCAAGCAAAAAAAGCAATCAGCCACGCGCTATTGGAGGAGAGTTTTCGCAACATCTTTCTGAATTCCATAGCGAGTTATAAATACAATTGATGAAAACGGGTGGAATTATAAAACAGTGTTTTTTAACTTTAAAGGTGTGAGGCGTGTCACGTTTGGTACGGAAGTGTAATTTTGCCCTGACAATGTCGTTTGCTGACAAACTGACCAAGAATCGCTACCGATATAACCTTTCTGGAAATCAGTGAGTTAGAACTATGTGGCCACTCAGCGAGCTGTGCTAAGCTAACGCTTAGTGATTGTCTTTCCGGAAGCTAACTCGTGTTTACTGTCTATCACTCCAATCAAGTGGATGTGCTCAAATCTCTGTTGGTGGAACTGATTCGCCTCAATCCTTTGCAAAATCCCTTCGACAAAGAGCAGATCTTGGTGCAAAGCCCAGGCATGTCTCAATGGTTGAAAATGGAACTGGCGAAAGAGTTTGGCGTGGCAGCAAACATCGAATTTCCGCTACCCGCGACATTTATCTGGGATATGTTTACCCACGTTTTGGCGGATGTGCCAAAACGCAGTGCTTTTAACAAAGAAGCGATGACGTGGAAGCTGATGCATTTGTTGCCGCAGCAACTTGCACTGGCGGAGTTCTCGCCTTTAGCTCGCTATCTTCAAGACGATGAAGAAGGCGCCAAGCTTTACCAACTGTCGGAAAAAATTGCCGATATTTTTGATGGTTATTTGGTGTATCGCCCTGAATGGATACGTGATTGGGAAGCGGGGAAGGCTGTGGCTGAGATTGGTGATGAGCATCCTTGGCAGCCCATGTTGTGGCAAGCACTGTATGACCATACCGTCGCGCTTGGGCAATCGCCGTACCATCGCGCCAACCTATACGAACACTTCATTGATAGCTTAGAAAACTACACTGGCCAGTTTGAACACTTGCCGCAGCGCTTGTTTGTTTTCGGTATCACCTCACTGCCTCCACGTTATATGGACGCGCTTAAAGCGCTCGGTCAGCATATTGACGTGCATCTGATGTTTACCAACCCGTGTCGATACTATTGGGGTGAAGTACGCGATCGAAAATTTCTTGCTCGTTTGGCGGCAAAGCAGCGTCAGCACCTTGTGTGGCAACAAGATCATTCGCAGCTTCAGGGCCAAAGTGAGCAATTGAAAGGCAGTATTGAAGACAATCTTGCCGATGAACTGCACACCGAGGTGGTGGGCAACAGCTTGCTGGCTTCGATGGGCAAACTTGGCCGTGACAACATGTACTTGTTGTCACAATTGGAATCGCATGAGATTGAAGCGTTTGTCGATATCGAACCTGACTCGCTATTGCATCAACTGCAAGCAGACATCCTCAACTTGGAAGAGCACCAAGATGACGACCACATCGAGAGCAGCCATCATAAATCGCTCATCGAGGCGAATGATCGCTCTTTGAGCCTGCACGTCTGCCACAGCCCAATGCGTGAAGTGGAAGTGCTGCACGATCAATTGCTGGCGATGTTCGATGCCGACCCAACCCTCAAACCGCGCGATATTATCGTGATGGTGGCGGACATCAATGCCTACAGCCCAGCGATTCAAGCGGTGTTTGGTAATGCGCCGGGTGAACGATTCATCCCCTATTCCATTTCAGATCGAACCGCCGATCAAGAAAGCCCGATTCTCAACGCGTTTTTGACGTTGGTGAATCTACCACAAATGCGCTGTTTGGCGTCAGAGCTGTTAGAACTGCTAGAAACCCCCGCGATTTTGCAGAAATTCTCCTTGAGTGAAACGGAGTTCCTGCAAGCAAAACAATGGGTGGAAGCGTCAGGTATCCGTTGGGGGCTCGATGAGCAAACTGGATGTGAGTTTGACCTACCTCAGACAAGACAAAACACCTGGCAGTTTGGTATTCAACGCATGTTACTTGGCTACGCCATGCCAGAATCGGCTGGCTTGTTCCAAAGCGGTGATGAATGGCTTGCTCCTTACAACGAAGTTCAGGGAATGGGAGCGGAGCTGGCGGGCAAACTGAGCTACTTCATTGAAAAGGTGCGCTGCTATCGCCACGCCTTAGCTCAAGCGCAAAACATTGACTCATGGCGACAACAATTACACGGTGTCTTGGCGGATTTCTTCGCCGTCGACTTAGAAGGCGAAGTGGCGTTGAAATCGATTCGCGATACGTTGGGTCAGTTAAAAGAACAGTTGAGTGATGCGGCATTTGAGGCGGAATTGTCACCGAGTGTGATTCGTCAATATCTGCTCAATAAACTGTCCGGTAGCCGTGTAAGCCAGCGTTTTCTTGCCGGACAAGTGAATTTTTGTACCTTGATGCCGATGCGTTCGATTCCATTTCGCACCGTCTGTTTATTAGGGATGAACGATGGCGTCTATCCACGCAGTGTGGCACCGGAAGGATTCGATTTAATTCATGGCCGCGCCAGAGCGGGTGACCGCTCTCGCCGCGACGATGACCGCTACTTGTTCCTTGAAGCTCTGTTGTCTGCGCAGCAAAGTGTTTACATCAGCTATGTCGGACGTTCCGTGCAAGACAACACCGAGAAAGTGCCGTCGGTGCTGGTGGCTGAATTGATGGAGTATTGTCAGCAAAACTACTGTTTAGTGGGGGATGAGCATCTGGGTGTGGATGAATCCGGTGCACACCTATTAAAGGCGATCACCTGCGAGCATCCCATGGTGCCATTTAGCCCCAAAGCTTTTTTAGGTGAACCTCTGAGCAACGCGAAAAGCTATGCCAAAGAGTGGATTCCAGCGGCCCAGCAGCAGAGCGAAGGCCAAGTGCCATCGCAGCCAAGTGCGCCATTTTATCAAGCCCTTGACGATTATTTACTGGGTGCCACGTTCCCGCTTGAACTGGATTTGGTTGAACTGCAACGTTTCTGGCGACTGCCAGTACAGTACTTCTTCAATCGCCGTTTGAAAGTCGTTTTCGAGCCACCAATGGCCGTGATGGCAGATGAAGAGCCGTTTGTGTTGGATGGGCTCAACAGCTTCCAATTGCGTGAACAGTTGTTGCATCGTCTCTTATCGGATGAAAACTGCACGCCTGACATGGTACAGCCGCTGATTGAGGGTGTACGCAGTGAAATGCGTGCACAGGGCAAGTTGCCGATCGGCGCCTTTGGTGAGTTGGAATTTGACACCAACCGCGTGCAAGCTGAAGCATTAATAGAAAAACTAACCGGACTATCTCACGCTGCTTTGGATGATCTCGAAGTGGATCTGACTTTTACGCCATTTGGCGAAGGCAAAACGATTCATTTGAGCGGTTGGTTAACGCAGCACTATCAATCGGGTCTATTACGTTATCGTAGTGGCAAAATTCGCTCTCAAGATTACTTAGCGGGTTGGATTGATCACCTTTCGATGTCGGCTATGGGCGTTGCCAAAGTGACGCATTTGATTGGCTACGACAAGAAAGAGGGGGTTGTGCACCTCAAATACCCGGCGATGGCGGATGCTGGCCAAGCCAAATCGTTGCTTAACGAATTGATCCGCCTGTATATCGAAGGTATGACCCAGCCTTTGGCGTATTTCCCCAAAACCGCATTGGCGGCCATCGAAGCTGGCATAAGCCGCGGGCAATGGAATGATGACGAAGAGAAAGCGTTGAAAAAAATGGCGGACACCTTCAATGATGGATTCTTGGGCGCAGGGGAAGGCGCTGACAGCTACATTAGTCGTATTTGGCCAAAATGGAATGAACAACTGGCCCATCAAGTACGTTTGATGAGTAGTTTGGTGCTGCAAGGGGCAAGATTGTCCGTCGTGGATGCGTCAGAGGAAGCATAAACGATGCCCTTCAAAGTCAACAATGGGATAAAAAAAGCGCTGCAATGGAGAGGAAGTAGGGTGGCCGCCAGAAAATCATTATCGTGTAGGGCGTTTGCTGTACGGCCACAAGGTCAGAGGGACCATGATTCGGTTGAGTGGTTCGTGTCGAACCCTTTGAACTCGTGAGGCGCATACTACCCAGTGCGGCGAGGATGTTCCGTGAGTCAGATCCCACAACATCCTAATATTTAAACACTTTAGACAAATTGATAGCGTTTTTGATGTTTGATCACAGTTCAAACAGCAGATGATCCGGAGAAATTGAGCAAGATGACGCACAAGCCCGAGCCAACCCCGTTACAAACCATGACCTTTCCATTGCATGGCGCAAGGTTAATTGAAGCGTCGGCGGGGACAGGTAAAACTTTCACCATTGCTGGATTGTATTTACGCTTACTGCTTGGGCATGGCAGTGAAGAGACGCGTCATCAAGTCCCACTGACGGTGGATCAAATCTTGGTCGTGACCTTTACCGAAGCCGCAACAGGTGAGTTGCGTGATCGCATTCGTGCGCGTATTCACGATGCGCGTTTGGCGTTTGCTCGAGGACACAGCCAAGATCCCGTCATTGAGCCGCTGCTGCGTGACTTTCCCGATCACAAGCAGGCCGCCGCCATTTTGCTGCAAGCCGAAAGACAGATGGACGAAGCGGCGGTGTTCACCATTCACGGTTTTTGCCAACGGATGCTCACGCAAAATGCGTTTGAATCCGGCAGCCGTTTTAACAATGAATTTGTCACCGATGAAAGTCAGTTAAAAGCGCAAGTGGTGGCCGATTATTGGCGACGCAATTTCTATCCCTTGCCCACCGCATTGGCAGGTGAGGTGCGCCAGATTTGGGGCTCACCCGCCGCGTTGTTGAGCGACATTGGCCGCTATCTCACTGGTGCGCCATTGGCGCTGAGCGTCAACGCGATGAGTGGCGATCTCGCGGCGTTGCATCAAGACAACCTGCAAAAAATTACGCAACTAAAAAGTGCTTGGCGAGCGGCGCAGCCTGAATTGCAAACGCTCATAGAACAATCCGATATCAACAAACGCAGTTACACCAAAAAGTCACTACCAGAGTGGTTAGAGACGGTGAGTCGATGGGCGGAAAGCGAAACCTTTGATTACCACTACCCAGATAAGCTGGCCAAATTTGCACAAAGCGAACTGCTGGCTAAAACAGTCAAAGGTACTGCGCCAACGCATCCGCTATTTGAGCAAATTGACGCGTTTTTGGCCAATCCGGCTAGCTTAAAAGCCCCATTGTTGGCACACGCGATTGAGCAATGTCGCGTATGGCTGGCGAAAGCCAAAGAGCAGAAACAGCGTTTGTCGTTTGACGATTTGTTAACGCGTTTATCCGCGGCAATCGATCAAGATGAAGCGCAGTTATTGGCAAGTCGAATTCGTACGCTTTACCCCGTTGCCATGATTGACGAATTCCAAGATACCGACCCTTTGCAATACAGCATCTTTAGCCGTATTTATTTGGATCACCCACAAACTGGGCTATTTATGATCGGCGACCCGAAGCAGGCGATTTACGGCTTCCGTGGGGCGGACATCTTCACTTACATCAAAGCGCGTAACCAAGTGAGTGCCCACTACACCTTGGGAACAAACTGGCGCTCCAGTGCTGAAATGGTTGCAGCGGTGAACCAGATATTTCAGCAGCCTGATAGTCCGTTTATTTATGATCAAGACATCCCTTTCTTGCCTGTCAACGCTAGCCCCAAAGCGGAGCAACGCATTTGGAACATAGCAGGCCAAAAGCAGCCCGCTCTGACTTACTGGTTACAAGAGTGCGAAGAAAAACCCGTGGCGAAAGGGGAGTATCAGCAAGTGATGGCCGACGCGACCGCGAGTCAGATTCAGCGGATTCTGACGCTTTCGCAGCAAGGTCAGACGTCATTCCAGCAAGGTGAGCAACAGCACGCTATTCAAGCGGGTGACATTGCGGTGTTGGTACGAACCGGCAGCGAAGGCCGACTGATCAAGCAAACTCTTGCTAAGCAAGGCATCGCCAGTGTTTATCTTTCGAACCGCGATAGCGTTTTTCTCAGCCCCGTCGCGCAAGATGTTCAGCGCATATTGCAAGCGGTGCTCACCAGTGAAGACGATCGCGCATTGCGGGCAGCGTTGGCTTGTGAGCTGTTTGCCCTTGATGCCGCCAGTCTGGATAAATTGAATAACGATGAAAATGCGTGGGAAAAAGCGCTCAGTGAGTTTAAAGAATACCGCAAGCTGTGGCTTTCTCGTGGTGTGATGCCGATGCTGCGAGCGGTGATGGCCAAACGCCATATTGCGGAGCGACTGCTGACTCAGCAAGAAGGTGAGCGCACACTCACTGACCTGATGCATTTGGCGGAACTGCTGCAGCAAGCAAGCAATGAGATCGACAGCGACCACGGTTTGTTGCGTTGGTTTGCCCAATCAATCAGTGATGCACACAATGGTATTGGCGGCAGCGATGAGCAGATCCAACGTCTCGAATCGGAACGGAACTTGGTGCAGATCGTCACCATCCACAAATCAAAAGGGCTTGAGTACGATCTGGTTTTTCTCCCGTTTGTCTTTGCTCATCGCGAAGCCAGCGAAGCGAAGTTTTACGACGCGCAAACCGATCGCACCGTGTTAGATATCACCGCCAGTGATGCCGCGCTGCAACAAGCAGACAAAGAACGATTAGCCGAAGACTTACGCCTTATTTATGTGGCGCTTACTCGCGCCGTTTATGGCTGTTTCATTGGCGCGGCGCCACTGCGCAACGGTCGCTCCACGAAAGAGCCCACGGGCGTGCATCGCAGTGCCATGGGGTATTTGGTGCAAAATGGTCAAGAAGGGGGAATTGCCACGCTGCAACAAGCGTTGGCAGGACAGCAAACGCAGTCAGACAGCATTGTCGTTATCTCACCGCCAACCTTGCCGGATGAGCGATATCAACCTATCGCAACGCCCGCGTTGTCGCTCTCTGCGCAAGAGCTGGCCACGCCGATCGATCGTTTATGGCGCATCACCAGTTACTCCGGCTTGGTCAAGCAAGGGAGCCATCAAAGCGACTACGATGCCAGTTTAGAGGTGGTGGGGTTTGATATCGACTCTTCCGCCGAAGATCCGCAAGCGCCAGTTCAAGAAGTGGAGAAGTCGATTTTTACCTTCCCCCGTGGTGCCAGCGCCGGTACGTTTTTGCACTCGCTGTTTGAAGAAGTGGAGTTTACTCAAGCGGCGGACTCTGAACAGAATCGCCAAGTGATCAGCGAGCTGATGGAAAAAAACTTGATCGACTTAGAATGGTTGCCCGTTTTGCAGCAGCTGGTGGATACCGTGTTGTCGACGCCACTTGATGGCAAACATCTGTACCTTAACCAGAAAACGCCTTCACAGCGTTTGGTGGAAATGGAGTTCTTATTGCCGATAGAAGTGCTCAGCGCCGCCAGTTTAAACCAAGTCATTCAGCGCCATGATCCCCTCTCGGCTCGCGCGGGGGATCTCGGTTTCCAAACGGTGCAAGGCATGCTCAAAGGCTTTATTGATTTGGTGTTTGAACACCAAGGCAAATATTACGTATTGGACTGGAAATCCAACCATCTAGGGGATGCTGTACATTTCTATCACGGTGCCGCATTGCAAGGGGCGATGGTGGATCATCGCTACGATTTGCAATACCAAATCTATGCGTTGGCGCTACACCGTTTTCTACGCAGCCGTTTGGCCAACTATGATTACCAGCATCATTTTGGTGGCGTCTATTATCTGTTCCTTCGTGGTATGGATGGCGAAAGTGAACACGGTATCTTTTCTGCCAAGCCCTCGTTGGATTTATTAACGGAAATGGATCGTTTGATTGACGGTCTTGAGCCTCAACCTAGATCGACCCAAGGTGGTCAGATGGAGTTACTATGATGTTGAATGGGTCACTCCAAGCGACGCTGTCGATGCTGGAACAGCAAGCCCAACAAGGCTACCTGCGCTTATTGGATTATCAATTTGCGCGCTTTATTGGTGAGCAGAGTCAGCACAGCGGATTGGCTCTGTTGGCCGCTGCGGTCAGTGCCGAGTTAGGCAAAGGGCATATTTGCTTGCCTTTGTTTGATGAACTTGGCCAAGTCTGTGAATTGGCCAGTAAAATTGGTTTGTTTGGTGAGGCGGCCACAGAGCTGAACGCCCAGTTTCAGCTGATCGACTGGCGAGCGTTGCTGCAAACGAGTCGCTTGGTCGGCACGCAAGGGGAAGCGGTGCCCTTGATGTTCGATGGTGAACGAGTTTATCTGCATCGCTATTGGCACTATGAAGTCGTTTTGGCGCAAAAACTTAATCAATTGAGTCACGGTATTGAACTTAACGCCAGCTCAGCGGCATCGTTGTCCGCACTGCTGGATCGATTGTTCGCGCGAGATTACCACTTTTTGTTCGAAACGCTGATTGCCGCGCAAGCGAGCGGCAGTACCCAAGTGCAGCGACAGCAATGGGTGTGTGATTTTCTCGACGTGGTTGAAGAGCACCGTTTGGATTGGACGGCGATTGAACAAGTGCTGAGCCAAGTAAGCAAAGTCTCAGATCTCAACGCGCTGGATCATCTTGTGCCTCATGCGGCCTGCATTAATTGGCAAAAGGTAGCTGCCGCGGTGGCGTTGACGCGTCGTTTTGCCGTGATCTCTGGGGGGCCGGGAACAGGCAAAACCACCACCGTCACGAAATTGTTGGCGGCGCTGATTGAGCAAGCTGGAGCGCAAACGCCCACCATTCGTTTGGTGGCGCCAACGGGTAAAGCGGCGGCGCGTTTGACCGAATCCATCGGCAAAGCGGTGCAATCTTTGGCTGTAGAGCCGAGTTTAAAGGCGTTGATTCCCACTGAAGCCTCAACGTTACATCGCTTGTTAGGCGCGATCCCCGGCAGTGCCGAGTTTCGTCATCACAGTCAAAACCCGCTGCATTTGGATGTGCTGGTGGTGGACGAAGCTTCAATGGTCGATCTTTCGATGATGTATAAAGTGATTGACGCGCTACCTAAACATGCTCGTTTGATTTTACTCGGTGATAAAGATCAGTTGGCCTCCGTTGAAGCGGGGGCGGTGCTAGGGGATATCTGCGCATTTTCTGCTTCCGGATACAGCGCTGAGCAAGCGGCAACGCTCGCGAAGTTAACGGGTTATCAAGCGCTGCCAAAGAGTGCCAGCCGTTTAGCGCCAGTCGCTGATAGCTTGTGTATGTTGCAAAAGAGCTATCGTTTTGACGCTCGCTCAGGGATTGGCCAATTGGCAAAAGCGATCAATGCAGGTTCCGTGGCGGCGTTAGAGAGTGTATGGCAGCGAGAGTTTAGCGATATCGCACATCATCCATTGGATGCCAGCCACTACAACCATATGTTGCAAACGCTTGTAAGTGAGTACTCACATTATCTTGCTCGCATTGCCTTAACTCTGCAGCATCTTGATCCAAAAGAGAGAGAAAGCAGTGCTGATCGAGCCAAAGCGGGACTGAATTTGTTTCATCGTTGTCGGTTACTTTGCGCCGTGCGTGAAGGGAATTTTGGTGTGGCCGGGCTTAACCTTCGCATTGAAAGAGCCTTAGCTGCGCGGAATTTGATTAAAGTGAAGGACGAGATTTGGTATCACGGCAGGCCTGTAATGGTGACGCGTAATGATTACGCGCTTGGGCTTTACAACGGCGACATTGGCATCTGCATGTGGGATGACAGTGACGAAGCCCCGCGTCTAAAAGTCTATTTTGAGTTGGCTGACGGCAGCGTTAAAGCGGTATTACCAAGCCGAGTACCAGAACATGAAACAGCCTATGCGATGACAATACATAAATCACAAGGCAGCGAATTTGATTTTACCTTGATGATTTTGCCTGCCGATTTCAGCCCAATACTGACGCGAGAGCTGATCTACACGGGCATTACTCGAGCGAAAAAGCGTTTAGCGCTGTATGCGGATCTCCAAGTCCTGAAACGTGGTATGAAGATAAAAACACAGCGAGCGAGCGGCCTGCCACACCGTTTGGGCCAGTAAGGATCATGAGAGCAGTCTAAGTCGATAAGGAAAAAGGCCAGAAGTGGAAACTTCTGGCCTTTGAAATTCGAACTAGCGTTGAAATGCTTGAGTAAAAGTGATGCTGCGAATGTGGTATTGCTCTTTGTAGTTCAAGATGAACTCTCTTAGCGCTTCTGTCACTGGGAAGACGCAATGAACGTCAAGTCCCTCTAGAAACTGGTTGTCGGCCATATCCCAAAAGCTTTGCAGCGAGTTACAAATAATGGTTCTCATAGTAATGCTCTTTGATTGCTTAATCCCAACTGACTGGGTAAGTAATGAATCGAGCAGTCCGTGCGGTGTCTCGTCACCAAGTTCCTTGGCTCGGGTTAACCCCGATTTGCGCGGATTATAGACGAGTCACCGAACGAAAAAAAGCACAAACTTTGAACAGGCAAGATGTAAAGCATTGCATATGGTGTTAACCCTGTTCATCAGCAGGAAATACTAATCTTAAGTCAAAGTGGTAGTGCCAAAATTTTTGAACGACGCTGATAGTTGTACAAACTTTTCTTCGCCATTGGCAGTGAGTCGACGCCAATTTCGTAGAAACCTTGCTCTCTAAACCAATGAACGCTGTGCGTGGTGAGAACAAAAATTTGCTCAATGCCGATGGATTTCGACCGATGCTTCATGTAATTGAGCAGCAACAGGCCACGGTTACCATCGCGATAATCAGGATGAATGGCCACACACGCCATCTCCGCCATATGCTCATCGATATAAGGGTACAAGGCGGCGCAGCCAATGATCAGGCCATCTTTCTCAATGATGGTAAAGCGTTCAACCTCTTGCTCAAGTTGCTCGCGAGAGCGCCTTACTAGAATGCCTTGCTCTTCCAGAGGGCGAATCAGTTCAAGAATGCCGCCAATATCATCAATGCAAGCCTGACGAACTTGCTCAGCACTGGCCATGACCACTTGTGTGCCGATACCGTCAAACGAAAACAGTTCTTGGATTAAAGCCCCATCAATTTTGTAACTGATTAAATGGCTACGGGGAACGCCAGCGCGGCAAGCTGCCACTGCCCCTTTGAGAAAACGCAGTGTGCCGGAATGGAAGTCGCTATCGGGATCGACATCGACCGAGAGCTTTTGAATGAATTTCTCCGCATCGCTTGGAAACAACTCGGCGACGGCATTGCCCTCTTCATCAATCACGCCTTGCTCAGAACAAAAGCCAATCAGTTTGTCGGCTTTGAGTTTGATCGCCACTTGTGTTGCTACTTCTTCAGAAAGCAAGTTAAAGCATTCACCAGTCACCGAGCTGGCAATCGGCCCTAGTAGTACGATGGAACCTTGATCCAAGGAGCGATTGATGGCCTCGGTATCAATGCGACGAATGCGACCACTGTGGCAGTAATCGACACCTTCATCTATACCTAATGGTTGAGCGATGACAAAATTTCCACTGACCACATTGAGGTGCGTTCCTGCCATCGGTGTATTATTCAAGCTCATGGAGAGGCTGGCGGTGATCGCCAGTTGTAGCTGTCCGGCGGCTTGCATAACTATTGAAAGTGAGTTTTCGTCAGTGACACGAATATGTTTATGGTAAGGTGTTTGACTCGACTGCTTATCAAGCAGTTGATTGATTTGTGGTCTGGCACCATACACCAAAACTATTTTCACCCCTAAACTGTGCATAAGAGCAATATCATTAATGATATTGCTGAAGTTTTTGTCAGCGATTGCTTCTCCGCCAAGGAGAATAACCATGGTTTTGCCACGGTGCGCGTTCACGTATGGGGTGGATTGTCTAAAACCTTTAACTAATGCAGTGCTGCGAATCTTCACAATTGACTTCCTTGTGATTATTTATGCTGAAATTTTGTCTTTTTATTCTTTTGTTGGCAAGCGGTTTTTCATCAATTAAGAAGAATCTGTATCGAAGCTATTTCCATCACTGTTGATCTCAGTGAGTTGTTTGCTTTGACCAGCGGTGTAACATAGGCGGCTTGTAAACATGAACGAGAAAAAAATGCCTTCTTCTGCCAATAAAAAGTCAGTGACCAGCAACCCGGCGATCATCGAGGAACTGCGTCGTAAAAAGCGCAAATTACTAGAGCGGGTTCTCATGAGTATCGCCCTTGTTGGAACGGTGATTGTCTTATTGATGTATGGCGATTTAATTACGCGCTTAGTGAATCCGCCAATGCCCAAGAGCATGATTTATGGCAAATGGGTTGAACAGGATGTGGCGCCTTATGCCCGAGAAGTCTTGTTGTTGAACGAGAATGGGGTCACTGTTAATGGCTCCTTGGTGACCACGACATTCGATTTTGATGGCAAGTACTTTGAGTATCGCTCAGGAGGGGAAACACGTCGCTTCCGTTTTGTTGGTCAGCACTACATTGAAATGAAGCTTGACGATGATGCTCACTACCAGCCCGTTTTCCAATTGGAAGGCAAACAGAGCCTTTCGCTTCGATAAGCGCAGAAAAGCTGCGTGACCAGGCTCCCAAACCGATGGTTTTGCATACAAATTAGGTCATTTTTTTGTAAGGGACTGCAATCGCATCCCTTTTTCATTTGCACTTAAAATTCGACTTTGTCATGCTGCTGCAAACTCTAATTCATGGACAACCATTCCTAATGAAAGCGTATTTCCCGCTGTTAGCCTCTGTTCTTTTGTTCGGCTGTGCTCAGCCAACCGATCGTGCACAGCAGTATCTCGACAATGAATTCAGTGATGTGCTCAATCGAGTCGATGTTGTGAGCTCGGACAAACCTCGCGACTTCACCGAATTTCAACGTCAATCTGAAGCGGTGATCAGCAATTCACCTAGTCTGGCCAACTTGTATCAACCACTTTATGAGCGTTTAAATGAGTGGGTACTGCAAAGTGGTGACCCGAGCGAACTCGGTGCTTATGGCATTGAAACTGCTCAGTTAGGTGGGGGAGATAAACAGGGTAATGTACTATTTACTGGCTATTTTTCACCGGTAATGGAGCTGCGTCATCAAGCTGATGAACGTTTTAAATACCCAGTTTACGCGAAACCCGATTGCAGTGAAGATTGCCCGACGCGAGCTCAGATCTACGATGGGGCACTCGATGGTTTAGGGCTCGAACTGGGCTACGCAGAGAACATGATTGACCCGTTTATCATGGAAGTGCAGGGCAGCGGCTTTGTTCATTTTGAAGATGACGATACGTTGGAATACTTCGCCTACGCGGGAAAAAATAACAAAGCCTATGTGAGCATTGGCCGCGTGTTGATTGAACGCGATCAAGTCGCAAGAGAGAAGATGTCGTTGAAAGCGATCAAAGATTGGGTGCTTGCAAACGATGAGGCCACCGTTCAAGAACTGCTCGAGCAAAATCCCTCTTTTGTTTTCTTTGAGCCGAGAGCGGCGGCGCCTGTGACAGGTTCTGCAGGTATCCCGCTATTACCTATGGCCTCTGTGGCAGGCGATCGCACAATTTTCCCAATGGGGACGCCGATTTTGGCGGAAGTGCCATTGCTGAATGCGGACGGTACTTGGAGTGGTGCGCATCAACTGCGTTTGTTAATCGTGCTCGATACCGGTGGCGCGGTAAAACAGAATCATCTCGACCTCTACCACGGAATGGGTCCACGAGCGGGAACCGAAGCGGGCCATTACAAACACTTTGGCCGTGTGTGGAAATTGGGCTTGGAAAACTCTCCAACGCAAGCGCCTTGGGCTTTGCCACCAGAAAAGCTACAATAGCGTTTCTCTATCTGGACATTTTGTTGAAGAGTGCGTATAAATCGCACTCTTTGTTTTTCTGGCGACTTTGGAATCATCACTATGCGCGAACTTGATACTCCTGCTTCTGATAGCTACAACCAACGTTTTGGTGGTACGCGCCGTCTATACGGCAACAGCGAAGTCGAGATTCTTCGTGCAGCCCATGTCTGTGTGATTGGCATTGGCGGTGTTGGGTCATGGGCGGTAGAAGCCCTTGCCCGCACAGGTATCGGCACACTGACGCTCATCGATATGGATGACGTGTGTGTGACCAATATTAACCGTCAAATTCATGCGATGACGGGAACGGTCGGCCAAAGCAAGATTGAAGTGATGGCAGAGCGCGTCAAACTCATTAACCCTGAGTGTAAAGTGAATCTGATTGACGATTTCATCACACCTGACAATCAACACGAATACCTCAGTAAAGAGTTTGATTACGTGCTAGATGCCATTGACAGCGTCAAAGCAAAAGCTTCTTTACTGGCTTACTGTCGCAGTAACAAAATCAAAGTGATCACCGTCGGTGGTGCAGGGGGCCAAGTGGACCCGACACAAATCCAAGTGGCGGATTTGACCAAAACTATCCAAGATCCACTGGCGAAGAAGATCAAGGATACCTTGCGTCGTCATCATAACTTTCCAAAAAATCCTGCACGAAAGTTTGGTATTGACTGTGTCTTTTCCACTGAGCAGCTAAAATACCCACAAGCGGATGGTTCCGTTTGTAACGTAAAATCAACGGCAGAAGGTCCAAAGCGCATGGATTGTGCCAGCGGTTTTGGTGCCGCGACAGTAGTGACCGCAACCTTTGGTTTTGTCGCGGTGGCGCGTATCGTTGAAAAGCTGATCCAAAAGCATAAAAACTAACAGCCTCTAATACCAAGCGGTTTTCTGACGCCGCTTTAACTCATCATCACTTTTAATCCCTATTGTGTAGGAGCCTAGCCATGTCGAATTTGCCAGCCTCGCCATTTGGTAACGAGATTACCAGTGCGGACATCGTCGCAACCATGCAGCAATTCAAAGGCTGGGAAGACCGCTATCGCCAGGTGATTCAATGGGGTAAAAAATTGCCAGTGATGCCTGATGCGTTGAAATCTGAGCAGGTTATGGTTGCAGGCTGTGAAAGCCAAGTTTGGTTAGTGGCAGAACAAGACGGCGGAATGTGGACGTTTTGTGCCGATTCAGACGCGAGAATCGTTCGTGGTTTAATTGCTTTAGTCTTAGCTGCCTACAACGGTAAAACGGCAGAGCAGATTCAAGCCTTTGATATTGAAACTTACTTTGAGCAGTTAGGCTTAATTGCGCACTTGAGTCCATCACGCGGCAATGGCCTTAAAGCGATTGTTGAGCAGATCCGACAGCTAACGCACTAGGACACTATCTTCGCCTGATAGGTTGGGGACGAAATGTTTCATCCCCCCTCCTTTAGCACTTAAAGCATATCCACCGCTTTCTCTAACGCTGCAATCAATTTCTCGACGTCTTGCATGGTGTTGTAAATGGCGAAAGAGACTCGGACGGTGCCTTTGACACCTAATGCATCCATGAGCGGATGAGCACAGTGATGACCCGCTCGCACGGCGATACCTTGCTGATCGAGCAGCGTTGCAATGTCTTGATGGTGAACGCCATCCATGACAAAAGTAATCACCGATGCATTGTTTTGATATCCGATCACACGGATATCCTCCATCTCGCGCAGTGCACGGTATGTTGCCGATTGCAATTGGTGCAGGTGAGATTCCACTTCGTCTCGAGCAAAACCTTGATACCACTCTATTGCTTTAGCAAGCGCAATGGCACCAGCGACATTGGGTGTCCCTGCTTCGAATTTCCCCGGTAGAGCCGAAAAGGTGGTTTTCTCAAACGACACTTTTTCCACCATCTTACCGCCCCCATGCCATGGCGGCATGGCTTCGAGCAGCGCCAGTTTGCCGTAAAGCACGCCAATTCCTGCCGGCGCATAGATCTTGTGGCCGGAGAATACATAGAAATCGGCGTCCAATATGCGCATGTCGACAGGTTCGTGAACGATGCCTTGAGCGCCATCCACCACCACAATGGCACCGTTTTGATGGGCCAACTCAATGATGGACTCGATGGGTTGACGAGTGGCCGTGACGTTGGTGGTTTGAGCGACCGCAACAATCTTAACTCGCTCATTCATCAATGTTTTAAACGATTCCATGTCCAACTGACAGTCGGCGGTCATGGGGATTTTGACCACTTTGGCGCCCGTCTGCTCTGCCACCATTTGCCAAGGTACAATATTGGCGTGATGCTCCATTTCACCAACGAGAATTTCATCGCCAACTTGGAGGGTACTTCGGGCGTAAGTTTGAGCAATCAAATTGAGCGCTTCGGTTGCGCCACGTGTCCAAATAATCTCTTTACTGCTTTGCGCGCCAATAAAATGAGCGACGCAGTCGCGTGCGGCTTCAAATTGACTGGTCGCACTGGCGGTCAAACTGTGGCTGCCGCGGTGAACGTTTGCATTTTGGCTGCTGTAATACTGGGTGATTGTGTCAATCACACACTGCGGCTTTTGTGTTGTTGCGGCACTATCTAGATAAACCAGTTCGTTTTGATTGACTTGCTGCGCCAAGGCGGGAAATTGTTGGCGAATGGCTTGAACGTCAAACATTACTCTTCACCCAGTTTGTGGTAGTTGAGTACAGGTACTGTCACCATAGGCTCTGCTACTTGGCGCGCGTGCTGTTTGCCAGACAGTAAGATGATAATTTCCATCGCAAATTCCAGCGCGGTGCCGGGCCCTTGGCTGGTAAGGAGATTGTGGTTCACATCGTAAGTAACGCGCTTAGGACGCCAGTTTTGCTCGGCGATATGAGACATAAAGTTTGGATGGCAAGTCATGATGGCTTTAGGGTAGAGATTGTGATGTTGCAAAACCAGTGCGGGGGCGGCGCAAATGGCAGCGACCAGTTTTCCTTCATACATATGCTGTTTTACCATCTCAATCAGAATTGGGCTATCGCGGAAGGTTTCCGCTCCCGCGACACCGCCTGAGAGAACAATAACGTCGAACTGTTCGTCGGCCACATCCACCAAACGACATTGTGCGCCGAGGATCACGCCACGAGAGGCTGTTAGGGTTAGCTTACCATCAAAATCGGCACTGGCGACCGTGACGTCGTAGCCAGCACGAGCCATCATATCGATGACTGTTACCGCTTCCATCTCCTCGGTACCGCAAGCAATAGGCACTAAGATTTTTTTCTTCATTGTTCTGTCCAGCTTTGTTCAATCTGTTTGATGTGTTGATAAAGTTTAGCGTTTTCCGCTACATCAATCTGGTGTTTATGCGCCGCTTGCAACAAATATCCAGTGATATAGTCGATTTCAGTGCGGCGTTGATGGAAAACATCTTGTCGCATCGAGGAATAGTTTTCCGCCGTCGCATGAATCACGTTCATGATGGTTTGCTGCAAGGTATCGAAAGTAACCTCGATCCCTTCTTCGACCATAACCTCGACCAACTCTTGAGTGATGCGCTTAAGTCGTTGATGAAACTTTTCATCGGCCAGCTCGCCATTTTTACATTGATGAATCGCTGTTAACGGGTTGATGGCGCAGTTGATGGCCAGTTTGGTCCATAGCGCTTGTTGGATATTGGGATTCCATGTGACAGCCGGTAAGGCGTGATCGAGCACCGCTTGCAGGAACTCACATTGCGCACCTTGTGCATTAAAGCCACCCAACTGTGTGATGCCTTGTCCGGTGTGCAAGACCTGCTGCGAATGGGGCTTATACGCGCCATGTGTGGTGGTTGCCACAACGATTGGATTGTGTGCGAGTTTTTCTGCAACCTGAGATGCGGTTCCCATGCCGTTGTGCATCAGCAGGATGATGGTATCTGAGTGGATGTGTGGCAATAAAGGCTCAATCGCCGCCATCACCTGCCATGCTTTCACTGTGACCAAAATGAGATCAGCGCTTTGCAAAGAGGGTAGGTGACGATGTTTAAACGTCATGGCTGATGAGTCATCAAGTTGCAAGGGGTGCTCAGATGCATCGCTTCTTCCCCACAATGCGACATTGTGCCCTGCGAGTTTGAGTTTTGTCGCCCAAAGTGAGCCAACGGCCCCCGGACCTAAAATGAGGATATTCACCAAACACTCTCAGTAAAAAGGTTTGCTGCAAGGATAATGAGGGAAATAAGGAAAGCAAATAAAAAAGCATCAACAAGTAGAACGAGGAGTTGTTCAGCGTAATGCCGAGGCGCAAACACAGTTCTCATTCAGTGAATCAGGTTGCGAAGTTTTTCTATTGGCTAACAAGTTGGTTTCGGCCGTTTGCTTTTGCTTGATACAGGCAACTATCTGCTTCACGGATCTGCCTTTCAAGCTCATCACTCATAGAAGATACCCCAATACTGATGGTGATGTGAATTTTGTGCTCTTTGTGAGTGATAGTGGTTTTCTCGATTCGCTGCCTCATTTGCTCTAAGCGAGTGACAAAATCGTCGTAGCTTTGACAGGATTGGATACAAAACTCCTCACCACCAAATCGCGCCACCACGTCATTGGGGAAGTAAATTTTTAGAATGTTAGCGACAGTCTTTAAGGCGATATCGCCACCATCATGGCCATAGGTATCATTCACTTTTTTGAAGTGGTCGATATCTAGCATCGCAATGTGGCGGAAATCACAGCCTTTGCACTCTTGTCCAAAGAGATAGCGCCGATTCCAAAGACCAGTGAGTGCATCTTGGTTGGCCATGCGATACAGTTCGTTGGTCGCTTCTTTCATCTCCATAATTTGGTGGACTCGACAAAAGAACTCCTCTTGATTGAACGGTTTGTAGAGAAAATCGTTTGCTCCGGCTTTAAGAAAGCGAGCCGTCATCGTGCGGTCATCACTGCCGGAAAGCCCCAAAATGGCGAGCTTGTTCTTATCCGTACTTACCCTAATCTCACGAATCATGGTGATGCCGTCCTTCTTAGGCATATCGTGATCGGTAATGACAAAGGTAATTTCTGGGTGCAGTTCGAGCATTTTTAGCGCTTCTTCACCGTTTTCAGCTTCGATCGTATCAATGTATTGGTGCTCTAATAACTGTGTGATGTGTTTTCTTACGACTCTAGAATCATCGACAACGAGTGCTTTGTGTTGGCGATTGTTAGTGAGGCGCTTGACCAAGGGCAAAAGGTAAGAGACCGATGCCATACTGTCTTTCAATATGTAATCGAGCACCCCTTTGGCGAGCACTTTTGCGCGAATTTCTTCGCTAAACATGGCAGTCAAAACAATCACTTTTTGATTGTTTTTCAGTGCGAGATCAATGACCTCACCATCTTGACCGTCTGGCAAACAGTAATCGAGTACGGCACATAGGAAGTTATGATGCTGATTGAGATGTGTTTGCGCTTCGGCAACGCTTTCTACGGCAAACACCTCATACCCAGCTTGTGAAAGCTGTTGTTGGAGGTAATTGCGAAAGGCTCGACTATCTTCGACCACCAGTATTTTATTACTCAAGAAGGAGCCTCCGGAGTTCTATTAACTACTAACATAAATATTAAGTAGGACTAACAAAAACGCCACCAACAAGCGATGAATTTGTCTAGAAATTGGGCTGCTTATCAAAATAACGCCATGCATACGGATCGCTCTGCCACGAAAGCCGCCAGTTGAGAAAGTGGAATATCTCTGTATACTGTTTTTTTATCCAGTTGTGTTTTGGCGTGCTTGTATGTCAGCGGAAACGAGAAAAATTATCCATATTGATATGGACTGCTTTTATGCCGCGGTTGAAATGCGTGATAACCCTAGTTTTCGCGGGCGTCCTTTAGCTGTGGGGGGGCATGAGAAACAGCGTGGGGTGATCAGTACCTGTAATTATGAAGCGCGTAAGTTTGGCGTGAGAAGTGCGATGCCGACCGCGCAAGCGCTGAAACTCTGTCCAGGTTTATTGGTGGTGCCAGGACGAATGCAAGTTTACAAAGAGGTGTCGAAACACATTCGAGGCATTTTCTCACGATATACCCACCTTATTGAGCCTCTCTCACTCGATGAAGCCTACTTAGATGTGACGCACGCGACGCAATATCATGGTTCCGCTACTCTGATTGCAGAAGCGATTCGGCGAGACATTTGGAATGAACTGCAACTCACCGCGTCGGCAGGCGTTGCTCCGATTAAATTTCTTGCCAAAGTGGCTTCAGATATGAATAAGCCGAATGGGCAGTTTGTCATTCCACCAGAGCAAGTTCAGGGGGTAATCGATACTCTCCCTCTTGAAAAAATTCCCGGCGTAGGCAAAGTCAGTCTAGAAAAGCTCCATCAAGCTGGTTTTTATTGTTGTGAAGATATAAAAAACAGCGATTATCGTGAGCTGCTGCGGCGCTTTGGACGTTTAGGTGCATCCTTATGGAAGCGTAGCCATGGTATCGATGAAAGGGAGGTGGTGGTAGAGAGGGAACGGAAATCTGTTGGAGTGGAGCGAACCTTTAGCCAGAATATTTCCACCTACCAGCAATGCTGGCAGGTGATTGAGGAGAAGCTCTTTCCTGAGTTAGAGAAGCGTTTAGAAAAAGCCAGCCCTGAAAAAGCGATTATTAAGCAGGGTATCAAAATGAAGTTTGCTGATTTCCAACTAACGACCATAGAACATGTTCATGGTGAGTTGGACCTCGTCTATTTCCGAACCTTGCTGCAAGATATTTTACAGCGCCAGAGAGGTCGTGAAATTCGTCTACTCGGACTGAGTGTGATGTTAAAGCCCGAAGAACAGGCAAGGCAATTGAGTTTTTTTTGACCTTGGTGTTCAACGTATTATTGTTCCCGTTGCCCCATAATGGAGGCAACGTGATCAAAGACTTGTCCGTATGGTGCTTGCTCTAAGCGTCCAAAACCGCTGAGCTTTTTCGCTTTGAACTGAGTCAGTTTCGGTGTCGAAATTCCGCACAGGAAGCGTGTGATCAGCGCGGCAGTCAGCGGTTGTGAGCTTTGTTGTTGTAGCTGTTCGATCCAAATTTGCAGTTGGGGGATCTCGATTGCTAAAAGACGCTCGTTCGGCAGCGATGCCACTTGGCCACGACACACTGAACAATGGCCACAAGATGATGGTGCCTGATGATCAGAAAAATAACTCGCCAGTCGGTAACTCAAACATCGGTCAGATTCAAAGAAGCCCAGCATTTGATGGACCCGCTGAACATCACTGTGCTCTTTTTCTTTAAACAATTGGTACATCGCATCAGCCAGTTGAGAGGAAGACTGATGTACTGTTTTCACCGCATAAACATCAGTCATCTGTTTGCTTTCCAGCTCAATCCAACCTTGTTGATGAAGATATTCGAGTGCGGCAACGCAGCGCGAACGCTCGGCATGATGGGTGATCCACAGTGCTTCGAAATCCGTTTGGCACCAAATGCGAGCCTGCGGTGAGCAGGCAAATAGCGTTTGTAAAAACAGTCGTCGCTCACCGTCAAAGCGTTGAAGAATCTGATTCGCGGGTTGAATGAACTTAAAACGATATTCGGCAAAGTAGGCGTATTGTGGCTCGATTAACCCCGACATCTCTAGGTAAACGAGCAACGTTTTGAGCGGCAGTTGGCGAATGTTGGCGTCGTTTGAGAGGCGCGTAATGATGGTTTCCCATTTGCCTCCTGCGTCGATAATCTGTTTGATGACAAAATGGATATCGTCGCGCTCGGGTGTATCGCCATAGATGAAGTTTTCCAGCACACTTAGCCCATTTTGGTTTGCCAGCAATACACAATCGGATGGTTTACCATCACGTCCAGCACGGCCTATTTCTTGGGCGTAGTTCTCGATGGACTTGGGTAAATCAAAGTGAATAACACGGCGTATATTGGCTTTGTCGACGCCCATACCAAAGGCGATAGTGGCCACAATACAGTCCAACTCATTTTGCATAAATTGGTTTTGAATTGTGTGGCGAATGTCGCTTTCTAACCCCGCATGATATGCTGCAGCGCGGATGCCCTCATCTTGTAACATTGCAGCTACTTGGCTGGCGGTGTGTTGCAACGTGACGTAGACAATGGTGGGAGCGGTTGGGTTTTGTTTGATCAGCGCGGTAAGGGCTTCGCCTTTCTCCGATTCTCGACAGGGTGCCACCGTAATGTCTAAATTAGCACGATAAAAACCAGTCACGACAACGTTGGGTGATTGGATAGCAAACTTACGCTGCATGTCCTCGATGACGTTTGCTGTTGCCGTTGCGGTAAGAAGCAACACTTGCGGTATGTTTAGTGCCGTTTGATAGCTGGGCAACTTTAGATAGTCAGGACGGAAATTGTGTCCCCACTCAGAAATACAGTGCGCCTCGTCGACCACAAGCAGTGAAATTGGTACCTGTGAGATGAACTGTCGGAAGCGTTCGTTTTTGAGTCGCTCAACGGAGATCATCAGAATTTTAAGCTCGCCACTGCTAACGGCCTTCATGATTGCTTGAGACTCTTGTTTGCTCTGACCTGATTCAATCGCCGCTGCAGGAATTCCTTTGCTATGAAGAAAGGATAACTGATCTTTCATCAAGGCAATCAAGGGAGAAACCACCAAGGTTAAATGAGGCAGATGTAACGCGGATAATTGATAGCAGAGAGATTTCCCAGATCCTGTCGGAAAAATTGCAGCCGCCGATTGACCAGAGAGAATAGCCTCTACGACTTGTTGCTGCCCATTACGTAGGGTGTTGAAGCCGAACACATTTTGAAGGGTTAGGTAAGGATCATTCTGATGCATTGAGAAGCTCGGTTTGGCGAAATCAATGTGCATCATACCGATAAATGGTTTCTTTCTCATCTCCAAGCACTGTTGAAAAACGAGACTATCAGTGTTTGCGTGAAAATAGACGGAATGGGTTATGGTTTTCTTAAAATCGTTGTGACAATTTACTGACAAAACACACATCACCGGCTGTTATAGTTTGGTGAAAAATACCAAAGGGAAAGTCATGAAAAAGCTAGCCATTTTTATTCCACTGTTTGTTGCCACTTCGGCTCAGGCGTCGCAGTGCCGTGTCGATATCAAAAATGAAGTTCGCCTAGACGGTGAGGTATTGGAAATTCATCAAACCAATGGTGACAAGGCGGTCGTCGATGCGAGCAATAATCTCTATATTCATGGTGAAAAGATTGAGTTGAATGATGACCAGCGAGCGGCCATCGAAGAGTATCGCGAAAACCTTAATGCCTATCTGCCAAGAGCGAAACAAGTTGCGGAAGA
This sequence comes from Vibrio floridensis, assembly GCF_021852965.1. Classification (NCBI taxonomy): domain Bacteria; kingdom Pseudomonadati; phylum Pseudomonadota; class Gammaproteobacteria; order Vibrionales; family Vibrionaceae; genus Vibrio; species Vibrio floridensis. The sequence continues at coordinate 201,991 of NZ_JAKGCY010000003.1, read as the reverse complement.
GAGCTTAGCGTTAGCCAATGACATCATTGATGATATTGCCGTTAGCCTTGATGCTCCGGACGCATTTGATAATGTAAAAACGGCGGTGAAGGAATTTTTCGCGGATGTGGAGTCGCGTTATTACAAAGATGGTGACTTGATTTTACCTGCGGACAGCTTTGCTTCCATGACAGATTCTTGGAGCGAGGATTTTAAGCGGGCGCAAGATATCTTCAATAAAGAATTTATCAGCAGCGCGTTTGATGCCATGTCGAGCAAAATGAAGCAAGAAGGCGGTTTGAATCTCTCTGCGATGTCGGAAAGCATGACGGAGTTGAAGCAAAAAGTTCAAGAGCGTTTGCAGCAGCACAGCCAAGAAATTGAGCAGCAAACTCAAGAGTTCTGCGACTCATTGGAAGATATGGCCGTTCAAGAGCAAGATTTGCAGCAAAAGATCCCTGAGTTAAAAAACTACCCAGTGTTTACTATCTAGTATCGACAGAAAGAGCACCTTTGCGGTGCTCTTTACTTTATCTACTGCTCTTGGGTCTTGTATGCCCCATTGTTGGTCTGTATTTAAATATTTACGGATTGATTATCTATTATCTTGTCGTATGTTCGAGTTATTGACCTATTTATTATTGTTAAGCCAAACATGTTTCTGTATTGTACTAGGTAACTAGTTCATAAGTGCAGTTAGGTCGTATGTCACAGCAAACAACTTCTCAACCGAGGGAACATTTCGGTTCTCGATTAGGCTTTATTCTAGCGGCAGCGGGTGCGGCTGTTGGCTTAGGGAATATTTGGGGTTTTCCGACACAAGCCGCCTCAAATGGTGGCGGTGCTTTCCTTTTAGTTTATTTAGTAATGATTTTGATCGTTGCTTTTCCCATGCTTGTGGTGGAGATGGCGATTGGTCGTCATGGGCAAGCAAACCCCGTCGACAGTATGCGCGCACTCACTAGTCACCCTGTTGGTAAAAAAGTCGGTGGGCTGGTTGGTTGGATTGGCCTGAGTGTGCCAAGTGCCGTGTTGGCGTTTTATTCGATTGTTGGCGGTTGGATCATCTGTTTTATGCTGGGGGCAATCACAGATCTACTCGGCATGGAAGCGGCGACGGCATGGTTCAAAGGGTTCAGTGTTGAGCGCAACCTTTTCGGTACGATGACTTTTTATGTGCTCACTATTTTGATCGTTCAAGGTGGCGTGAAACAAGGCATTGAAAAGTGGTCAACCCGCTTAATGCCAGCTCTGTTTGTGCTCTTTGCTGTGCTGTTTATCTATATCATGACGCAAAATGGCGCGATGGAAGGGCTAAAACACTATCTAGTGCCTGATTTCGACAAGGTGTGGGATAGAAAACTGATTCTGGCTGCAATGGGGCAAGGTTTCTTCTCGTTAACCATTGGTGGCTGTTCAATGTTGATCTACGGTTCGTACCTCAGTAAAAAAGAGAACTTACCGAAGATGGCCATGAATGTCACATTGGTGGATACTGCTGTGGCCTTTATTGCCGGTTTGGTTGTGCTTCCCGCGATGTTTGTTGCGATGCAAAAAGGGGTGCAAATCTATGCGGAAGATGGCTCTTTACTGAGCTCAGATACGCTGGTGTTTACCGTGCTACCATTGATGTTTGATAGCTTGGGGCTTCTCGGTCAGATATTTGCCGTGGTGTTTTTCTTGCTGCTGACGATTGCCGCACTCACTTCTTCCATCTCCATGCTGGAGTGCCCTGTGGCGCTTGTGGGTGAACGTTTTAATACCAAACGCAGTACCACGAGTTGGGTCTTGGGTGGGCTAATTGCTCTGTTCAGTGTGGTGATTGTGTACAACTTCGGTGCGCTGTTTGGGCTGGTGGCAACCGTCGCGACACAATATCTGCAACCAACGGCCGCATTGCTGTTTTGCTTGTTTGGGGGCTGGGTGTGGAGTCGTCACAGCAAAATCAAAGAGCTTGAGCAGGGCAACCCTGAGTTCACCTTAGGTTGGTTTGGCAAAGTTTGGCCTTCGTATGTGAAGTTCGTTTGTCCTGTGCTGGTGGCTACGGTGATTTGGGCTTCCTTTGGTTAAAGCCAGAGAGCAGTAGATAAAAAAGCTTGATGCGTTGGCATCAAGCTTTTTACGTTAATAGGATCTAGGATCTAGGATCTAGGATCTAGGATCTAGGATCTAGGATCTAGGATCTAGGATCTAGGATCTAGAGGCTCGAACCTATCGAAACTGCCCAGCATCGGGCAAAAACTCAAAACCCGCGGTGGCCAATTTGGTTTCTAATGCCGCACGATCAATATCGAAATAACGCACGAGTTTATCGAGGTCACCGGCAAAATCGTCACGCAGCTTCATGTTGACGATGCTCATCAACATGATCGGATCCATGGATGCAAAGTTTGCCAAGTTCATCAATCAGTCCTCAAAATCTGAAATGAGCAAGTTGGCGGCGGCAAAAGCGGCTTTCTCACGTGTTTCTTTAGGTAGTGATTCATCTGCGGCAATATCATTCAGCGCTTTGACTGCACACGAGATGGCCTGTGGAATGTACCCTTGGTCACCACTACCAATTTGAGCATAAAGCTCACGAACTAACTCACAACAGCCGTATACTTGCATGGCGTTTTCCTTGAACTTAAACAAATGATAACTGCTCTCAAATATACACAGTGTGGTTTTGAAACTCAAAGCTCAGAGTTGTTTTGGCGCAAGTTAATTACCCCTCTGAGCAAAGATTCATCAACGCAATTGCTGTTCAAGTTGTTCGATGACTTCAGGCGCCAGTTGCAGCTGCTTCGCAAGTTCTTGCAAATACGCTTTTTCCATATAGCTTTGTTCGTCTGCGATGATCAGCGAGGCTAGGTAAATTTCACTTGCTTGCTGTGGTGATGTCGCTAACTTGGCAATGTCGGTGGGATCGAGGGGCTTTTGCAGCTCTTGTTGAACGAGTTGTCGCACCTGTTCATCGGCGTTCATCTCACTGAGTGCTTGCTCAATCTGGGCCATTTCCTGCTGGTCAATATGACCATCTGCTTTGGCCATCGCAATCATCGCTTTGATGATCAGCACTGAGTGGTGATTATCTTGTGGGTCGTAAGCTTCCGTCACGCCAGTGTTTGGTTGAGTTCCTTGCCAGTCGTTGTAAACCTTATAAGCCAACGCACCTAAGGCCGCGGCGCCACCAATTTTGAGCGCATTCTTGCCGAGTTTCTTGGCCATCTTTGCGCTTTTTTTCGAACCCATCAGCATGCCGATGAGGCCGCCACCCAATGCGCCAGCACCGAGTGTTTTGAGTTGGCTAGCGTTGGTGTTGCTTTTGAGGTTTTGGGTCTGTTTGTTCAATGCCTCTGAACCTTGTTTTAAAAGATCAGAGTTGAGGGCTTGATTGAGAAGGCTTTTTAGATCCATGACGACTCTCCTGACTAAACACAAAACAAGCATAGCGAGAGAAATCTGAACCAAAGATTAATAGAAAAGGGATTGGCCTTGACCAATCCCTTTTAACTGTTGTTATAACACTGAACTCGGTGTTATTTCAGTTGTGCTTTGATGTGCTCAACGATATCCGCCATCGCGACAGGTGTTTTTTCACCAGAACGACGGTTCTTGTACTCAAAGTGGCCTTCGTCCATGCTGCGATCGCCAATCACGATAGTGTGAGGGATACCGATCAGTTCCATATCAGAGAACATGACGCCTGGGCGCTCTTTACGGTCATCGAACAGCACTTCGATACCCATCGCTGTCAGCTCAGCGTATAGTTTCTCTGCGGCTTCTTGAACGCGCTCAGATTTGTGCATGTTCATTGGTACGATAGCCACTTGGAAAGGCGCGAGTGCATCTGGCCAAATGATGCCGTATTTGTCGTTGTTCTGTTCGATTGCCGCTGCAACCACACGAGAAACACCGATACCGTAACAGCCCATCTCTAGGATCACGTTTTTACCGTTTGAATCGAGAACGCCACAGTTCATCGCTTCAGAGTAAACATTGCCTAGTTGGAAGATGTGACCCACTTCGATACCACGTTTCAGCATCAATGTGCCTTTTCCACATGGGCTTGGATCGCCTTCGACGACGTTACGTAGGTCAGCAACTTGGCCAAGCTCCACATCACGACCCCAGTTGATACCGAAGTAGTGTTTGCCATCGATGTTTGCGCCCGCCCCGAAATCGCTCATGACAGCAACCGAGTGGTCAACGATAAATGGTAGTTTAAGGCCGACAGGGCCAAGAGAACCTGCACCTGCGCCGATGAACTCGCGCATCTCTTCTTCTGTTGCCATCTCTAAAGGTGCTGCAACTTCAACAAGGTTTTCTGCCTTGATTTCGTTGAGTTCGTGGTCACCACGGATGATCAGTGCAACGATTGGCGCTTCAATTTCATCCGACGCTTTCACGAACAACGTTTTAACGGTTTTTTCGATAGGTAGATCGAATTGTTCAACCAGTTCAGCAATGGTTTTGGCGTTTGGCGTATCAACCAGCGTCATCTCTTGAGTTGGCGCTGCACGCTCAACCGCAGGAGCAACGGCTTCTGCTTTCTCGATGTTGGCGGCGTAATCGGACTCAGTTGAGAAAGCGATCAGGTCTTCACCACTTTCAGCCAGTACGTGGAACTCTTGAGAGCCGTTACCACCGATCGCACCTGAGTCTGCGAGTACAGGACGGTACTCAAGACCCATACGGTCGAATGCTTTACAGTAAGCATCGTGCATCGCTTGGTAAGATTTTTCTAGGCCAGCTTTGTCGATATCGAAGCTGTACGCATCCATCATGCAAAATTCACGTGCACGCATCACGCCAAAACGTGGACGACGCTCATCGCGGAATTTAGTTTGGATTTGGTATAGGTTCAGCGGAAGTTGCTTGTATGAGCTCACTTCGTTACGAACTAACGCGGTGATCACTTCTTCTGCTGTAGGGCTGAGTACGAACGGACGAACATGGCGGTCAGTAAAGCGAAGAAGTTCCGGGCCCATTTTTTCAGAGCGGCCAGTCTCTTCCCATAGTTCAAACGGCTGCACAACGGGCATCAAGGTTTCGATTGCACCTGCATTGTCGATCTCTTGACGAACGATGTTTTCGACTTTACGCAGCACACGTAGACCAGTAGGCAGCCAGGTGTAAAGACCTGAAGCCAGCTTACGGATCATACCTGCACGTAGCATGAGCTGATGGCTCACTACTTCTGCGTCGTTTGGAGTCTCCTTCAGAGTAGAAAGAAGATATTTACTGGTACGCATTCTATGGTATCCGTTTCATCATGGTTTGAATAACCCCTCAAAAGTGAGGGAACAAAATTAAGCTGACTATGATATCAGCCATTTGTGATTGTCAAAAGCGTTCGATGCGGCTAACCGTCACTATCTTATCTTGGATAATGAATTTGACGTTCAAATCGAACAAATTTACCGCATATTCTTTCTCATCCGGTTTGTTTTTCTTATAGGCAGGGCGAGGATCTTGTGCCAAGACTTGCGCGATGACCTGTTTCTCTAGCGTCCCATTGGGTCGTGTCGCCAATAGCGCATCCGCTTCACTGGAGAAGATCACGAGTGAGCGCTCGGGTTCTGACTCTGCGTAGCCACCGACGGCATCGGAAATTGCGTCGGAATAGGGGATGTAAGGCTTGATATCAATGATGGGGGTACCATCCACCAAATCCACACTGCCAAGATCGAGATAGACCTGATCGCCTTGTTTAGTTATCCCTTTCATTTCCACCGCTGACATACCAATGCCGTTGGGGCGAAACGTTGAACGGGTGGCAAATACACCCATGCGCTCATTGCCACCTAGGCGAGGAGGGCGAACGGTCGGTTTCCAACCCGCGGCCAAGTTTTGATCAAACAAAAACAGCAACCAAACGTGGGAAAATTGCTCCAAACCTCTTACTGATTCGGGCGTGTTGGCACTGCCAACCAGTTTTACCCGTGCCGTCGCGGCAGGGACCAAGCGAGGTTGTCTGGGGACCGCAAACTTCTCTTTATAGGGGCTCTCAATAAAGCCAATAGGATCAATGGAGTGCATAGTGAGTCAAATAAAAAAACAACAGATGGACTGAAAAATATCACAGTTTTCTCTTGCATTTCTTGTTGATAATAATTATTAATTAATATGTTATAACATAACAATTGTTGGAGGGAGAAAATGAAACCGGGAATCCATCCTGAATATCGCAACGTCGTGTTCCACGATACCAGTGTCGATCACTATTTTATGGTTGGTTCGACCTTGCAAACTGACCGCACCATCGAATGGGAAGATGGCCAAACCTATCCTTACTTCACCATTGAAGTCTCCTCGGAATCGCATCCGTTTTACACCGGTAAACAAAGAGTGGTGCAAAAAGAGGGTCGAGTGGCGAACTTCAATCGTCGTTTTGCTCAGTTTGGTTCAAAAGAAGGTTAAGAAATGAAAGTACTCAAGTCGCTCAAGAGCGCAAAAACGCGTCATCCAGATTGCCAGATCGTCAGACGACGTGGTCGTTTATACGTTATTTGCAAAAGTAATCCACGTTTTAAAGCGGTGCAAAAATAATTACATTGGCAGTAAAAACGTGAGAAAACGATGATTCCTATATCGTATGGTGTTGGTTTGGTGGGTTATTTATAATTCCAGTTAATAACAACAAACTGGCTTATAAGGCTAAATTTTAAACGTTAGTTGGTTGATAATATTGCTATCGGAAAAGTTTTGTAACATTTGTAATTTCATTTTCCCTCTCTTGTCGAGTAACCTGCGCTCGCTTTTGACATTTTTGTCACAAATGCACAGGAAAAACTACAAGGAGGGAACAGATGAGTTCATCTGATTCAATTAAGCAAACTTCACCGAAGAAACCGCTCTTTACGCGCTTTCTAGATACGGTGGAATATTTGGGGAACTTGTTGCCCCACCCAATCACACTTTTTGCCATTTTCTGTTTGGCAATTTTAGTTTCTTCAGGCATCGCGGGCTATTTTGAAGTCTCCGTTGTCGATCCTCGCCCTGAGGGTGCCAAGGGCCGCGCTGCTGACGGTATGATTCACGTTGTGAGCTTACTGAACGCAGACGGACTAGAGCTGATCGTGACCAATCTCGTTAAAAACTTTGTCGGCTTTGCTCCTTTAGGCACAGTGCTGGTAGCCATGTTGGGTGTTGCAATTGCAGAACACTCAGGTCTACTTTCTGCAGCCATGCGTGGCATGGTGATGGGTGCGTCTAAGCGCATGGTGACCGTCACTGTGGTCTTTGCAGGTATCATTTCGAACACCGCATCTGAGCTTGGTTATGTGGTTCTGATTCCGCTTGCGGCGATGTTGTTCCACTCACTCGGTCGTCACCCTCTTGCTGGCTTGGCTGCTGCGTTTGCGGGTGTGTCTGGTGGTTACTCGGCAAACTTGTTGATCGGTACGGTGGATCCACTGCTTTCAGGTATTACTGAAACGGCAGCAAAAATGATCGACCCTACATACACGGTTGGCCCTGAAGTGAACTGGTACTTCATGTTTGCTTCGACCTTTGTTATTGCAGGTTTGGGTGCGTTTGTTACCGAAAAAATCGTTGAGCCTAAACTGGGCAAATACAACGTTGAGGAAGCTGCAGAAGATCTTTCAAACGATAAGATGGGCCGTCTCACTGACGTTGAGAAAAAAGGTCTGAAACTGGCGGGTGTTGCGGTACTAGTAGTATCAGCATTACTTGCTTGGACGATTGTTCCAGCTGACGGTGTGTTGCGCTCTGACGCAGGTACGGTAGCGGGTTCACCATTCCTTAAGAGTATCGTGGCGTTTATCTTTGTCTTCTTTGCTGTCCCTGGTTTTGTTTACGGCAAAGTCGTTGGCACGATGAAGAATGATCGCGATGTGATTGATGCGATGTCAAAATCCATGTCTTCAATGGGTATGTACATTGTGTTGGTGTTCTTTGCTGCTCAGTTTGTTGCTTTCTTTAAGTGGACTAACTTCGGTCAAGTTTTCGCGGTGGCGGGTGCCGATTTCCTACAGACCATTGGTCTTACTGGCCCGATGCTGTTCTTTGCCTTCATCCTTATGTGTGGCTTCATCAACTTAATGATTGGTTCGGCCTCTGCTCAGTGGGCGGTCACTGCACCGATCTTTGTTCCAATGTTGATGCTGGTGGGTTACGCGCCTGAAACGATTCAAGCGGCATACCGTATCGGTGATTCCGTGACGAACATCATCACGCCGATGATGAGCTACTTCGGTCTGATCCTCGCGGTTGCCACTCGCTACATGAAGAACATGGGTATCGGTACACTGATCTCTGTGATGCTGCCATACTCTATCGTCTTTATGGTGGGTTGGAGCTTGTTGTTCTACGTATGGGTATTTGTGTTTGGTTTGCCAGTCGGCCCAGGCGCGGCAACGTACTACACGCCATAAGCCTTAACTCGACATCTCGACTCGAAACAAAAGCCTGCGAATATCGCAGGCTTCTGTCTATTTATAACTCTGCAAAAGGATATAAAGAGTTTGTCTCACTTCTTAATTTGAACCGGTGAAACAATTTCAGCACTTGATTAGCTGTTTCTATGGAAAGGCATTATCAAGGCATTTCTTCACCATTCCACTCTATATCAACGGTCGAAGCCGCAGCCAATTTCACTTTGTTCTTCCTTGCGATTTGAAGTAGCTCAAAAACGCTCAACATTTGATACCTGATCGGTAAGTCGTGTTGCCGCATTACGTTGACGCCTGATAGCCAATCTTGCCAAGTGTTTGCTTTAAAAAAGGATAATCCGCCTCGTGCGATGAGCGAAAGCGCTCCTAAATGGTGTAACTGCGGTTTTGTAGGAAAAGAGAACGCAAGTTCGGGAAATAACTGAGTACATTGAGGTGAGAGTAGGTGTAAACCACTAGTGGCTCTTGGGTTACACTCGATTATATATAGCTCATCGTTTGTCTGGATAAAATCAAATGAAACTTGACCATGATAGTGATGTCGATGTCCAAAAGCCGTCATAAATGCCTCTAATCGATCATTAACTATCGGTTGAAACGCACTGGCGGCAGAGCCATTTACACAGTTTTTGGGAAGATAAGCTTGGTGTGCTCTCATTTGACCATGTTCAAAAATCGCGTAGTTGCAAATAGGTGCTCCATGGATTTTTTCTTGCTGTACCCAAGGATGTTGAGTCGACATCGTGAGAGTGGAAATAGACTGACGGGTAATATCTCGTATTACTTCACCGCCGAATCGAGAGTAAACCGGTTTGAGTACTGAGCCTGCGTCAATCTCGATGTCATGTTTATCGGTAACCAAACGAGTTTTAGGTAGGGAAATCTCGGGTAAATCTTGAAGTTGGTCAAAGACGGTAAACTTGTTGTGCAGTGAGCGAAGTAATGTCGAATTGGGTAGAAAAAAATGGACTCTCGGACACTGTTGGGCGATGTGTGCCAAATAGTACACTTCTTCACAAGTCGGTATCACCATATCAATGCGCTGCTGAGTGAGTAAATTGAGGATCTGTTGCTGGTAAGTAGGAAACGAAAATCGAGGTGAAGCCGTTTTTACGTAATGCTCAATGCCTCGTAAAAACGCCCCCAGAGGTTGTGCTAATGAATCAGTGAGAATAACATCGTGTCCATGCTTTATACACATCGCTGCCCACTCTAATGCGACGGGTGCCCGGGCGCCCGTGATTAAAATCCGCATGTGTTCACCACTCGTCGTTGTTTGTTTATCGGAGTCCAAATCGGAGCAGGGCGATAATTGAATGTGACGGGATCAAGCCTTAGTTGATCAAACAGTTTTACTAGGGCTCGATAAATGCTCGGGTGGTGGTGAACATCCGCCTCGATTTGAATAGCCTGAGCTCCGGTTTGGGTGATTCGGTAATCGACACGATGTTGAATTTCTAAAGTGATGGATCGGTAAATAAGATCAGGTAGCACCGACACGGCTACTTGGCTTGCGTTCAATGTTAGGCAGTCGCCACATCGACCGGCAATGGCTCCGAGCGGTTCAAATACGCCGTTGTCCTGTTTGCTCTCAATGATATCGTCAAGCTGGTAGCGAATAATTGGCTGAGTTTTACGACGAAAATCAGTGATGATAGGGCTGTAATGAGTGCGTTCAGCGTTTAGCCAATGTTTTTCAATATAGACAATATCTTGATTCCATCGCATTTGTCCTTGTTGGTCCGTACACGCAAGAAAACCTTCAGTACATTGATAGACTTCATGCAATTCGCTATCGAATTTTTGAGAAATATAGTGACGGTCGCTCTCGGTTAGCACCTCTGCTCCAGAAATGATCCGTTTCGGCTGGATCGCTGGCTGACCAAATTGACCACTGAATTGAGCACAGAGTTGAAGGGCTTGAGCGCTACCAACCAAAAGCGTGGGTTGAAACTCATCTAGTTCCTTTATCCACTCTTGGTAAGGTTTGTTTAAATCAGCATAAAAGAACGTAACGGGGCCTTTTGCTACGGATTTATACAACGGGCTGTTGGCTCGCAGGGCAAGAGCAATTCGATGTTTTCCCCACAAGCTGGGCAAGAGGCGACCCAAAATGTTGCCAGCCCAGAGTTGTGTCTCTTGTTTATCCGCGAGGAACAATCCACGCATACCAGAGGTGCCCGAAGACAGTCCAACAGTTACATTGCCAACTTTTGATGCTGCAAAATTGCGTGATTTTTCTGCCTCTAATGCTTGTAGCATTAATGAGTTTGCATCCAAACCTTTTGTGTTTAACTCAGAGAGATTTTCCATCATGGTTTGCTTATTCATGATTGGGAAATCACGGAGTGACGCTCCTTGAAATGAATGATAATAAGGAGAATGACGACACACCCAATCCAGATGTTGTGTTACCTGTTCTTGTTGCCACTTTTCAACATGTGTTCTTGAGCTAAAAGGGCGGTAGCGCGTACGCCAAAACTCAGAGAGAAGCGTTCTCACATTATCCATCCTTCTGTGATTAACTGTTGGATTGTCGTTTGGCAATGAGAAGGCACAAAGCGCACAAAATGATGGGTATGCTGGTAGCAATTTCTCAACTCAGAGAGTGTTTGCTTGTAGGCTTGGGTATCATCGCAAAGCAGGTTCGCGAGCCAATGTTGATCGATGTTTTCACTCAAGCTCTCGATTAACCAACAGGCATCTGCTAACAAGAACAGCCAACCTTGCTCTCTCTTCGCTAAAAGCCCTACTTGACCAGCAGCATGTCCGGGTAAACTCACCATGTAAATTAAGCCGTCTTTGAACATATCTTTACAAAGCAGATCAACGCCTTGGCAATGGGGAAGGATTTCACCAATGGGTATGGAAAAATCACGGTGCATGACCAAGTTCGACTCGAGTTGTCGAGGGAGTAGTGCTTTTAGGTATCCTTTTCTCACGCCCCTCATTCGCCCACTCTTAGTCAGGGCGTCCACTCCTTTTTGTTGGCAATGTAGTTGAGAGTGCGCAAACTCAGACACGGCAGCGATGTGGTCGGCATGAAAGTGAGAAAGGACCAAGTGTTCAATCTCATGAGGTCCGATTTTTTCTTTTGCTAACTGAGCCACAATTCCGCGATCTTTTTGATAGTGACATGGTGTTGTCCAAGCATAAAAGCGTTCAGGGAAGGGACGAGTGGCACGGAAAAAATGCTCGTGATACCCAGTATCAAACAGAATGTTACCTTTAGTTGGGTGTCGAATTAACGCGACAGCCGCTGGGAACGATCTTGGCTTTAACCCAGAGCCGGGTTTGACGACAAAACTAGGGTGTACGCAGTGCCCAGCCTCAAAGATTTTTATTTTTAGACCAGTCTGCATACTGTTGGATTCCTTCTTGAACTGAAAAAAGCGGTTGGTAATTCAGCTTTTGCTGCGCCTTACTGATATCTAGAGTTTGGTGGTAGTTAAATAACCCTGCGCTGTATGAAGTGAGCTTTGGCTCCGGTTGGTACGGTAAGCGCATCCGTATTTGCTCACTGAGTTTTAATAACGGCAACACCAAGCGGTATGGGAGTGATATTAATTTAACGTTTATGTTCAATGCCTCACACAAAGCTCTTAGCACGGTCTCAATCGGCATTGGCTCGTTGTTGGATATATTGAATATGTCACCATGTTGAAGTTGTTCCGCTTGAGTACAAGCAAGCATGGCAGCATGGGCAACATTATCGACATAAGTCAGATCAACAACCGGATTTCGCCCAGATGGCAGAAGTAGTGTGTCGTTTTTTATCGCTTTAAGTACCCTTGGGATAATCGCGCGATCGTTAGGACCGAAAATACCACGAGGTCTTAAAATGATCGTTTTGCTTTGCCCCTGTATGGCTTCAAGTTCAGATAAGTATTTTGTGTGCGCGTAATCATTACACCAACGCGAAGCAATATCGTCTGTTTCTCGAATATTCCACCGGTCTTTGTGGTCAAAATAGACGCTGGTGGAGGAAATATGGATAAAACGTGATACCTGATGGGCATTCGTTGCGCAGATTAGGTTTTTTGTGGTGTCTACATTGGATTGATAAAACGCTTCCCACTTTCCCCAAGGGCTTGAGAGCGCAGCGCAATGGATGATTCCATCCATACCTTGGCATACATCATAAACCGCTGATTTATCCTCTAAATTGAGTAAATGCGGTGTGACATTGAATTGGTCGGTGAGTTGTTTTGCGATGACAGTATTTCGCGCAGTAAAGTGCAGTTCATGTTGCTGGTGAAACATCCGTAGAATCGCACTACCCAGCATACCACTGCCACCTGTGACTAATATTTTCATAGTTTAAGGACTCCCATCCCCAACGAGAGCCCAGCAGCAGTGCCCGCCAATAAAACATGTTTCCCTTGTGTGCCTGGTTGGTTGCGTAGCCAGTGCAAGTTTATCGGCAATGACGCAGCGACTTGGTTACCCAAGGTGGAAAAGTGATTAACGATTTTCTCTTTCGGTAAACCGACGAGTGAGGGCAATTTCTTTAAACCGTGAGCGCTCGCTTGGTGTGGAAGAAAGTAGTCAATATCGCGAAGGGTAACTGGAGAGGAGCAAAAGCCTTTTTCAAGAAACGCAGGCAAAGTTTTGCGCACATGTTTAAACAGTGCTTTGCCTTCCATTTCAAATTGGCAGTTTTTCAAATAGGCTTGATGCTCTGAAGTATGCGGGTTGATATGACTGCCTCCCCCCTTTATTTGACAGAATGAATACCCAGCGTGATGCGTTTCAAAGTGGCTTGTGAGCAGCCCTTTATTCTCTGTTTGCTCGAGTAAAAACGCTGCTGCACCGTCGGCGAATAAGGTTGCAACTTCAGGTTTGAGTGTGAAGCTGCGATTCAATGTGATGCCCGTAGCGAGCTCACTGGTGACAATAAGAATACGTTGGTAGCGTTTTGCTAAAAAAAGGTTCTGAGCAAGATTGAGAGCGGAGAGAAAAGACAAACACGTACTGTTTAAATCAAAACTTTCTAGCGATGTCGGGGCGTCTAATGCCGCTAAGACTGCCGATGCATCATAAGGTAAAGACTGATGATGTGTGCCACTGGCATAAATAAGGAGGTCAACAGAACTTAGCGCGTGTGTGTTAGCGAGACATTGCGTTATCGCTTGCATTGCCATATATACAGCGGTTTCTTTCGTGTCGGCTACATGACGATATTCAACGTCGAATTTGTTTCGACAAGTTCCTGAGGGTAATTTTAGGAAGCGATCCATCTCCCGATCTGACCACTGATTGACTGGCAGATAGCTTCCACTGGAAAGGATATTAAAGCCCATTATTTTCTACAAAGTCATTAAAAACGCCGTTCAAAATAATTCAAGTTGCATATTGGATCTATATCAAGAGGGTGAAAAAGGTAAGTGAGAGAATGCGAATGGGAGCGATAACACGCTTTGTATGCAAGGCTGGGTACAAATATTCACTAGTGAGCCAGATGTTGATCAACTGGCTCAATTTAAAAGGTGAGAGCTTTATTTCTTAAATTTAGCCAAAATGCGATCCAAATGATTGGCGAATTCGCGGCGTTCGGTTTGTGAGAGAGCCGCAGGGCCGCCAGTTTGGATTCCACTTGAGCGCATGGTTTCCATAAAGTCACGAATGTTAAGGCGCGCTTTGATGGTGTCTTTAGTATACAACTCACCACGTGAGCTTAAGGCGAGTGCGCCTTTGGTGATCACTTCATCGGCGAGCGGAATATCAGAAGTAATCACCAAATCGTTTGGTTCCACACGTTTGACGATCTCGTTATCCGCAATGTCAAAGCCGGCAGGCACTTGCAAACTGTGGATGTTGGGCCTTCTTGGTACTGGTACAACGTGATTGGCGACAAAGGTGCATTCGACACCGGTTCGCTCTGCTGCGCGGACAATAGTTTCTCGAATCACTTTTGGACAGGCGTCGGCATCAACCCATATCTTCATTGGTTTTTCTCTTTTAGTTGTGCTTCTAATGCATCGATACGAGTTGCCAGCTTCAGGACGGTCGCTTCGAGTTGGGCAATGCGTTCCGCATCTTGATTGGTTTGACTTGCCACTTCGATCTTCGGTACTCGCTGGGCGCTCTTCCAGCTTTTGATCGCGGCAATGATCGCAGGCATGGGGACCGATGTTTTTAATCGTGCCTTCACAAGCGCGACAGACGGCTCTTTTCCTTGTTGCTGAAGCTGTTCAAGCACCGCTTCCAGCTCTTTGGTGACATCTTGAGTTAACATTTTTTCTTCCTGATAACGATATGTTTATCATGATACGTGGCACTAAGGTTTTTGGCGAATAGCAATTTCGGTAATCGCGTGTGAGAGATCTCTTACACAGCTTGTGCGAGAAAGCTAATTCATCGTAAGAGGAATGGTTGTCAAAACAACCTAACTTAATGATTAATAAGGAATGTTAATTCGATGTAATGGTTTGCATAAGCGTTTTTCTTTGCCGGTGGATTGCTCCGTTCAAGAAAAAGAGTAAATTAAACCTTGTCGGAAGGATGCTGACACGGAACAGGAAACGCCAAGGATTTGGTTATCGTCAGGAAGACGATTTGGTTGCTCAGGATGAGGAATCAAGCAAGGAGCGAAGGACCTTGTAAGGAAACAATCATCAATAGGATGTTGATGACAAAGGAATGACGTGGACACCTCGAGGATTGAGGCAAGGACAGTATCAGGACGATACCAAGGACACCGCTCAAGGAACAAGTGATGTGCGCTAACAGGAATAGTTAGCTATCAGGAAGATTTAGGACACCGCTAGGAAGGCGATGTACGGATTCGCTGAAGGATTCAGCCACTATTAAGGATGATGCAGGGAGCATTATTAGTAGCCGGACTGCTGCGAGTAAGACCATAGCCCCGATACGAAAGTGTCGGGGCTTTTCTTATCGGCATCTCTTCACACTCTCTACCGTCAGATCGATATAAGTATTTTATAAACAACGTTAAAAAACAATCTGGATCAATAACTCTTTGTTCAAGTTGGTTTAATTTTTCGGCTTCTCAATTGGGCGTAACGGATTTGCAACGCGCTAAATCGGTACCGCCATATCAAGGATAGAATGTGACCATAGTAACTCGAAGGACATTACTCCTTCCTTACAATGAATCATTAAAGCTCGAATTCGTGATGCTAAATTGCTGCGCGAAGAATCGTGCGCAGCTCAATGGTCCATACACGGTTGCCAATGCCAAGCTTCTGTTTGATAAAGTATTGAATGATAAAACGATCCATGCCAGAGCTGTATTGGATAACTACAATCGCGAATACATGGGGCATGTCTATATCGCGCATTTAGATAGTCAACCTGAACTGGAGTTCATGTTTGATAAATCGTACTGGGGGAAAGGGATCGCCAGCGAAACATTGAAGGCGTTTGTGCCCAAAGCGATGCATGAATTGCAGTTGGAGAGCTTAACGGCACACATCAAACCTCAGAACATCGCTGCAATCAAAGTACTCACCAAGCTGGGCTTTTATGATGTTTCCCAGCTTAGTCAGTGCAATGCGCTCGTGACAATGCGTTTTACATCCGATGAGGTGGCAGGAAAAAGTTCAGCGGCCTGAATCCTGTCATCATCAGTTGCCCTTGATAGCAGTCGTCACCGAGCGCTGAAAACTCAAATAAATAAACAGTATGCCAACGCCAGCTTCCCTCTGGCGTTTTTAATTTGTGCCCGCCAAACGCAACACTAATGAGTTGTAACTCCAGTTGGTCGCATTTGCGTGCTATCGCAGCCTTGGCCAGTTCCGATTGGCGACGTTGTTGCCAAAAGAGAAAACAGAAGAAACACAATCCTAAGATGGCAAACAAATCACCGACCATGGTTTATCCTTTTGTAGCCTGTTGTAGATTTAAAAGTGCATTGGCCAGCTCTGGTGATGGGCTGGAGTGCAGCAGAGGCAGTAGCACCATTCTGAGCTGTGGAACCATCACTAAGTCGGCAAACAGTTGATTGAACAGGTTTTGATTACCCGTTTGTGCCAAACGAACCAAAAAGAGCTGTGCGACCTCCGTTTCAGCTAACCAATGCCAAGCGCGACCCGCAATACCAATCAACACTTCCTGATGGCTCAATCTAGGGCTGGCGAGCAGTGTGTTCAGCAGGGGCTTCACTTGTGCTTGCTCTGCGCCTGACAGCGCACGAATTAGCGCTGAGAGCAAAAACAGATCAGGGTGTGGCTTGGCGATTTCGCCTTCAGTGAGCTCGATTAAGCGGGCTGTTAGCTTTTCAGGCAAGGTGACATGCTCTAACGCACCAAGCAGAGCATACAATGGGGTTGAAGGAAGGTGCGCCAGTGCCTTGCGTATTAGCACGCCATTTTGCTCTTGATCCAATCGAGCACAGATGTCGGTAATGCCCTGCAAGCCAACGGTTTGCCAGTTTTCCCACCCCAATTTTCCTTGGAAATAGATTTGGGCGTGTTCGTAATATTGGCTGGTCGGTAACTGCAATTGCGCGCGCACCAAGCTATGAAACACCGCCATTTTGTCTTCAGAAGGCTTAAACGTATAAGGATTGTTCGCCAACTTCTGTTGCTGTTCTTCACTCATTTCTTGCGATAAACGCGTTCCCATCGCTTCTACGACAAATTTAATGAAGTTGCCGATGTCGGCTTGCTTCAATAGACCACGCTCGTCGAGTTCAAATTTCAAAAAACAAATCCATGGTTGCTTTTGCTCATTCCAATACACAATCGCCAAATTGGCTTTCCGTTGCAGAGGGTAAGGATAAGGCGCTGAGCCTTTTTCTATCTCGGCAAATTGCGTTTGGCTGATTGGATTGATACGGCGGCCCAAATCATAAATGGCGTATTGGCAGTCGCTGGCGGTAAGGAGTTGACTGAGAGTGTGTATGGTATCCATGAAGCATGTTGTCCTAACTTTATTTCTTCAATAAATGGTATCATTCGCGGCTAATTCAAGGTTCGGAATGTAAAGATTAATGACAAACACCTCAACTTTGACGGGATTATTGCGACAACTTGAGCTGGAGCTGAAACGTTTAGGCTGGTGGGATGAAATACCCCCAGAGCCTGCATTGTTGCAAAGCGAAATGCCTTTTGCGGTCGACACGTTAGCGCCACAACAATGGTTGCAGTGGATCTTCATCGCTCGCATACAGCAGATGATGGCACAAGGGGCGTCACTGCCTAAGGGGTTTCTGCTCACCCCTTATTTTGAAGAAGCTTGGAAAGAACAGCGTGATACACAAACGTTGTTGAGTATTTTGCGTACGATTGATGAGGTAAGCCAGTAATGCTGGAGATTGTGTATCAGGATGAATATTTTGTGGCCGTGAATAAACCGGCGGGCATGCTTGTGCATCGCAGTTGGTTGGATAAACATGAAACGCAGTTTGTAATGCAGACATTGCGTGATCAAATTGGTCAGCATGTTTTTCCGCTTCATCGCCTGGATCGTCCAACCTCCGGGGTGTTGGTTTTTGCACTGTCCTCTGAAGTCGCATCTCAGGTTATGCCCATGTTTGCCGGACAGGAGATGAGCAAAACCTACCATGCGATTGTGCGTGGCTGGATAGAGGAAGAAGGGGAGCTAGACTACGCGTTGAAGGTTGAACTGGATAAGATTGCGGATAAGTTTGCTTCGCAAGAGAAGGAAGCACAAGACGCGATTACGCTCTACAAACCACTGGCCAAAGTGGAAGTGCCTTATTCAACGGGCAAGTTCCCAACGACCCGCTATGGGTTAATGGAGCTCAAGCCGAAAACCGGTCGTAAGCATCAACTTCGCCGCCATATGGCGCATCTTCGTCATCCGATCGTGGGGGATACCACCCATGGTGATGGCAAACACAATAAGCTGTTCCGTGAAGAGTTTGACGCGCCGAGATTGCTGCTGCACGCCTCTGAACTCAGATTTGTCCATCCGTATACACAGCAAGAAGTTGTGATTCGAGCAGAGGTTGATAAAGTTTGGCAACAGTTGTTTGAACGTTTTGAGTGGCCGAGCACTTTGCTTACCGCAAGTCACTAATGCACTCATACTAGGGTGATCACAGTAAAAAGGGTTGATGTCATATCAACCCTTTGCCATTTAGGCAGTTTTAAACCAATGAGGCGAGCTTCGCTTATTTGAGTTTTTCGAGATCCGCTTCAATTTCGGCAATTTTGCTCGCCACCACTTTCTCAAGATGCTTCAGATCAGTAAGGATCTTTTGTTTGATATCCACATCTTCTTGTTTGGGTGGCTTGGTAATTTTATTTAGTTCATCAATGACTAAAGTGAGGTTGCGATTAATTTCCGTGACTTCTTTATATTGATGACTACCGCTATCAACCAAGACATTTTTGACTTGTCGTGGATACTTGAATTTCACGCTTTTGGCAAAAAACTCGCCTTTTTGCTTGTGGAAATAGATTTTTAATACGTCTTTGTGCGCTTCCTGACGTAGTGAATAGCGTTCAATCTGGCTAGGATCATGAATACCCAGTCCAGTGAGGTGTGGATACATAAGCGACCTCTATTTAGGTATGACTGTTAAGCTTCAATGTAGCAGTCAAATCATGTGGTAGATAGCTGATCATCCGACCAATTGACTAAGTTGTGCACGAGATCGCGCTCGGTATCCTTGGTGAAAAAATCCCTCAGCAGAGCATGCTGAGGGATTTATCAAAAGCAGAATTTTATGATGAGGTTAAGGGGCGAGTTCGGCGATGTTGTGAATCAGTTTTTCACGTAGCTGAAGTTCTTGCTCTTCACTGAGTCGTCCGCCATTCTCACTTGTCAGAATAAATAAGTCTTCCGCTCGCTCACCTATGGTGGTGATTTTTGCCCCATGCAAGTTAAATCCCATATCAGCGAAGGTCGCGCCTGTAATCGCAAGTAGCCCCGGTGTATCGAGCGCCACCAATTCCATCAAGGTGCGTTTTTTACTCTTCGTGGGTAGGAAATCCACTTTGGTCTTAACTTTAAAGTGCTGCAGTTTATGAGGCGTACGGCGCGTTTTGACTTTTGTCGGTCTGCCATCGGATAACACATGCACCAGATGTTTAATGACAGCCCTATGGCTGTCGACATCGATCGCTTGGCCGTGTTGGTCAAGTACCATAAAAGTATCAAGAACATAGCCATCTTTACTGCTCATGATTTGCGCGTCGTGTACGTTAAAATTACGACGGTCTAGCTCTGCCACCACGGTGGCAAAGAGTGCATGTTGGTCTTTGGTGTAGACAAAAACTTCTGTACCGCCACGAGTGGCCTTTTTACTCATCAGCACTAAAGGCTGCTCAGGATCATCCATGCGCAGAATATGTTCGCAATGCCAGGCGATCTGTTTGTGGGTGTGACGGAGAAAATAATCTGCTTTAAAGCGTTGCCACAACACTTCGATTTCACGCGCGGTAAAACCTTCTTTGCGCAGCAAAGCGGAAGCCAATTGCTGGTTGTGGCGAATACGCTCGCGCGCATCGACCGGATTTTCTAATCCGCGTCGTAAGGCTCTTTGGGTGGAGTAAAACAGTTCCGCTAGTAAGGTGCGTTTCCAACTGTTCCAAAGTTCTGGATTGGTTGCACAAATATCCGCAACGGTCAGGCAGACCAAATATTCCAAACGTTCTTCATCGCGTACTTGTTTGGCGAACTCAGTGATCACCTCTGGGTCATAGATATCTCGGCGCTGAGCGGTGACCGACATCAGAAGATGGTGTCGTACTAGCCAAGAAACCAGTTTGGCTTCGGGCTTGGAGAGGCCGTGTTCAATACAGAAATCGTATGCTTCTTTTTCACCGATCTCTGAGTGATCGCCGCCACGTCCTTTGCCAATATCGTGAAAAATCGCTGCTAGAATCAATAACTCTTTCTTTTGCAGTCTCGGATAGAGCTCACAACAGATGGGGTGTTTATCGTGGTTTTTCGCGTAACCGAAGGTATTGATGTGATTGAGCAGTCGTACACTGTGTTCATCCACGGTATAGACGTGGAAAAGATCAAACTGCATCTGTCCAACAATTTGGCTCCATTGGGGAAGGTAGGCGGCTAAGACTCCAAGTTTATGCATTAAGCTAAAGGCTCGATGAAGCGCATTGGGGTGGCGAACCAGCTCCATAAATTTTTCACGCGCTTCCGGAATGGTATGAAGAAATTTGTTCAAACGTCGGCGAGCGGTACGCAATTGACGCAGTGTCGGAGGGCTAACACTCTCAATCGTGGAGTCATTGGCAATGTGCAAAAACATATCAAGGATCGTTTCTGGGCGCGCTTGGAACAACGCAGGTTTACGCGCCTCGATTAAACGGCCTCGGCGTTGAAAATCTTCATTGATGATGACCGCTGGCTCGGTTTCCCCACCATTAATAATCGCTTGATCAAACAGCTTGAGCAGCATTTTATTGAGTTCTGCGACACGGCGTAGCGTGCGATAGAACTCCTTCATCATCATTTCAATACCGCGGTTGCCTTCACCTTTAAAGCCTAGATGCTCAGCGACCTGCAACTGATGAGCGAAGGTCAATCGATTGTCGTAACGTTTTAGCTCAATATGTAGGGCAAAGCGAACTCGCCACAGAAAATCTTGGCATTCCACCAGTTCGCGATACTCGGCATCGGTCAAAAAGCCGTAGCGGCTCATTTCTAACAGTGAGGTTGCGCCGAAATGACGTCGAGCCACCCAACTTAACGTGTGAATGTCACGAAGTCCGCCAGGTGTGGATTTAATGTCGGGCTCCAGATTATAAGTGGTATCGTGATAACGTGCATGGCGATCGCGCTGTTCTTGAATCTTGGCACGGTAGAAGGTCTCACTGGGCCAAAAGGAGTCAGAGAGCACCACTTTTTTTAAATCTTGGAAGGTGTTTTCACTGCCACACAACAATCGAGCTTCCTGCAAATTGGTGGCAACGGTCAAATCTTCACGACCTATTGCAGCGCACTCTTCAACCGTGCGTACGGCATGACCAACCTCTAAACGTAAGTCCCATAGCAGTGTAATGAACTCACTTACTTTTGGCTCCAGTGAGGTTGGCAGCTTATGTTTCGACAGCACTAAGATATCAATATCTGACAGCGGATGGAGCTCACCACGACCATACCCACCTACGGCAACCAGCGCGATATTGTGAATGTCGTTGAAACCAAAGTGTCTCCATAGCCTCGTTAGAAGCAAATCCATGTATTCTGCACGAGCGAGGACCAAATCGGTCACCGGATGGTGATTAAGAAACGCTTGTTTTTGTTCACTAGCGAAGAGATCGAGCCCTGCTTTCAGTTGGGTAACCGACAGTTGTTCTTCCGTGAAAGTTAAAGGGGATTGAAAAGCCATGATTTTGCTATCCGTGCAATCGTTATCTGCGTAAGAATGTAACAGAGTTGCGACTGATAAAAAATATCCCCGCATGAGCGGGGATGGGAAAAATGATTTAACTCAGTGAAGATTAGATATTCTTCATCAAGCGAGGAATGGACTCTTCACTGCGCAGAGTGAGCACTTCACAACCGTCTTTAGTGACGAGAATAGTGTGTTCCCACTGTGCTGAGTTTTTGCCGTCACCAGTGTATACCGTCCAATCATCTTCAGCATCAACGGTACAACCAAACTTGCCTGCGTTTATCATCGGTTCGATAGTGAAACACATACCTTCTTTTAATACACTGCGGTCGCTATTGCGGTAATGAACGACTTGAGGTTCTTCATGGAACTCATCACCGATGCCGTGACCACAGAAATCTTTCACAATAGAGAACTTATTACGTGGGTTGTTTTTGTTGTTGTCCTTGATGTATTTCTCGATCGCGGTACCAATATCACCCACGGTCGCACCCGGTTTGACTTGACGCATACCGATATACAGGGCTTCTTGCGCCACCATGCATAGGCGTTTGTTGGCTGGAGAAACATCACCAACCAAAAACATTTTTGATGTATCGCCGTGGAAACCTTGAGGACGCACAGACAAATCGGCTTTTTCATCGTCAGGCACAATGACGGTGATATCAACGTTTACGATATCACCATTTTTCAGTACGGCAGGTTTCATTTGACCATTGCTGCCGACTTCATCTTTCGATGCTGGAATGCCGTGGCAAACAATATGGTTGATAGACGTACAGATCGACTTTGGAAAACCGTGATAATCCAGCGGAGCAGAATAAGCACCTTTCTCTAGGGCGTAGTCGTGACAGATTTGGTTCAGCTCGTCCGTTGTCACCCCTTCCTTGATGTATGGCTCAATCATTTCCAGGATTTCAGCGGCTAGCTTACCCGCCATTCTCATACGCTCGATTTGTTGAGCGGTTTTAATCTTAATTGACATTGGCTTTCTCTACTTAAATTCGGGGGCACATCAGGGTGTGCTGATGCGGCATTCTAACAGGAAGAAATGAGAATGTGTATTTGTCTGAAAAACGAGAGCATACCTAGGGCCAATTTTTAGGGGATGGGTTCATTTGGCTTCGTTGCTAAATGCATTTTTTTTTGCCTTCAATAGGCAAAATATGGTATAAAGCGCGCCGGAAATGAGGACTGTTCTCTTCGTTAAGGTTCCCTTAATGGCGAAGCAAGCTTCTTCCAAACATACTTTTTCTTTAAATCACACACATTCCGACACATGTTCCGGGGTGCCCAGCGATTAGGCTAGGGTCGGATACATGGGGGATGTGGAGGCCTAACCCCATAGAGGATTTTAAAATGGCAACTGTATCAATGCGCGATATGCTGAAAGCGGGTGTACACTTCGGTCACCAAACTCGTTACTGGAACCCAAAAATGAAGCCATTCATTTTTGGCGCTCGTAACCGCGTTCACATCATCAACCTAGAAAAAACTGTACCAATGTTCAACGAAGCTCTTGCTGAGCTAGTTAAAGTTGGCGAGAAGAAAGGTAAAGTTCTTTTCGTAGGTACTAAGCGCGCTGCATCTGAAGCTGTTAAAGAAGCTGCAATCGCAAGCAACCAGTACTACGTAAACAACCGTTGGTTGGGTGGTATGCTGACTAACTACAAAACTGTTCGTCAGTCAATCAAACGTCTAAAAGAGCTTGAAGTTCAGTCTACTGACGGTACTTTCGACAAGCTTACTAAGAAAGAAGCTCTAATGCGCACTCGCGAAATGGAGAAGCTAGAGAAGTCTCTTGGTGGTATCAAAGATATGGGTGGTCTTCCAGACGCTCTATTCGTAATCGATGCTGATCACGAGCACATTGCTATCAAAGAAGCGAACAACCTGGGCATTCCAGTATTCGCAGTAGTTGATACAAACTCTAACCCAGACGGCGTTGATTACATCATCCCAGGTAACGATGACGCTATCCGTGCAGTTCAACTATACCTGAACGCTGTGGCAGCATCTCTTGCTGAAGGCCGTAACAAAGACGTTGCAGCTGTAGCTGAGAAAGACGGTTTCGTAGAAGCTGAATAATCGCGGCTCTGTGTCACACTTAGTCGATGTGCAACCTAGTTGTCGCATAAACTAAGTTATAGTTAGCATCAGGGGCCGAAATACTGGCCCCTGATTTTTACCGTATCCAGAATTAACTGAGGAATAGAGAATGGCTGTTACTGCTGCTCTAGTAAAAGAACTGCGCGAACGTACTGGCGCAGGTATGATGGAATGTAAGAAGGCGCTTGTTGAAACTAACGGCGACATCGAACTGGCAATTGAAAACATGCGTAAGTCTGGCGCAGCGAAAGCAGCTAAGAAAGCTGGTAACGTTGCAGCTGAAGGCGGTATCTTCATCAAAGAAGAAAACGGTGTTGCAGTTCTTCTTGAAGTAAACTGTCAAACTGACTTCGTTGCTAAAGACGGTAACTTCACTGCATTCGCTGGCAAAGTTGCAGCTGATGCTCTTGCATCTAAAGCATCTATCGAAGAGCTACAAGCGAAATTCGAAGAAGAGCGTGTTGCTCTAGTTGCTAAGATCGGTGAAAACATCAACATTCGTCGCGTTCAGTACGTTGAAGGTGCTGTTCTAGCGTCTTACCGTCACGGTGAGAAGATTGGTGTTGTTGTTGCTGGTGACGGTGAAGCTGAAACTCTAAAACACGTTGCGATGCACGTAGCGGCTTCTCGCCCAGATTACGTGAACCCAGAAGACGTACCAGCTGACGTTGTAGCGAAAGAGCGTGAAGTTCAAGTAGAAATCGCTATGAACGAAGGTAAGCCAAAAGAAATCGCAGAGAAAATGGTTGAAGGCCGCATGAAGAAATTCACTGGCGAAGTTTCTCTGACTGGTCAGCCATTCGTTATGGAACCTAAGAAATCTGTTGGTGAAATCCTTAAAGAGCGTGGCGCTTCTGTTGTTACTTTCGTTCGCCTAGAAGTTGGTGAAGGTATCGAGAAAGCTGAAGGCCTAAGCTTCGCAGAAGAAGTTGCACTGGCTCAAAAAGGTTAATCCCTAGAGATTGTGCAAAGATTAGACCGTAGCCAAGGCTACGGTCTTTTTACGAATAAGCGGTAAATTTATTTTTAGCCGTCATGAGTTGAGATTGGTTGCAAAGCACAAGTCTCAATCCATGACTGTTAATCAACAACTCTCTTTTGTAAGGTATACTCCATGACGACTAACCCTAAACCTGCGTATCAGCGTATTCTGTTAAAACTGAGTGGCGAAGCTCTGCAAGGCTCAGAAGGCTTTGGCATTGATCCTACTGTACTTGACCGTATGGCTCAGGAAGTAAAAGAACTGGTAGAGCTGGGTGTGCAAGTGGGTGTGGTTATCGGCGGCGGTAACTTGTTCCGTGGTGCAGGTTTGGCGCAAGCCGGAATGAACCGTGTAGTGGGTGACCACATGGGTATGCTAGCAACAGTAATGAATGGCCTAGCGATGCGTGATGCATTGCACCGTGCTTACGTAAACGCGCGCGTGATGTCTGCTATACCTCTAAATGGTGTGTGTGATGACTACAACTGGGCCGATGCTATCCGCGAACTTCGTCAAGGTCGTGTGGTTATTTTCGCCGCAGGTACTGGCAACCCATTCTTCACCACCGATTCTGCAGCTTGTTTACGCGGTATTGAAATTGAAGCGGATGTAGTGCTAAAAGCGACCAAAGTGGATGGTGTATTTACGGCTGACCCGGTAGCCAACCCAGACGCAGAGCTGTATGATAAGCTTTCTTACGCCGATGTTCTTGAAAAAGAACTGAAAGTGATGGATTTGGCAGCATTTACTTTGGCTCGTGACCACAAAATGCCAATCCGCGTATTTAATATGAACAAGCCGGGGGCTTTGCGCCGTGTGGTAATGGGTGAAGCAGAAGGCACGCTAATTACCGCTTAAGCTGATACTACGCCATTGCTGGCAACACAATGGCGTAAGCGAACCCCGAACAAGCTTTCTAGTAGAAAGACGACATTTTTAAGGTGAAACCGTGATTAACGATATTAAAAAAGACGCGCAAGAGCGCATGGAAAAGAGTGTTGAAGCGCTTAAAAACGGCCTGTCTAAAGTTCGTACTGGTCGTGCGCACCCAAGCCTGCTGTCTGGCATCTCTGTAGATTACTACGGTGCAGCAACGCCATTAACCCAAGTAGCGAACGTAATAGCGGAAGATGCGCGTACACTGGCTATCACTGTATTTGATAAAGAGCTGACTCAGAAAGTTGAAAAAGCAATCATGATGTCTGATCTTGGTCTAAACCCAATGTCAGCTGGTACAGTCATTCGTGTTCCACTTCCACCATTAACGGAAGAGCGCCGTAAGGATCTTGTTAAAATCGTTCGTGGTGAAGCTGAAGGTGCTCGAGTAGCCGTACGTAACATCCGTCGTGACGCAAACAGCGATCTTAAAGCTCTACTGAAAGACAAAGAAATTTCTGAAGATGAAGATCGTAAAGCGCAAGACGAAATTCAAAAATTAACAGATGCTGCAGTGAAGAAGATCGATGATGTTCTTGCTGCGAAAGAAAAAGAGTTAATGGAAGTTTAATATTTCTATTGATATCACTGTTGGAAAGCGCTGTGTTCGCAGCACAGCGCTTTTTTGTGTTACTCTACCCAACTGATGGAACTCAGTTAACTCTTTATGCAAAATTCTCAACTCTTCTCAGAATCTCTTCCCAAGCACATTGCCATTATTATGGACGGCAATGGTCGATGGGCAAAATCCAAAGGTAAACCTCGCGTTTTTGGGCATAAGAAAGGCGTCAATGCGGTTCGTAAAACCATCGTTGCGGCTTCCAAACTCAATATTCAAGCAATCACTTTATTTGCTTTTAGTAGTGAAAACTGGCGCCGTCCTGAAGAAGAGGTCGGATTGTTGATGGAACTTTTCATTACCGTGCTTTCTAGCGAAGTAAAGAAGCTACATAAGAACAATCTGCGTTTGCGAATCATCGGCGACACCACACGCTTTAGTGAGCGCCTTCAGAAGAAAATATCAGAAGCCCAAGAGTTAACGGCGAGTAATACTGGAATGGTGATTAATGTTGCTGCCAACTATGGTGGTAAGTGGGACATCACCCAGGCGGTACAAAAAGTAGCTAAGCAAGTTGAAGCAGGGGCACTGTTGGCTGATGCCATTACAGAAGATGAGATTGCTAAACATCTGACCATGTCCGATCTGCCAGAAGTGGACTTGCTGATTCGCACCAGTGGCGAATGCCGTATTAGTAACTTCATGTTATGGCAGATGGCCTACGCTGAAATGTACTTTACGCCCGTATTTTGGCCTGATTTTGGTGAAGATAGCCTGATTGAGGCGATCACTTGGTTTGTGAATCGAGAGCGACGTTTTGGTTGCACGGGTGAGCAAATAAAAGCCCTGATGAGTGCTCAATAAGGAACCAATAGTTTGAAACAAAGAATAATTACTGCACTAATTCTTGCGCCTCTGGTAGTGCTTGGAATTTTTGAGTTGCCACTTTCCCTATTCATTACCGCATTGGTCGCGGTGACCTTATTAGGTTTTTGGGAGTGGACTCAGTTTGTTGACACACAGTCACGTATTAAAGCCATGGTGCCAGCGGTTGTCGTCACTATCGGCAGCCTATTCTGGATTGATGGCGATTCAGCCAGCCAGAATCAAATTGGCTTGCCGCACTATTTGATGCTAGCTGCGGGTACAGCCTGGTGGCTCTATGCCAGTGCTTTGGCTATTACTTACCCCAAATCAACACAGAGTTGGCAAGGCCACAAACCTCTTCGTCACCTTTTTGGCTTGCTTACCCTTATCCCTTTTATGTGGAGCGTGATTTTATTGCGTGCGGTTGACGTGGAAAATGCCCCTTATTTTGGTGCAAAACTGGTGATGTTTGTGTGCCTCTTGGTTTGGGCGGCAGACAGTGGAGCATACTTTGCTGGCAAGAGCTTAGGCAAACGTAAAATGGCACCCAAAGTGAGTCCAAATAAAACCATCGAAGGCTTAATTGGCGGAGTCATCACCGCGGTCATCGTAGGTTGGGCGTTTTCTGGTTGGTTTGATATACCGTTTTCCAGCCCACTGCATATGGTTTTGATCACACTTGCTACGGTTGTAATATCAGTGTTAGGCGACTTAGTGGAAAGTATGTTTAAGCGAGAGTCTGGAATTAAGGACAGCAGCAACATTATTCCGGGGCACGGTGGTATTCTCGATCGCATTGATAGCCTTACCGCTGCATTCCCAATTTTTGCTCTTCTTTATTTCTTGTTCTGACAATAACAAGGGGAAGTGTCACCATTTCCCCTTGTTTCTTTATTCGGTCATCAGTTATGCAAAAGCTCACGATTCTTGGTGCAACAGGCTCAATTGGTGCCAGCACGTTAAAAGTAGTTGAACAAAACCCTGATAAGTTTTCTGTGGTTGCCTTAGCCGCAGATTCTAACGTGGAAAAAATGCAGCAGCTTTGTGGAAAATGGCAACCTGAATACGCAGTGATGGCGAATAAGGACGCTGCTTTACGTCTTGAACGAGTATTAGCCAGTTCGGCGATACACACCAAAGTACTTGGTGGAGAAGATGGGCTCAGTTATGTGGCGACGTTATCAAATGTCGACAGCGTAATGGCAGCAATTGTTGGTGCTGCTGGCTTGGTTCCAACCATGGCTGCGGTGAAAGCGGGTAAGCGCATTCTGCTCGCCAACAAGGAAGCGTTGGTGATGTCAGGGCAATTGTTTATTGATGAAGTGGCCAAATCAGGTGCGCAACTACTGCCTGTTGACAGTGAACACAATGCGATATTTCAGTGTTTGCCGGAAGCGGTTCAAATGCAGCTCGGTCGCTGCGATCTGTCTGAACATGGTATCAATCATATCTTATTGACAGGATCGGGTGGTCCATTTCGCTACACTGAAGTGGAACAGTTAGAGCTTGTCACACCAGAGCAAGCGGTTGCTCATCCAAACTGGTCGATGGGACCGAAAATTTCCGTTGATTCGGCGACGATGATGAACAAAGGGCTGGAATACATCGAAGCGAAGTGGTTGTTTAACGCGCAGAGAGAGCAGCTCAAAGTTATTGTTCATCCACAGTCGGTGATCCACTCAATGGTGCAATATATCGATGGCTCTGTACTGGCACAATTGGGTGAACCAGATATGGCCACACCCATTGCATTAACGATGTCTTATCCAGAGCGTGTGCGTGCAGGTGTTAAACCACTTGATTTTACACAGGTCGGTGAGTTGACATTTTTGCAACCAGACTTTGCGCGTTACCCATGTTTAGAGTTAGCTATAGAAGCGTGTTACATGGGGCAACATGCCACCACTGCATTGAATGCGGCCAACGAAGTTGCGGTGGCGGCATTTCTTGAACGTCAAATGAAATTCACCGATATCGCGCGAGTGAACTGCTCAGTTTTAAACCAAGTCAGTAAGCAGACGTTTACAGCAGGCCTGGATAACTTGGAAAGCCTTCTAGAGCTCGATAGAATGGCAAGAATGTTGGCCAATCAAGTCATTAGAGAGCGTACACAATGACAGATATTTTATGGAATCTAGTTTCTTTCATCGTTGCACTGGGCATTTTGGTGGCCGTGCACGAGTTTGGTCATTTTTGGGTCGCGCGTCGCTGTGGCGTGAGAGTAGAGAAGTTTTCAATTGGCTTCGGTAAATCCATTTGGAGTAAGGTTGGCCAAGACGGCACCGAGTACAGTATTTCCGTGATTCCTTTAGGGGGCTACGTCAAAATGCTGGATGGACGCGTTGATGAACTCAATGACGATGACCGTCAATATGCTTTTGATAGCAAACCGTTATGGAAACGCACTTCCATCGTAGCTGCTGGGCCGATATTTAACTTCTTGTTTGCGATTTTTGCCTACTGGTTGGTCTTTATTATCGGTGTGCCTGCCGTTAAGCCTGTTATAGGGCAAGTGACACCGCACTCGATTGTTGCAAAGGCGGGAATTGAAACGGGAATGGAACTAAAAGCCATTTCAGGTATCAAAACTTCGAACTGGGAATCTGTCAACATGCAACTCATCTCTCATATAGGTGATGATCAGATGACAGTTACCGTGGCACCAGCCGATGAAATTGGTTTTGAGCGTACCGTTGCACTAGATATTCGTGATTGGAAGTTTGATCCGGAAAACGAGTCAGCCATGCTGTCGCTAGGTTTCAGACCCTATTCACCTGAGATTTATACTCGTTTGGTCAATGTCTCACAAGGTGGAGCAGGCGAACGTTCAGGCCTTGAAGTTGGCGATAAATTACTCTCAATTAATGCTCAGGCGATTGAGCATTGGGAAAATGTCGTCGAGTGGATTCGTTCCAACCCAGATACACCGTTGTCTATCACGGTAGAGCGTGCGGGAGAAAGGATTGAACTAACTCTTACGCCAGACAGCAGAACCCTTTCAGATGGGAGTGTGATCGGATTTGCAGGTATTGCTCCTGAAGTCGCAGAATGGCCTGAAAGTTATCGCTTCGATCTCCAATTTGGTGTATTCGAATCAGTAGGTAAAGCGGTAGAGAAAACGGGGCAGGTCATAGACCTCACTGTTAGCATGTTGAAAAAACTGGTAACGGGTGATGTGGGTTTGAATAACCTTAGCGGACCTATCTCAATTGCTAAAGGGGCAGGCGCTACCGCAGATTATGGTTTAGTCTATTTCCTTGGTTTTTTGGCTTTAATCAGCATTAACCTAGGAATTATTAACTTAGTGCCTTTGCCTATGTTAGATGGTGGGCACTTGTTGTTTTTTGCCATTGAGGCAGTCATTCGACGCCCTGTGCCAGAGAAGATTCAGGAAATGGGATACCGCATTGGCGGTGCCGTTATTTTCTCACTGATGGCGCTGGCATTATTTAATGATTTTACACGTCTGTGATGGTTCAGAGACGATAGAGCAGTAGCAAGGAATAATTAAAACAATTATGGCGATCAAGCAGATTCTGTTCGCAACATTATTGGCAACCAGCGTGTCCGCAAACGGAGCCCAAGACTTTGTTGTACAAGACATTAAAATTGAAGGTTTGCAGCGTGTAGCACTCGGTGCTGCATTGCTGAAAATGCCTGTGCGCGTGGGCGATACGGTCGAGCAAAAAGATGTTTCTGCCATTATTAAAGCACTGTACGCTTCAGGGAACTTTGAAGACGTTAAAGTGCTTCGTGATGGTGATGTGCTCATCGTGCAAGTGAAAGAGCGTCCAACGATTGCGAGCATTTCGTTTTCTGGCAACAAAGCGATCAAAGAGGAGCAACTTCAGCAGAACCTCGAGGCATCGGGTATTCGTGAAGGTGAATCACTCGATCGCACCACGATCAGCAATATTGAGAAAGGTCTAGAAGACTTTTATTACAGTGTTGGTAAATACAATGCGACAGTAAAAGCGGTTGTGACACCACTTCCTCGTAATCGCGCTGATTTAAAGTTCGTTTTCACCGAAGGTGTGTCCGCTAAGATCCAACAAATTAACTTTATCGGCAATACCGTGTATTCCGATGAAGAGCTGTTGTCGCGTTTCAACTTGAACGTGGATGTGCCGTGGTGGAACTTTCTTGCTGATGAGAAATACCAGAAACAAGTGTTGTCTGGTGATATCGAAGCGTTACGCTCTTTCTACCTTGACCGCGGCTATTTGAAGTTCAATGTTGAATCAACCCAAGTTGCTATTTCACCCGATAAAAAAGGCGTCTACATCACTCTTGTGCTGGATGAGGGCGAACCTTATAGCGTCAAGGATGTTAACTTCCGTGGTGAACTGATTGGTAAAGAGGAAGAGTTTAAGGCTCTCGTGCCTTTCGAAACGGGTGAAACGTATAACGGTTCTGCCGTCACCACGCTTGAAGAAAACATCAAACGTGTGCTTGGAGAAGCGGGTTATGCCTATCCGAAAGTAGGTACGATTCCAGAGTTCGACGATGAGAACAAACAAGTATCGCTGCTTGTGCATGTCGAGGCTGGAAATCGAATCTATGTTCGTGACATCCGTTTTACCGGCAACAACTCAACGCGCGATGAGGTTCTTCGCCGCGAAATGCGCCAAATGGAAGGCAGCTGGCTGAACTCAAAAGCGATTGATACAGGTAAAACGCGTTTGAATCGTCTTGGTTTCTTTGAAACGGTGGATGTTCAAACGGTTCGTGTACCAGGTAGCGACGATCAAGTGGACTTGGTTTACAACGTCAAAGAGGCGAACTCAGGCAGCGTAAACTTTGGTGTTGGTTACGGTACTGAATCAGGCGTGAGTTTCCAAATCGGTTTACAGCAAGATAACTTCATTGGCAGTGGTAACCGCGTTGGTATCAGCGCGATGATGAACGACTACCAAAAGAACGTGAGCTTAGATTATCGAGACCCATACTGGAACCTCGATGGCGTGAGTCTAGGTGGTAAGATCTTCTATAACGAGTTTGAAGCATCTGAAGCGGGTATTGTTGACTATACCAACGAAAGCTATGGAGCCAACTTGACGTGGGGTTTCCCCTTTGATGAGTTGAATCGTTTTGAAATTGGTGTGGGTTATACTCACAACAAGATTGGTAACTTGTCACCTTACTTGCAAGTAGAACAGTTCCTACAAGCACAAGCGTCGAATATTGACTCCGATGGGGCTTTAAATACCAATGACTTTGATGTCACACTGTCGTGGACACGTAACAACCTGAACCGTGGTTACTTCCCAACTGCAGGTAACCATCAGCGCGCATTTTACAAGATGACCGTACCTGGCTCTGACGTTCAGTACTTCAAAATGCAGTACGATGTGAGACAGTATGTTCCGTTAACGAAGAAACATGAGTTCACTTTGTTATTCCGTGGTCGCTTGGGTTACGGTAATGGTTATGGTCAAACGGATGGCAATGATAACTTGTTCCCATTCTACGAAAACTACTACGCCGGCGGCTTTACCACCTTACGTGGTTTCGGTTCCAACTCTGCGGGTCCGAAAGCGGTGTATCGTGAGTACAGTGGTTCAAACAACGGTTCGGATACTGCGACTGACGATTCTGTCGGTGGTAATGCGGTGGCATTAGCCAGTATTGAGCTGATTGTCCCAACACCGTTTGCTTCTGAGGAAGCGCGCAGTCAAATTCGTACCAGTGTTTTCTACGACATGGCGAGTGTTTGGGATACGGAGTTTGACTACCGCAGTTCTGGTGCCGATTATGGCAATCAGTACTATCATGACTACTCCGACCCCACCAATTACCGTTCATCTTACGGTGTAGCGTTGCAATGGATGTCGCCGATGGGACCTTTGGTCTTCTCGCTAGCGAAACCTATTAATATTTACGAAGGTGACGACGAAGAATTCTTCACTTTCACAATCGGCAGAACCTTCTAAAAACAGAGGAAATGATTTTGAACAAAATGATCAAAGCGGCTGGTGTTGGCCTTCTAGTACTAAGTTCTTCTATGTTTGCAACGGCAGCTGAAGCTGCTCAGAAAGTTGCTTACATCAACACCGCGCAAGTTTTCCAAGCACTACCCCAGCGTGAAGTAGTGTTGCAGAAAATGCAGGAAGAGTTCAAAGACAAGGCCGCTGAACTGCAAGCGATTCAAGCGGAAGCAAAGACTAAAATTGAAAAGCTAAAGCGCGATGGCGAGCTTTTAGGGCAAGAAGAAGTTGAGAAACTACGTATTGAGATTGGTCAGCTAGACAGCAAATACAAGATCAAAGCCCAAGCACTAGAGCAAGCGAGCGCGCGCCGCGAAGCGGAAGAGAAGCAAAAACTGTTTAAGGTGATTCAGGACGCAGTCAAAGTGGTTGCGGAAAAAGAAGGCTACGACATGGTCATCGACATCACTGCACTGCAATATGGCAAGCCTGAGTACAATATTTCTGAGAAAGTGATTAAATCCATTAAATAATTATTCTTATGATGACACTGACATTAGCTGAATTAGCAAAAATTACCGGGGGAGAGTTGCACGGAGATGAAACGGTTTGCGTTTCGCGTGTGGCTCCAATGGATAAAGCGGGTGAAGGAGACGTCACGTTTCTTTCCAATCCAAAATACGCAGTACATCTAGCCGAGTGCAAGGCGACGGTTGTGATGCTGAAGGCGGATCAACGTAAGCATTGCTCTGGTCATGTTCTCGTGGTCGGCGATCCTTATGTTGCTTTTGCAAAAGTAGCACAAGCTCTGGATACCACCCCAAAACCCGCTGATGGCATTGCGCCATCCGCAGTGATCGCCTCTGATGCGATATTGGGACAGAACGTTTCGATTGGTGCAAATGCAGTGATCGAAACAGGGGTGACGCTTGGTGATAATGTTGTCATCGGTGCGGGTTGCTTTATCGGTAAAAATGCCACAATAGGTCAAAATACCAAGTTGTGGGCTAATGTCACTATCTATCATCAAGTTCAAATTGGTACTGACTGCCTAGTTCAATCTGGCACCGTGATCGGTTCGGATGGTTTTGGTTATGCGAACGACCGTGGCGAGTGGATTAAGATTCCGCAGTTGGGTTCCGTGCGTATCGGTAACCGTGTGGAAATTGGCGCATGTACCACCATCGACCGTGGTGCGCTTGATGATACGATCATCGAAGACAATGTGGTGTTGGATAACCAACTGCAAATCGCGCACAACGTGCACATCGGATATGGTACCGTGATGCCTGGTGGTACAGTAGTTGCCGGCAGTACCAAAATTGGTAAGTATTGTGCGATTGGTGGTGCATCGGTGATCAACGGTCATATTACCATTGCTGATGGTGTCAATATCACTGGCATGGGCATGGTGATGCGTAGTATCGAAGAAAAAGGTGTCTATTCTTCGGGCATTCCGTTGCAAACCAACAAAGAGTGGCGTAAAACCGCCGCTCGAGTCCATCGCATTGAAGAAATGAATAAGCGTTTGAAGGCGGTTGAGAAAATCGTAGAGCAGAAAAAGGAAGATTAATTCCAATTTCTTGCAAAAGGCTCGCCAAAAGCGAGTCTTTTTCTTCTATAA
Organism: Vibrio floridensis; assembly: GCF_021852965.1. Taxonomy (NCBI): domain Bacteria; kingdom Pseudomonadati; phylum Pseudomonadota; class Gammaproteobacteria; order Vibrionales; family Vibrionaceae; genus Vibrio; species Vibrio floridensis. Next base: position 167,312 of record NZ_JAKGCY010000003.1, on the reverse strand, counting down.
TGACGCGCTATATTTCCAAGAATTAATATAGGAATAAGACTTTGACTACTGAAAAGAAAACGATGAACATCTCTGAAATTCAAGAGTTATTACCTCATCGCTACCCATTCTTGATGATCGACCGTGTTGTAGATTTCCAAGAAGAAAAATATCTTCATGCGATTAAAAATGTGTCGGTTAACGAACCTCAGTTTACAGGTCATTTCCCACAACTTCCGGTTTTTCCGGGCGTACTGATTCTTGAAGCGATGGCTCAAGCTACGGGATTACTGGCGTTTAAATCATTCGGTGCACCGTCTGAGAACGAGCTGTACTACTTCGCTAGTGTGGATGGTGCTAAGTTCCGTAAACCCGTAGTGCCAGGTGACCAACTGGTCATCGAAGTTGAGTTTATTAAAGAGCGTCGTGGTATTGCTGCTTTCACTGGTGTGGCGAAAGTGGATGGCGATGTAGTCTGTTCTGCTGAACTAAAATGTGCTCGTAGAGAGTTTTAATATGATTGATGCAACTGCGCAAATTCACCCAACCGCGGTGGTAGAAGAAGGCGCTGTGATTGGTGCCAATGTAAAAATAGGTCCTTTTTGCTATGTGGATAGCAAAGTAGAAATTGGTGAAGGCACGGAGCTGCTTTCTCATGTCGTCGTCAAGGGACCGACTAAAATTGGTAAAGAGAATCGCATTTTTCAGTTTGCATCAATTGGTGAAGCGTGTCAGGACCTCAAATTTGCGGGTGAAGATACGCAGCTCGTGATTGGTGATCGCAATACCATTCGTGAAAGTGTCACCATGCACCGTGGTACGGTTCAAGACAAAGGCATTACCATCGTTGGTAGTGATAACCTATTCATGATCAATGCGCACGTTGCCCATGATTGTGTGATTGGCGACCGCTGTATTTTTGCCAACAACGCTACCTTAGCTGGGCACGTCAAAGTCGGTAACCAAGCGATTGTTGGTGGTATGTCCGCGATCCATCAGTTCTGTCATATCGGTGATCACTGTATGCTGGGTGGTGGTTCTATTGTCGTTCAAGATGTGCCGCCATATGTGATGGCACAAGGCAATCACTGCGCACCGTTTGGCATCAATGTGGAAGGTTTGAAGCGCCGCGGCTTCGAGAAGAAAGAAATTCTTGCTATTCGCCGTGCATACAAAACGCTTTACCGCAGTGGTTTAACCCTAGAAGCGGCAAAAGAAGAAATCGCGAAAGAGACGGAAGCGTTTCCTGCGGTTAAGCTGTTTTTGGAGTTTTTGGAAAAATCACAGCGTGGCATTATTCGCTAGTCGCTCGGATTTGACATACTGTACAAAAGATCGCCGTCTCTGATGGCGGTCTTTTTGTGTTTTTAGCGTGGAACAAAAAAGGTCTGTAAACCATGAGCAACAAGCCATTGCGTATTGGAATTGTCGCTGGAGAGCTCTCTGGTGATACGCTAGGTGAAGGCTTTATTAAAGCAATCAAAGCCGTTCATCCTGATGCAGAATTTGTCGGTATCGGTGGGCCAAAGATGATCGCTCAAGGCTGCCAGTCGCTGTTTGATATGGAAGAGTTGGCGGTGATGGGGCTGGTGGAAGTCTTGGGGCGCTTACCTCGCTTACTGAAAGTGAAAGCGGAACTGGTGCGTTACTTTACCGAAAATCCCCCTGATGTATTTGTCGGTATTGACGCGCCAGACTTTAACTTACGCCTTGAGTTAGATCTGAAAAACGCCGGAATTAAAACGGTGCATTATGTGAGTCCTTCGGTTTGGGCTTGGCGTCAAAAACGCATTTTCAAAATTGCGAAAGCCACCCATTTGGTATTGGCATTTCTGCCCTTCGAAAAAGCGTTTTACGACAAATTTAATGTCCCTTGTGAGTTTATTGGCCATACTCTCGCCGATGCTATTCCGTTGGAATCAGACAAAGCGCCAGCTCGTGAGTTGCTCGGGTTGGAACAAGATAAGCAATGGCTGGCAGTGCTGCCAGGCAGCCGCGGTAGTGAGTTGAAAATGCTGTCGCAGCCATTCATTGAAACGTGTAAGAAACTGCAGCAGGCATTCCCAGAACTGGGATTTGTTGTCGCGCTAGTCAACCAAAAACGCCGCGAGCAGTTTGAACAAGCGTGGAAAGAATACGCGCCAGAGTTGGATTTCAAACTGGTGGATGATACCGCGCGAAATGTTATTACTGCCTCAGATGCGGTCATGCTGGCCTCAGGTACCGTGGCACTCGAATGCATGTTACTTAAGCGTCCAATGGTGGTGGGCTATCGTGTCAATGCTGTGACGGCTTTCCTCGCTAAGCGCTTGCTTAAAACCCAATACGTCTCGTTGCCAAACATTCTGGCCGACACTGAGTTGGTAAAAGAATATCTTCAAGATGACTGCACGCCAGACAATTTGTTTGGCGAGGTATCTCGCTTGTTAGAAGGTGACAACCACCAAATGTTGGATAAGTTCACCGAGATGCATCATTGGATCCGCAAAGATGCCGACCAACAAGCGGCTAATGCAGTGTTAAAGTTAATTGAGAAATAGAAGATGGCAGCAAAAGAAACCAAAGAGTTACCTCCTTTTGAATATCCTCAGGGCTATTACTGCATTGCGGGGGTGGATGAAGTGGGGCGAGGTCCACTGGTGGGGGATGTCGTCACCGCTGCGGTGATTTTAGATCCGAACAATCCGATAGAAGGGTTGAACGATTCAAAAAAACTGAGCGAAAAAAAACGCTTAGCCTTGTTGCCAGAAATTCAAGAGAAAGCGCTGGCGTGGGCTGTTGGCCGCTGTTCGCCAGAAGAAATCGACCAGTTGAACATCTTGCAAGCAACCATGGTGGCGATGCAACGCGCGGTTGAAGGACTGGCTGTTAAGCCTGATCTGGTGCTTATTGACGGCAACCGTTGCCCAGCTTTACCAATGGACAGCCAAGCTGTGGTCAAAGGTGACTTACGCGTAGCTCAAATCAGTGCGGCTTCGATCATCGCCAAAGTAGTACGTGACCAAGAGATGGAAGAACTCGACAAGCAGTACCCACAATTTGGTTTTGCTCAGCACAAAGGCTACCCAACCAAAGCGCATTTTGAAGCGATAGAAAAGCATGGTGTGATTGATCAGCATCGTAAGAGCTTTAAGCCAGTCAAAAAAGCCTTGGGTATTGAAGAGTAAGCGCTTACCAGTCGTCCAAACTACACGTTTTCCCAAGAGTTAAGGGTGTCACTTGCCCCTTTTATTGGGGTAAAATCACCAGCAAATAGAAGTTTAAAATGGTATCACGTCATGTCTGACCCTAAATTTGTCCACTTGCGAATACACAGCGATTTTTCGATGGTGGATGGCATCAATAAAGTTCCGGCTCTGGTCAAACAGGTGGCGGCGCTGGGTATGCCAGCAATGGCATTGACAGACTTTACCAACCTATGTGGCTTGGTGAAATTTTATGGCGCGGCCCATGGCAACGGAGTCAAGCCAATCATTGGCGCTGATTTCAAAATGCAATCGCCCGAATTGGGTGACGAACTTACCCAGCTAACGGTCTTGGCTGCCGATAATACCGGCTACAAAAACCTGACCCTGCTGATTTCCAAAGCCTACTTGCGAGGTCATGTTCAACATCAACCTGTTATCGATAAAGAGTGGTTGATTGAGTTATCAGAAGGATTAATCATCCTTTCAGGTGCTCGTAACGGTGAAATAGGTAAGGCACTGCTGAAAGGCAATCAAAAATTGGTCGAAAGCTGTGTGGCGTTTTACCAGCAACACTTTGCCGACCGTTTCTACCTAGAGTTGATCCGAACGGGCCGTTCAGATGAAGAAACCTACCTTCATTTTGCCATCGAACTGGCAGAGCAATACGATCTCCCTGTGGTGGCCACTAACGAAGTGGTCTTTATTGGACAAGAGCTGTTCGACGCTCACGAAATTCGCGTTGCGATTCATGATGGCTATACGTTAGAAGATCCACGTCGTCCTAAAAATTACAGCCCTCAGCAATATTTACGCACCGAAGAAGAGATGTGCGAGCTGTTTGCCGATATTCCTGAAGCGCTTGAAAACAGTGTTGAGATCGCCAAGCGCTGCAACGTCACTGTGCGTCTTTGGGAATACTTCCTTCCAGCATTTCCGACCGAAGGAATGCCGGAAACCGATTTCTTGGTGATGAAATCCAGAGAAGGTTTGGAAGAGCGTCTTGAGTTCTTGTTTCCAGACCCAGAAGTGCGCGCTAAACGTCGCCCAGAATACGATGAACGCCTACAAATTGAACTCGATGTGATTAACCAAATGGGCTTCCCTGGTTACTTCCTGATCGTAATGGAGTTCATCCAGTGGTCGAAAGACAACGCCATACCTGTTGGTCCTGGCCGTGGTTCGGGTGCGGGTTCGTTGGTGGCATACGCATTGAAAATCACCGACCTTGATCCGTTGGAATATGATCTGCTGTTCGAACGTTTCTTGAACCCAGAACGTGTATCCATGCCCGATTTCGACGTCGACTTCTGTATGGATAAGCGTGACCAAGTGATTGATCACGTGGCCGAAATGTATGGCCGAGATGCGGTATCACAGATCATCACCTTCGGGACCATGGCAGCCAAAGCTGTTATTCGCGATGTGGGCCGAGTACTTGGCCACCCGTTTGGTTTTGTTGATCGCATTTCAAAATTGGTGCCGCCCGATCCAGGTATGACGCTGGAAAAAGCCTTTAAGGCGGAACCGGCATTACCTGAGCTGTATGAAGCTGATGAGGAAGTGAAAGAGCTCATCGACATGTGCCGCATTTTGGAAGGCTGTACACGAAATGCCGGTAAGCACGCGGGTGGGGTGGTGATCTCCCCAACCACGATCACCGATTTTGCGCCGATTTACGCCGATGCGGAAGGTAATTTCCCCGTTACTCAGTTTGATAAAAACGACGTTGAAACCGCCGGTTTGGTCAAGTTTGACTTCTTGGGACTGCGCACTTTAACCATTATCGACTGGGCTTTGGGGCTGATTAACCCGCGCTTAGGACGTGAAGGCAAAGCGCCAGTTCGCATTGAGTCCATCCCGCTCGACGATCCGGCATCGTTCCGTATATTGCAAAACTCGGAAACGACAGCGGTATTTCAGCTTGAATCGCGCGGCATGAAAGAGCTGATCAAACGCCTTCAGCCGGACTGTTTTGAAGACATCATCGCACTGGTGGCGCTGTTCCGTCCGGGGCCGTTGCAATCGGGCATGGTAGATAACTTTATCGACCGTAAACATGGCCGAGAAGCCATCTCTTACCCGGATGAGAAGTGGCAACATGAGTCGTTAAAAGAGATTCTTGACCCAACCTACGGCATCATCCTGTATCAAGAACAGGTTATGCAAATCGCTCAGGTACTCTCTGGGTATACCCTTGGTGGTGCGGACATGCTGCGCCGTGCTATGGGTAAGAAAAAACCAGAAGAGATGGCCAAGCAGCGCGCTACCTTCGAAGAAGGCGCGGTGAAAAATGGCGTCGATGGCGAGTTGGCGATGAAAATCTTCGACTTGGTAGAGAAATTTGCGGGCTACGGTTTCAACAAATCGCACTCTGCTGCCTACGCTTTGGTGTCATATCAAACCCTTTGGCTGAAAACTCATTATCCAGCCGAGTTCATGGCCGCGGTAATGACCGCCGATATGGACAACACTGAAAAAGTGGTTGGCTTGGTGGACGAATGTTTTCGCATGAAACTCACGGTACTACCACCGGATATTAACTCAGGTCTGTACCGTTTCAACGTGGACGAAAATGGCGCAATTGTTTACGGTATCGGTGCGATCAAAGGGGTTGGTGAAGGCCCGATTGACGTTATTTTGGAAGCGCGCAACAAAGGTGGGCACTTCAAAGACTTGTTTGACTTCTGTGCACGCATTGACTTGAAGAAAGTCAACAAGCGCGTGATTGAAAAGCTGATTTATGCAGGGGCATTAGACCGACTTGGCCCGCATCGTGCTGCATTAATGGCGTCATTGGATGACGCGGTGAAAGCGGCGAGCCAACACCATCAAGCGGAAGCGTTTGGCCAAGCCGATATGTTTGGTGTTTTGACCGATGCACCTGAAGAGGTGGAACACAAATACATTCAAGTGGAACCTTGGCCAGAAAAAGTGTGGCTTGAAGGGGAACGTGAAACGCTGGGCCTTTATTTGACAGGGCACCCAGTTAATGCGTATCTCACGGAACTCAATAAGTACACCAGTTGTCGATTAAAAGACGCCACCCCAACGCGTCGTGATCAGTCACTGACACTGGCTGGCTTAGTGATCGCCGCCCGTGTGATGACCACCAAGCGTGGTACACGCATCGGTATCATGACATTGGATGATCGCAGCGGTCGTATGGAAGTAATGTTGTTCTCAGATGCGTTAGAACGGTATGCAGATCTACTGGAAAAAGATAAAATCTTGGTGGTTTCTGGACAGGTCAGCTTTGATGACTTCAATGGTGGCCTTAAAATGACGGCTCGCGAAGTTATGGACCTCGGTTCTGCGCGTGAAAAATACGCCAGAGGGGTGTCTGTTTCGATTGCTGCCTCACAGATTGATGACCAGTTTTTTGAGCGCTTTAGTCGGATCTTAGAACCGCATAAAGCCGGAACAATTCCTGTCAATGTATACTACCAGCGTGCCGACGCCAGAGCGCGGTTAACATTGGGCACGGAATGGCGAGTAACGCCTAGTGATACATTACTTGATGAATTAAAAATGTTGCTTGGTAAAGACCAGGTAGAACTCGAATTTAACTAAATTTGGCTAACCGAGCCGAATCAACAAGGATTCACAGATGAGCCTGAACTTTCTAGAATTTGAAAAGCCGATTGCAGAACTAGAAGCAAAAATTGAAGCCCTGCGTGATGTTTCTCGTCATGGTGGTGATTCAGCCATTGACCTTGGCAAAGAGATTGAACAGCTTGAAAAGAAAAGCCTAGAGCTGAAAAAGAAAATCTTCAGCGATCTAGGCGCATGGGAAACGGCGCAGTTAGCTCGCCATCCTCAACGCCCTTATACGCTCGACTACATCAAACACGTATTTGAAGAGTTTGATGAACTAGCGGGTGATCGTGCTTATGCCGATGACAAAGCGATCGTTGCAGGTATTGCCCGTTTAGAAGGTCGCCCTGTGATGATCATTGGCCACCAAAAAGGTCGTGAGACTCGTGAAAAAGTGAAGCGTAACTTTGGTATGCCAAAGCCAGAAGGCTACCGTAAAGCACTTCGCCTAATGAAAATGGCAGAGCGTTTCCAAATGCCAATCATCACTTTTATTGACACTGCTGGCGCATACCCTGGCGTCGGTGCGGAAGAGCGTGGTCAGTCAGAAGCGATCGCCACCAACCTAAAAGAGATGGCGGGTTTAACCGTGCCAGTGATCTGTAACGTGGTTGGTGAAGGTGGTTCTGGTGGCGCATTAGCCATTGGCGTGGGCGACTACGTGAACATGCTTCAATACTCGACTTACTCTGTTATTTCACCAGAAGGTTGTGCTTCTATTTTGTGGCGTGATTCTGATAAAGCCCCACAGGCTGCGGAAGCGATGGGCCTGGTGGCACCTCGCCTAAAAGAGCTTGAACTGATTGATGAAATCATCGAAGAGCCACTTGGTGGCGCGCATCGTAACCATGTACAAATGGCAGCGAATATGAAAGCAACACTACTACGTCAATTAGCGGAGCTAGAACAGTTCCCTCAAGACGTGTTGCTTGAGCGTCGTTACCAACGCCTAATGAACTACGGATACTGCTAAACCGTTGTTTTAGGTTACAAGACGCATCGTATACAATAAGGGGCTGAACCGTGTGTTCAGCCCCTTTTTTAATTTGGAGTCACTATGGACGCTCTCTATTCTCACTTCTCTCAAGTCTTGGAACAACAACGTAAAGCGAACACTCGCTTAGTGGTTGCCTTTAGTGGAGGAGTAGATTCAAGGGTGCTGCTCGAGTTGGCTCATCGTTACGCTCAAGAGCACCTGTTGCCGTGCTGTGCGGTTCATGTGCATCATGGTTTGAGCTACAACGCAGATCAATGGGCCCAAAGCTGCGCAGCTTGGTGCCAAGAAAAAAATATTCCACTGACAGTGGAGCGAGTTCAATTGGATTTGACCCAAGGGAACAGCCTCGAGGAAGAAGCGCGTAACGCACGATACCAAGCTTTACGTGCGCATATTAACGCCGATGATCTTCTTCTCACCGGTCAGCACGCGGATGATCAGGTGGAAACCTTTCTGCTGGCGCTAAAACGAGGCAGTGGCCCCAAGGGACTGTCGTCCATGGCGCAACAAATGCCCTTTTCTCAAGGACGGTTGATTCGTCCACTGCTCGACGTTCGACGCCAAGAGATTGAACGATGTGCGCATGACATCGGTTTACATTGGGTGGAAGATGAGAGCAATCAAGACACGCGGTATGACCGTAATTTTCTTCGCCAACAAATCCTTCCCGCGTTGTCTGAACGATGGCCAAGTTTTGCGGCGTCTGTTCAACGCAGTGCCACTCTCTGTGCGGAGCAAGAAGCGTTACTGGATGAGCTGCTGTTGCCGGTATTTGAGCAACTGTTTGGCGAAGACCAGAGCTTAGCTATCACGCAGTTGTCACAGCAAAGTGAGCTGGCTCGTTTCAAGTTGCTCAGAATGTGGTTGGCAAAGCTTGGGCATCCTATGCTAACGCGCCATCAGTTGTCACTCATTTGGCAGCAAGTCGCCCTTTCTCAAGCAGATGCCAATCCAATATTGCAACTGAGCCAAGGGCAAGTGCGCCGTTTCAATCAGCGTCTTTATTTGGTTGCAGACAACCAAGATCTCTCTGCTTGGCATGCGCCGATCACGCTCAATACACCGCTTGCTTTGCCGGACGGTTTAGGGACTATTGAGTTAACGCTAAGCCGTGGTTTTGGTCAAATCGCGCTTCCAGAGCAAAGCGAGGCGTTGTGGATAAGCTTTAACCCAGAGGGGCTAAGTGCCCATCCGGCGGAGCGAGGCCACAGTCGGAAGTTGAAAAAGCTGTTTCAAGAATACCAAGTACCAAGTTGGTTGCGCCGTCGCACGCCAATTTTGATGTATCACCAACAGGTTGTGGCGGTGGCGGGATTGTTTGTGGATCGCCAGTTTATTGGTCAAGATTGTGAGCTGTTTTGGCGCAAGTAATCCAAATTCATGTAAAAATCGTATGGATATAATAACCATCATGGATATAAAAAAGGAAAAGCAATGAAGAAAGTCGCTATTGGTTTGGCTCTAGGATTAGGCCTGATGAGTGGAAGTGTTCTAGCTGCTGGTGATGTTGCTGCAGGGCAAGCAAAAGCAGCTGTCTGCGCTGCGTGTCACGGCGCAAATGGTATCGCAACCATTCCAGGTTACCCCAATTTAAAAGGTCAAAATGAGCAGTATCTCATTACCTCAATCAAGGCATACAAAAACAAGGAACGTAACGGTGGATTGGCGATGGTGATGCAAGCTCAAGCATCTATGCTCAATGACGCTGATATTGCAAACCTTGCTGCTTATTATTCAAGTTTGAAGTAAGACCAGTTTGATATATCGACGAATGGTGATACAAGCCAGAGTAGCACTCTGGCTTTTTCGTTTTCATCACAGTGAATGGATTTTTTTGTGATTGAATGTTGTCGAGCGCTCACCGATAATAGGTTAACAAGTTGAAGTTTAAGGGATGAACATGAAAAAAATTGAAGCAATTATCAAGCCGTTTAAGCTTGACGATGTTCGTGAAGCGCTAGCTGAAGTCGGCATTACGGGAATGACCGTTTCCGAGGTGAAAGGGTTTGGCCGTCAAAAAGGTCATACAGAGCTTTACCGTGGTGCGGAGTACATGGTCGACTTTTTGCCAAAAGTGAAACTGGAAATTGTCGTAACAGAAGATGTGGCGGATAAGTGCGTTGAAACCATTGTCGAAACGGCGCAAACTGGCAAAATTGGTGATGGTAAGATTTTCGTCACAAACGTCGAACGCGTGGTTCGTATCCGTACCGGTGAAGAAGACGAAGACGCGATTTAATCACGCAAAAAGGGAGCCTAAGGCTCCTTTTTTTTGCACAAGTTCTTGGTTACAACAAGTAGACATTACACTATGAAGAAGCGCTATTGGCTTGCTTTACCTCTCCTTTTAGCGGGTGGAGGACTGTTGGCTTTCCATTCGATATTCACCATTCCAGCTCAAACTGAAATTACGACGATTAGTGATGGTGCGTTCAATCAACAATTACACTGTTTCGAAAGTAAAAGCCGCGCTGCGATTGATCACAATGGAGAGCTGAATCTTCTTGTGTGGAATATCTACAAACAAAACCGCAATCACTGGCAACGAGCGCTTAGTGAGTTTAGCGATAATAAGCAACTGTTGTTATTTCAAGAAGCTATGCTCAATGACGATTTAAAACGGTGGATTGGTTCAGGTGGGTGGAGCGGTGAACAAGTGAACGCGTTTAAAGCGTTTGATAAAGCGGCTGGCGTCTTGACGTTAGGCTGGCGTAAGCCCCGCTTGGCGTGTGGCTACACCCAATTGGAGCCGTGGATTCGCTTGCCTAAATCTGGATTGTATTCTGAGTACCCGCTCTCCGATGGCCAAGTGTTGATCGTGGTTAACCTGCATGCCGTCAATTTTACTTGGGGTGTGCAAGAATATCAGCAACAAGTCAACGATCTGATTGCCACGCTAACAGAACACTCAGGGCCAGCAATTGTCGCGGGCGATTTTAATTCGTGGAGCGAAAAACGTTTGCAAGCGGTCACGGAACGATTGGAAAACGCTGGGCTTATCGAAGTGGCGTTCTCACCCGATCAGCGTACTCGTTTTATTACCGGTTTGCCGCTTGATCATGTGTTTTACAAAGGCTTAGTGGTACAAAAAGCAGAGGCGTCTCAAACGGACGCCTCTGATCATAATCCGCTGTTGGTCAGCTTTACATTACCAACAGATAAATAGCCCAAATCAAGTAGTATCCCACCCAAGGAAGGGCAGCGATCACCAAAGCTTGTCCACGTTCAAATTCTGTCCATGTCAGCACGGCTGCATAACCAAGCACAATGTACCAAGGAAGTAGCAAAGGCATTGAACTGGCAAACTGAGACCATTCGTTTGTCAATGGCAGCTTGATCAACCCATTGAGACTATTAAGATCGGCGGCGTAAATCACCACTTGACCATGCTTCAATATTAAACTCGCATAGCTAGCGAAGTCGCCCAACACCGCTGGGAAGGTGATCACCGCGGCAGCGGCAAACCATTTCCAAAACCCGTGTTTATGCTGGCTGGGCTTGGTTGCCAGAGTGAACCAAAACGCCAACATCAAAATCGTCAAGGTTCGTCCAAACACATCGCTAATGATCTCACTCGCCATCAAGGTGTTTGGATCGTCCAAGAATTTTAATTGTTCTGGATTAATTTGTTGAAATTGCGGGGTTAAAATTTGGCTCAACCACTGAAAATCCACATTAGAAAAATACGCTCCCCAAAACAGGAATGGGGTTAGAATGAGAACGATGTACGGCTGCCAGCCCCAAGCCCCACGCTGATAAAGCGCAAGAAAGCATGAGGTTGGAGAGCGAAATATGTCAAGCATCATGACAAACGGGTTACTGGAAGGGGTCATACACTTACCTTAGTTACATCCACGTAGAGTTTTAATTGTTGCCCTGGTTTCAGGTACTTTTGATTTTTTAGCGCGTTCCATTTCACGATGTCGTTGCTTTTGACTTTAAACTTGGTCGCGATGCCACTGATGGTGTCACCCGAACGTACTTTGTAGAACACGGTACGGATAATGGCGCCTTCAGAGCTCTCTTTCCAAATCACCAGATCTTGCCCAACGCGCAACGTGTCACGTGGCCCCATGCCATTCCATTTCGCTAATGCTTGGTGATCCACTTTATTGGCTTTGGCAATGCTCCACAAACTTTCCCCCGATTGAACGGTATGCGTGAGCTTGTACTTTCCACGTACGGTTGCTTGAGTCTTGGCAAGACGGTTGGCGGCAGAAAGGGTATACGCACTGGCGTCTTTCTGAGAGGTCGGGATAAGCAGATACTGGCCGACACGAATGGTATTGTTGTTAAGACCATTAGCTGTACGAATCACCTCGCTGGTGGTGTTGTACTTCGATGCCAAAACACTCACGGTATCGCCTGATTGCACTTTATAGCGTACCATTTTCATGCCTTTGCCTCGGTTCTCTTCGACCTTAGCAAGAAATTCTTCAGCTTTATCAACGGGGATAAGTAATTGGAACGGGCCTTCTGGGGCCGTCGACCATTGATTGTAAGCTGGGTTGTAGTTTTGTAGCTCTTTCACATTTAGCCCAGCATATTGGGCAGCGATAGCCAGATCAAGCTGCTCTTGTGGGTCTACCAAGGTTAAGACTGGCTGGTTAGGAATAGCGGGAATGTTGATTCCATATTTCTCTTGATTAGCAACAATATCGGCGAGTGCGAGCAGTTTTGGCACATAGCCACTGGTCTCTTTGGGCAAATCTAGTGAGAAGAAATCGATAGGTTTACCCAGTTTGTTGTTCTTTCGGATTGCGCTTGATACACGACCACCGCCACTGTTATACGCTGCGATTGCGTGATTCCAGTTGCCGTCAAAACGCTTATTGAGGTAGGTCAAATAGTCCAGAGCCGCATCCGTCGCTGCTGCCACATCTCGGCGACCGTCATACCAAAAATTTTGCTCTAAACCGTACATTTTCCCCGTGCCTGGGACAAACTGCCATAGGCCAGCGGCACTGCCATGAGAATAGGCAAATGGGTCAAATGAGCTTTCCACAACAGGTAAAAGTGCCAGTTCAAGAGGCAGTTCACGAGCTTCAATTTTCTCTGTGATCAAATAAAGAAAAGGCGTTGCTCGTTCAGAAACGGTTTTAAGATGATTTGGGTGCTTGAGATACCAAGTGCGGTAATAATCGACCTTTTCATGATCGGGGACTTCCAGAGAAAGTTGCATGGCGATGCGTTGCCAAACGTCTTCCTGAGTTTGAGGTGTGACGACAGGTTGCTCTGGGGCAACGTTCTCAAGCGTTTTGTCACTTGGTTTTACTTTTTTCGCAGTTTGCTGCGGCGATTTTGCTTGCGAGGCATTGGTCTCAGGCGCGGCACTGGTATTGCTCTCTGTTTGTAAACTTTGACAGCCAGAAAGCAATAGTAGTGCAAACACCCAACTAAACTTAAAACGCATGGTTTCAGCCTGTTTAACTTTGGGCTGCTGATAATACTTGCCTCCTTGGTCAGGAGACAAGCATCAAAAAGTTAAAATTCGTTCTTCCACTCACGTAATGCTGTAAAAACCGAGAGTGGATCGCTATTTTTCGTTCTGCTAGAAACCGAGTGAATAACACTGGGTTGCAGATATCGAAGAAATGGATTGATCCATTTTTCTTGTCTTAATGTGGTTGGAATGGTAGGCAGATTTTGCGCACGCAGTCGATTGACGGTATCACGGTATTGGTGAAGTAACTCGTTATCCGGTTCTACGGCTAAGGCGAAAGCAACATTGCTGGCGGTATATTCATGAGCGCAGAATACTTCCGTCTCCTGAGGAAGGGCGAGGAGCTTGTTGAGTGAGTCAAACATTTGTTGCGCGGTACCTTCAAAAATACGGCCACAGCCAGCAGAGAAGAGCACATCGCCACAAAACAGTTTGCCGTCTCCAACATAACCAATATGACCCAAGGTATGGCCACCTAAACCTAACACTAAGAAGGTTTCATCGAATAACTCAAGTCGGTCGCCATCCTCCACGGGGTGGGTGAGCGTTGGAATTGGTTCTGCTTTCGGTCCTACAACGTTAACGTTAGGAAAAGCGCGCACCAAATCGGCCACGCCGCCAATGTGATCATTGTGGTGGTGGGTGATAAGAATCGCTTCTAAAGTTAGCTGATGTTGCTCGATGTAGTGAAGGACAGGCTTGGCGTCGCCTGGGTCGACCACAGCACAACGCTGATCGCTATTTTGAATCAACCAGATGTAATTGTCGTTGAATGCAGGTATGCTTTTGATCTCTAACACGATGGATTCTCCGCTCGTTCGAACTAGTCAGGTGGTTAATGAAGCCAGCACTAAGCAGTAAAGTTATCCAGCATCCCTATACATGGGAAGAAATGAACAACGGACAATGGGTTCGTGAATCGATTCAAACCCGTTTAGACGAATGGTGCCCGAAACTGTTTGGTTACCATTTGCTGAAACTGGGTGGGCTGAGCTGCGAGTTAACCAGTGCAATATGTAACATTCAACACCAAGTTAACTTAGATATCCAGAACCCTTTGCACAATGTCATCGCAGATGGTTACGAATTGCCCTTTCTCGAAAAAAGCTTTGATGCGGTGATCTTGGCGCATCAGTTGGATTATGCCAGTGATCCCCACCGATTGCTGCGCGAAGTGGATCGAGTGATGATGGACGACGGCTATCTGGTGATCACAGGGTTTAATCCGGTGAGCTTCACCGGGCTGGCCAGTTTAATGCCTTGGCGAAAAAACAACTTGCCTTGGAGTGGGCGAATGTTCACCACCAATCGAATTAATGATTGGCTGGGAGTGTTGAATTATCAAGTCGTGCACTGCGATCGCTACGCATTGTTTCCGATGAAGAAATACCGAACCATGTGGACTTGGCTTGAAAACAGCCTTGGTGACTGGGCATCTCCCGCGGGCAGTCTCTATTTTATTGTCGCAAGAAAACGCACGTATCCACTCAAACCCATCAAACCGCATTGGCAGTTAAAGCGTCGCTTATCTCCGCTCGGGGTGATGAACTGTCAGCGTGATTTGTTGAGCAAGCGCAAAAGCTGCGCTTGCAGAGGAAGAGAGTAGTCTACTCGGCTGGTTGATAACCAGTGTCGTCTAGGGTTGGGTTTTCGGCCGCGGCACGTGCCAACTCGTCACACATTTCGTTTTCACGATGACCAGCGTGTCCTTTGACCCAGCGCCAGTCAATCGTATGGCGAGTGGTTTCTTTATCAAGCGCTTGCCAAAGATCGGCATTTTTGACCGGTTTTTTATCGGCGGTTTTCCAACCGCGCTTTTTCCAATTGTGGATCCACTGAGTAATACCTTGTCGAACATATTGGCTGTCGGTTGTGAGAATCACATTGCAAGGTTCTTTCAAGGCTTGAAGAGCAACGATGGTGGCCATCATTTCCATTCGGTTGTTGGTGGTGAGTCTATAGCCTTGTGCTAAGGTTTTTTCGACCTGTTTGTAACGCAAGACGACACCGTAACCACCTGGTCCAGGATTACCGAGGCAAGAACCATCAGTGAAAATTTCAACTTGTTTTGTCATGTTTTGGTACTATTAGCGAAAGCCATGTTTAAAGCATACGTTCTGCATAGTCTGACACACATATCATTATGAATACCAGTAACAATTCTGAATACGATCGTATCGTTGTGCTCGATACGGAAACCACGGGTATGAACCGTGAAGGTGGTCCACACTACATGGGGCACAGAATCATCGAAATCGGGGCGGTGGAGATCATCAACCGCAAGCTGACCGGGCGACATTTCCATGTTTACCTTAAGCCAGACCGTGAAATTCAACCCGATGCGATTGATGTTCACGGTATTACCGATCAGTTCCTAGTCGATAAACCGGAATATCGTCAAGTTCACCAAGAGTTCCTAGAGTTCATTAAAGGGGCTGAGCTGGTGGCTCATAACGCGCCCTTCGACGTGGGCTTTATGGATTATGAGTTCGGTAAACTCGACGCTGCCATCGGCAAAACCGATGACTACTGCAAGGTGACCGACACGCTGGCGATGGCGAAGAAAATCTTCCCTGGCAAGCGTAACAATCTAGACGTTTTGTGTGAACGCTACGGCATTGATAACTCACACCGAACACTACACGGAGCATTGCTCGATGCGGAGATTCTGGCTGATGTTTACCTGCTGATGACCGGTGGGCAAACCAGTTTGGAGTTCAACGCCAACTCGCAAGAAGGCGGTGGTGAAGACATTCGCCGAGTGGCGGGGCGAAAATCTCTTAAGGTTTTGCGTGCAACGGCCGATGAATTAGAAGCGCACCAATCTAGATTGGATATTGTAGAAAAAAGCGGAACTTGCCTCTGGCGTCAATAGGAGAATCTATGTTGAGGACATTGTCAGTCGTATTATTGTTATTGGTTAGTAGTGTAAGCCATGCTGCGACAGAGTCGACCATGTCCTTGCTGGATAACCGCTTTCGAGTGGATCCAACCATCGATCAAATCACTTTCTTGATTTATCGCGAAAATCCCTCTCAGCCAGTGGTGCTAGTGCGACCAGATGGGCGAAAATACTACGCCTTCAAAAGCTACCCCAACGTCCGCTGGTATCAAGAGCCAGCCATGGACATCATCTCTATCGACAACCCGATGCCGGGCCCTTGGCAAGCGGTGGGGAAAGTCAGCCCGAAAAACAACATTCGGCTGATTTCTCACCTGACGCTTTCAACGGATGTCTTCCCCAGTCGTTTGTATCATGGCGAAGTGATGAAGTTCACCGCAAGGCTCGCATCGGATGATAAGCCGTTAGTTCTGAGAGATTTCCTTGACCGCGTCAATCTAAAAGTGACTTTCACTAAGTATGTTGAGAACGAGCAAGATTTGATTAAGGAAGCCCGCCCAGTACCCGTTGTGATTGGTGACTTTAGCGATGATGGCACGGGTTTAGATGAAAGAGCGGGCGATGGTGTCTTCACCGTTCAGTTACCCATCGATGTGGAACCAGGTAAATATCGAGCACGTATCACATCGGGCAACGGAGTATTCTTGCGTGCCAAGGAACAGGAAGTGCTGGTCTATCCGCGTCCTGTGAACCCGACGTTTATTCAATCTCGTGCAGAGGGCACTCCACACAACTTGGTGGTTTCTGGTGAGCAGGGGATGATACAACCGGGATCTTTGGCGGTTCACATTGAGCAAAGTGCACCAGACAACTTTGTTAATTATGTACAAGGGCAGGCAGAGAAAGAGAGTTTGAAGGTATCTTTGTCGCTTGATAGTAGCCAAATGATCGGCATTTATGGCTGGAAAGGGGATATTTTTGCCACCGATGCGGCGACACAACGCCCGTTAATGTTCCACATTGCGCAACATACGTTTAGCGTGGTCAAAGAAGTCGATATCGAAGCAGCGCGCAAAGCCAAAGAAGCCGCGTTGGCAGAGCAGCGCCGTGTTGAAGAAGAACAACGACTTTTGGCACAGCGTGAGGCAGACCGTAAACAAGCGATCATGATGATAGGAATTGGTAACGTTGTGGTCATCTTGCTTGGGCTAGTGGTGTGGTTTGTCTGGGGTAAGTTACGAGTGAAACGTCAAGCCATTCCCGAGATGCAGCTAGAAGTGCCAAAGAAAAAATGACATTAACTTAGCAGTTTAGCGCAGCGAAAACGGTATTTTTAATGAGTCAAGACCTATAAATGCTGATAAACGGATGGTAGTGAATGAAGAAAAAAGTATTAGTGCTGTATGCTCATCCCTCACAGCATCGATCAGAAGTCAACGCGCCTCTCTTTCATGCAGCGCACGCGATTGAAGGCGTCACATGTGTCGATCTTTATGCAGAGTATCCTCAGTTCGACATCAACATCGACAAAGAACAAGCGCGGCTGCTGGAACATGATGTGATCGTGTTTCAATTCCCGCTGTACTGGTATTCCACCCCTGCATTGCTGAAAGAGTGGCAAGACTTGGTGCTGGAATACGGCTTTGCTTATGGGACAGATGGAACCGCTTTGAAAGACAAACTGATGCTCTGTGTGGTTTCTGCCGGAGGCAAAGAAGAAGCTTACAAAGCGGAGGGGTATAACCACTTTACCATTCGCCAATTGCTGGCACCGATTGAACAAATGGCCGCGCTGACGCATATGCATTATTTGCCCCCATTTGCGATATTCGGTGCGCGTACGGCGTTAGAGGAAAATCGTATTGACCAGCATGTCGAGGGCTACCTCACTCTGCTGCGTGCCTTAGTGGAAGATCGAGTCAATATCCACGCTGCCAATCATTTGAACAAAATCACTCATGCCCTACCTCAAATTATCAAGGAGGCCTGATGACACAAATATTTTTACAAGCCTTTATCTACCTCATTGCCGCAGTGATTGCCGTGCCATTAGCAAAACGCTTCGGCCTAGGTTCTGTGCTTGGATATCTTATCGCTGGCGTAGTGATTGGCCCCATCGTTGGTTTGGTCGGGGAAGAAACCACCACCATTCAGCATTTCGCCGAGTTTGGCGTGGTGATGATGCTATTTTTGGTCGGTTTGGAGCTTGAACCTAAAATGCTCTGGGCAATGCGTAACCGCTTATTGGGGCTAGGTGGCTTACAAGTGGCGGGTACCACTGGGATTATTGTGGCGATTGCTGTCTATTTTGGCCAAGTGTGGACCACGGCCTTGGCGATTGGATTGATTTTCGCCTTATCATCAACGGCGATCGTGTTGCAAACCTTTAACGAGAAGCGATTAAGCAAGACAGAAGGGGGTAAAAACGCGTTTTCTGTGTTGTTGTTCCAAGACATCGCGGTCATTCCGATGCTGGCTTTCATCCCACTGCTCGCCCTGCCTGAATTGGTCGAGCAAGCTCAGCAATCCATCCAATCGGCCGCGGAGCATCATGAACAGTTGAGCCTGGTTGCCGGCTTACCTGGCTGGGCCTATGGTATCGTCATTACACTGTCCATTGGCGTGGTGATCGTCGGTGGGCATTACCTTAGTCGCCCGATCTTTCGTTACGTGGCCAATTCCGGCTTAAGAGAAATTTTTACCGCAGCGGCCTTGATGCTGGTGATTGGTATTGCGGCGTTGATGAGTTTAGTTGGACTGTCTCCTGCTTTAGGCACATTTTTGGCGGGCGTCATGCTGGCAAACAGTGAGTTTCGTCATGAGCTCGAATCGAACATTGAGCCTTTCAAAGGGCTGCTTTTGGGCCTGTTTTTCATTACGGTCGGAGCGGGCATCGATTTTACCATTCTCTTCAACAAGTTCGGCACTATCATCGGTTTGACGTTGGCGGTGATGCTCCTTAAAGCCTTAGTGTTACTGACGTTGTCGTTAATTTTCCGCATTAAAGGCAGTGATCGTTGGTTGTTTGCATTGAGCTTGGCGCAGGCGGGTGAATTTGGTTTTGTGCTGCTGAGTTTCTCAGTACAAAACCACGTGATATCGACGTCTCTCTCCCAGCAACTCTCGCTGGTGGTGGCGATCTCCATGTTTCTCACTCCGGGCCTGTTTATCCTCTTTGATCGAGTTATTTTGCCGAAGTTTGCCACTAAGTTTAATGAAAGAGCCGATGATGACATTGATGAAAAAGGCACAGTGATCATCGCCGGTATTGGGCGCTTTGGACAAATAGTCAATCGCTTATTGTTGTCTAACGGAATTAAAACCGTGGCACTTGATTACCAAGCGAATCAGGTAGATGTGATGCGACAGATTGGCACTCAAGCTTACTTTGGTGATGTGACTCGCCCCGATATTTTGCACACTGCTGGAATTGAAGAAGCGGCGGCGATTGTGGTTGCTATTGATAATCGCGATGCCAGTGTGGAGTTAGTCAAACAGGTTAAGCACGCTTACCCTAGTGTGAAAGTCATCGCCAGAGCATTTGACCGTGGACACGGTTATCGTCTGCGCCAAGCCGGGGCGGATGTGATTGAGTCAGAAACTTATCATTCGGCATTAGAAGTGGGCGGGCAAACCATGAAATTATTGGGGGTTCATCCGTTTTTTGTTGAGCAACAAAAGATGAGATACAAGCGCGTTGAAAATCGCAAGTCAGATTCCTTGTACAGCGCTTGGTTAGACGATTCAGAAGGTGAGCGTTTTGATAACAACTACAGAAAGTTGTTTATGCAGCTTGAAGAAAAAATGATGTTGGAAATGCAAAAGGATCGCCATACCAATCTTTCTCGCTCCGAGCGTGGTTGGACACCACCACCCAAAGATTACGCAGACGATCTGCAAGAGCTAAATCATTCAGATGACATCACTTTCAAGTAAGATCTGAATATTTCCTAAGTGTAAAGATACCCATTGTGCTTGCAATGGGTATCTTTTTTGTCAGTGTTGAGGACAAACGCTAAGAGTTGGGCTCAGAAATGACGATTTTCAACACAATTCCTTCCACAGCAATTACTTTAATCTTGCAACCCGCAGCAATATCCACATCGGAATGCGCAGACCATGTGGTATCGCCAACATGAAGTCGGTTCATGCCGGCGTGGATATCTTCTTTCAGTATGATCTCTTGGCCTATCAACTGTTTTTGTTTTTGGTTGAGGTCGCGTGAGGAGTCATCTTGTTTGTCTTTAGAAAGCTGCTTACGCCACCAAAGCCATGTGGTCATCAATGAGAAGACGACAAAGGCACTGCATTGCAACTGCCAACTCATAGGTATGAGTGATAGCAGCAGACCCACGATGAGCGCGGATAAACCAAGCCAAAGAAAGTAACCGGCGGTTCCTAATAGTTCTACTGCCAATAAGGCGAGCCCAAGAGCTAGCCAATGCCAGTGATTGATGCCATCTAATAACTCAATCACAGCGCCTCCTTATTTGTTAGATTCGCCACTTTGTTTGAACATTTCAGCAATACCAGCAATGGAACCCATTAGGCCAGAAGCCTCAAGTGGCAGCATAATAATTTTGCCATTTTCTGCTTGGCCAATGGTCTTCAATGCTTCAGTATAGCCTTGTGCAATGAAGTAGTTCACCGCCTGCATGTCGCCTTTCGCGATGGCTTCTGAAACCATTGCTGTCGCTTTTGCTTCTGCTTCTGCTGCGCGTTCACGTGCTTCTGCTTGCAAGATGGCAGCTTGTTTTTCACCTTCCGCTTTTAATATTTCAGATTGCTTTTGGCCTTCTGCGCGTAGAATTTGTGCTTGGCGAACCCCTTCTGCTTCGAGAACTTCGGCACGTTTGTTACGCTCGGCTTTCATTTGCGCGTTCATTGCCGCGGTGAGATCCGCTGGTGGTTGCACATCTTTAATTTCGATACGAGTCACTTTCACACCCCAAGGGTTGGTGGCTTGGTCGACGATTGAAAGCAATTTCGTGTTGATCATATCGCGCTGGCTAAGCATCTCGTCCAGCTCCATCGAGCCAAGCACCGTACGCATGTTGGTCAAGGTGAGGTTACGGATAGCGTGCTGCAGTTCGCTGACTTCGTATGCGGCTTTGGCTGCATCAATGACTTGGACAAAGCAGACAGCATCGATCACTACGTTAGCGTTATCTTTGGAAATGACTTCTTGAGCTGGGATATCGAGAACCTGCTCCATCATATTGATTTTGTGGCCGATACGATCGATGAATGGGACGATCAGGTTAAGGCCAGGCTTTAGCGTTATGGTGTAGCGACCAAAACGTTCCACTGTCCAGTTATGGCCTTGTGGCACCGTTTTAACGGCTGAAGCAATAAAGGTAACGGCAACAAAAACCAGTACCGCGATGGTGACCAATGAATCAATTGGCATAGTTCAATCCTTCTGAATAATTAATGATATGCAATTGATTTATTCTTGCGCAGAACGGTCGCGAACACAACGCGATAAATGCGAATCAGCACGTGTTTTTGACAGTATATAGGCCGGAATGAGCCGGCCTTAAGCTATTGATTTGCTGAGTAAGTTACTGCTAATTTAGTAAAGGATGGAGTATAGCTGGCGACGATAACGCGAGGCGATAGTGTGACCTTGGCCAAGTGCAGACAGAATATCCATAAACGTTTTACGAACTTCGCCCTCTCCAACGCTCAAATTGGTTTTCAACTGGGACCATAGGAGTTCCAATGCTTCTTCGTCTCGACCGACTTGATGATACTGAACGGCGAGTTCGCAGGTGACGACATGATCATCGGGATTCGTTTGATGTTGCTGTTCCAGCTTTTGAATCTCAGGGCTGTTAGATGCTTGTTTCTGTAAATCGAGTTTAGCGAGTAGCCCCTTGTAGTAGTTGTCTTGGTACTCCAGTGGAATATGAGTCAGCAGTTGCTCGGCGAGTTCAAGTTGGTGAAGCTCTAATAAGCAGTCGGCTTGGGCGAGTTTGACATCGCCACGTTGCGCTGCGGCCTCTGATAGTAACGAGATTTTACTGAGTGCTTCAGCATGCTGTGTTTGCTGGATGAGTTCACTGATCTCTTTTAAAAGCAGTTCATCTTGTGATGGCAGATGTTTTTCCAGCATCGCGACAATTTTTTCCAACGGGTGGGGGCCACCCAAGCCATCTACTGCCTGACCATTGATAAACAACGCTGTGGTTGGTAGCACTTGAATACCAAATTGAGAGGCGATAGCGCCCTGTTGCTCGCAATCAAGTAACGCCAAAGTAAAGGCACCATTATATTGCTGACAGAGTTGGCGAAGCGCCGGGATATGTTCCGTACTTTCTGGATAAGCATTGGCCCAAAAATGAATCAAGATTGGTGTCTGTGTGGAACGCTCGATGATTTCACGAAAATTCTGCTCGTTAATATCAACAATATAAGGGGATTGCATTTTAGGGTCCTTATCAGAGAGTGTTATCTAACGTTGATATTGGGTAGCGATCCATTATTTTCAAGCATAAAAAACGCTGCGAGATGCAGCGTTTCATTGGATGGCAAGCGAAAGTGCCTAAATAAGAATGAATATTGTCAGCACCACGCCCACACTTAGCCAGTTTAATTGATTTAATGACATGAACTCAGTGCTCGTTTCGGTTGGAGTGAAAAATGATGTTACCCTAGTGGTGGTGATTAAATTATCATCCATTTATGACGAATTGATTACATTATCAACAGCGACTTATGCGGCTCGCTTTAATATTTCATCCAGCCAGCGCGTTGGCAGAATACGTTTGAGTACGGCAAAGAGTTTAGTTGGCGTGGTGACTCGGTAACGTATTTTTGGTTTATGACTGGTTAGAGCGTGCAACACCGGCTTAATACAAGACTCTGCAGGTAAGACGAAACTGCTCTTCGAGTTGGTATTCTCTAGGCGGTCTTTTTGCGCCAAGTAGTTCTCTCGGTGAGGGCTGTTTTCAATATCAATCCATTGCAAAAAGGCTTGCAGCGCGTTGTATCGGAAACGCGTTTCGATAGGGCCGGGTTCGAGCAAGGAAATGTGAATATTGGACCCGTCAAGCTCCAAACGTAATGTGTCACTCCAACCTTCAATAGCAAACTTAGAGGCGTTGTAAGCACCACGATATTTCATCGCAGCAAACCCCAGTACCGAGCTGTTTTGCACAATGCGTCCTTCTTTATTGCGGCGCATCACGGGTAATACTTCTCTAACGAGTTGGTGCCACCCAAAAAAGTTAGTTTCAAACTGTTCTCTAAGCGCTTCCGTTGGAAGATCTTCGAGTGCGCCTGGTTGGCCATAGGCGCCATTATTAAATAAGCCGTACAGTTTACCCTGTGAAAGGCTTAGCGCTTCTTCTACTCCGCGTGAAATACTATCGCCATCTGAGAGATCGAGATGAATACAGGTTAGTCCTTCTTGTTTTAGTCTTTCTACATCCGCAAGTTGTCGACACGAAGCGATGACTTGAAAACCCTCTTTTTGTAAGGCGTGGGCACAAACATAGCCGATACCACTGGAACAGCCAGTGATTAAGACCCATTTGGTCATGATAGTTCCTTTGATAAGCGATGGTCAGCAGTTCGGCATTAAGCCGCTAGTTGTTCTCTTTGAGTATGTTTTTCAAAGCGGGTTCAACGCGTGAGAACAAAAACGTAAATCCTATTTCGGTCAAACGTTTTGGCTTTGCGCGAATGCTATCAAACAGTAAGCATGAGGATTCCCCCATGGCGAGTGTCATCAGCCACTTGGGTGTCGACAATAAATGAGGGCGTTTCAATGTTTTGGCCAATGTTTGGCTGAACTCTCTGTTGCTAACAGGGTGCGGAGCACATAAGTTGTACACCCCTTGTGCATGTGGTGTTTCAAGTAAAAAGACGATGGCTCTCACCATATCCTGCAAATGGATCCAGGGAAGGAATTGTTTGCCGCTGCCTAGAGGTCCCCCAAGTCCAAAGCGATATGGAGGGAGCATTTTTTTCAGAGCACCGCCATTTAGGCCCAACACTACCCCAGTTCGCAATAGACAGACCCGAGTTGATTCTGACTGTGCGCGCTTGGCGATTTGTTCCCAGTGGGCGCACACGGTGTGTGTAAAACCCGCGCTGTGAACGTGGAGGCATTCATCAAAAGGGTGATCTTGTTGATCACCGTAATAGCCAACAGCAGAACCGCTGATAAAAACACTCGGTGGTTTTGCACTGGCATGAATAAGAGCGACGATTTGTTCGGTGATTTGCCAGCGGCTATCGCAGATTCTTTGCTTTTGACTCTCTGTCCAACGCTTATCAGCAATGGGTTCACCAGCAAGGTTGATCACTGCATCAAAATCGTTGAAATCACGAAATGCAGATAAATCAGCAATGTATCGAATGTTGCCGAGATCGGTGGACTGGAGCTTTTGCTTGGCGAGATCTACATCTCTTGTCAGTAGCACCACATGATGAGAAGAGAGCGCTTTGAGTAACTCTGAGCCAATAAAACCGGTGCCACCGGTGAGTAGTATCTTCATGTCTGCCTCCCTTGCTGCTTTTAGTATATGGCACACTCGTTTACGCAGCCAACCCTATGATAGTTCAACTGTTCGTCAGCGCATGTTTTTGCGTAGCTTCACATTCTTACCAAAATGTAACTATTTATTACTACGCATTTCACCGTCATCACACCAAAGCGGTGGAATCTCTGCAATGATTTAAAAGCATTTAATCAAAAAGGAACTTGAATGAACGCCATCATTTCACTGCTCAAGGCATTTGCAGCGAGTGCTCGGGATTTACTTCCGATCGTGGTGGTGATCGTTTTTTTTCAACTGGTGGTTTTAAAAGAGCCGTTGCCTAACCTACTCGAAATTGGCTTTGGCCTGATTTTAGTGATCTTGGGACTGACCTTTTTCATTTTTGGCCTTGAAATGGGGCTATTTCCTATTGGCGAAAGCATGGCACAGGCATTTGCTCGCAAAGGCAGCGTACTTTGGTTGTTTGTTTTCTCGTTTTGTCTTGGCTTTGGTACGACCATTGCGGAACCTGCTTTGACGGCTGTTGCCAATGAAGCGGCAGAAGTGGCGGCAGAAGGTGGAATGATCGCCGATAGCGAACAAGCAATGGGGAGTTATGCTAATGGCTTGAGGCTTACCGTCGCGCTCTCGGTTGGGGTAGCGATTGTTCTTGGGGTTCTGAGAATTCTCAAAGGTTGGCCGATTCACTACATGATTATCGGAGGCTATGTTGGTGTTGTTCTATTAACTGGGTTCGCACCAGAGAGCATTATTGGTATTGCCTATGACTCTGGTGGAGTGACGACCTCAACGATTACCGTGCCTTTAGTTACCGCTTTGGGGGTTGGGCTAGCTTCTTCCATCAAAGGCCGAAATCCCATGATTGATGGTTTTGGTTTGATTGCGTTTGCCTCTCTATTACCCATGATGTTTGTCATGGTTTACGGCATGGTGGTGACATGATCTCTCTTGAGAAAGTGCTCGAAACGTTTGCCAGCACCGTGTTGGATGTTGTCCCTATTGCGGTAATTATCTTTGGCTTTCAGTTTGCCATTTTACGTAAACCCATCATGAATCCTGTGCAAGTCTTGCTGGGTTTCGCTTATGTCCTCATTGGGCTAACGCTCTTTTTACTTGGGTTGGAAATGGCACTGTTTCCTTTAGGGGAGACCATGGCAATCCAGTTGACCGAACCCGAATTTCTGCAGTTGGCACGCATAAGTTTGGGGCAAAAACTGGAGTGGGTGGATTACTACTGGGTTTACTTGTTCGCATTTTTTATCGGTTTTAGCACCACCATTGCCGAACCCTCATTGATTGCTGTGGCAATTAAAGCGAACCAAGTCTCAGGCGGCAGTATCGGCGTAACGGGGTTGCGCGTGGCTGTTGCCATAGGGGTAGCTTTTGGTATCGCCCTTGGAAGTTATCGCATTGTGGTGGGCGATCCGATTCACTATTACATCATTGTTGGCTACCTGATTGTGGTTGTACAAACCTATTTTGCCCCAAGAATGATTATCCCCTTAGCTTATGATTCCGGTGGCGTGACAACGTCCACCGTGACGGTGCCATTGGTGGCAGCGCTAGGGCTGGGGCTTGCTTCAACCGTTCCTGGCAGAAGCCCGTTAATAGATGGGTTTGGCTTAATCGCTTTCGCCAGTCTTTTCCCGATGATATCGGTGATGGGTTATGCGCAAATAACGCAATGGGTTAATCGCCGTCAGGCGTCGCAGGAGGATAATAATGCGCTTTAAATTAATTCTCGCTTTTGTTGAAGATAGCAAAACCGATGTGGTGCTGGATGCTGCCCGTGAAGCGGGGGCAACGGGAGCGACAGTGATCAACAATGCTAGAGGGCAAGGGCTCAATCAAAAACGCACCTTCTTTGGTTTAACCTTAGAGGTGCAGAAGGATGTGTTGCTTTTTGTGGTCGAAGAGCACCTCTCACGTCATATTTTGGAACGAATCAGTGAAGTGGGGGAATTTGATACCGAATCCGGCCAAGGGATTGCCGTGCAAATCGACATAGAAGATGCGGTGGGTGTCGCCCACCAAGTAGCCAAACTAACCAAAGTGGTTGAGGATGAAATATGAACAGTCATGAGAAAATCCGTGTCAGAGACGTGATGGCCAACAGTTTTGTCGTTGTCGATGGCCTTACCACCGTGCATCAAGGTATTAAATTGGCGAGAGAGCATCAGGTCAAAGCTTTAGTCGTTAATAAACGCCATGAAGATGATGAGTTTGGCATTGTACTTATGAACGATATTGCCAAGAAAGTGTTAGCCAAAAATCGCTCACCTAATCGCACCAACATTTATGAAATTATGACCAAACCTGCGTTGTGTGTATCGCCTGATATGAATGTGAAATATTGTGCACGTCTCTTTGAGCGATTTGGCATTAGTCGCGCTCCTGTGATTGAAAATGGTGAAGTGATTGGCATGGTGAGTTACAACAATATTGTAATGAATGCGATGGCTTGTGATGACGATGAACAGTCTGAGCGTTAGAATGTCCCTTCGTTACGTAAGGGGAAGTTGTTTTGAAACTGTTTTTTGCTTCAGATCTGCATGGCTGCTTGGCCGCAACAGAAAAAACATTGGATCTATTTGAGCAGTCAGGTGCTGGGCATCTGGTATTGCTAGGGGATGTTCTTAACCATGGCCCTCGGAACCCAGTTCCTGAGGCTTATAATCCACCTCAAGTGGCAGAAAAATTAAACCAGCATGCCGAGCACATTATTGCGGTGAGAGGAAACTGCGATAGTGAAGTTGACCAAATGTTGTTGTCGTTTTCGATGATGATGGATCACCACTGGGTGTTACTAGAGTCGGGGCAAAGGCTGTTTTTGACCCACGGGCATTTGTATAACGCGAGTAAAATGCCAGCACTGAAAGCGGGTGATATCCTTGTTCACGGCCATAGCCACATCGCGTTGGCAGAAAAACAGCAAAACGTTTTTGTGTTCAACCCTGGTTCCGTAACCTTTCCTCGAGAAAACCAACCAGCAAGTTATGGTCTCTATCAAGATGGTCAACTGTCGGTGATTTCGTTGCAAGGTGAACTTTTGCATACGTGCCGAATCGACGGCTAAAAATGCAATGACGATTGACGATATAAGGCAGCTAGGCTGCCTTATTTTTTGTCCGAATGCCCTAGATCTCGTTCGGGTGCGATAATGTCTCTCACCCTCTGTTTTAGCTCTTTGGCTTCTGGAAAACCACCATCTCGCTTTCTCTCCCAAATCAGCACATCATTACAGTGGATCTCAAAGCGCCCACCAGTATCGGGATAGAGGGTAATAGAAGCAATTTCCTCACTGAATGTATGCAATAACTCTTGGCTCAACCAAGTCGAGCGAAGCATCCAGTTACACTGGCGGCAGTAATAGATCTCAATTTTCGCTTTGAGCATCGTCAATCCTTAAAATAACAATTTAAGCCCAACGGCAAAAGTCAGCAATTCAAAGGCAATTTTTACCGTTCGATTACTGTAGCGATTCGTCATCCATGCGCCAAGTGCGCCACCCAAAAAAGAGCTTGCGAGAAGAATGGGTAGCCAAGGCCAATGAACAGGTGCGCCAGCTTGCACTACTGCAATACCACCAATACCATTCCAAAAGAAACCGACGCATATTAGCGTAAGAGCAACGGCTTGCTTGTAATCGTAACCAAACCAACGGACCAAAAACAAGGTCACTAATAAGCCAGAGCCCGCAGTGAGAGAACCGTTAATGATACCGATCAATAGTAGCCCAACACCACCCAGCAACCAGCCAGAAAGATCCCTGTTTCGAGGTTTTTCTTCTTGGCCGAGTTGTTTTTTGAATCGTGAGTAAACGCCAAGCAGTAATATCATTATCCCGAGCATAAATTCCGCGATGTCACTTGGGATCATCAAAACGATATTTGCCCCAATAATCACGCCAATACTGCCAGTCAGAATAAGATAGAAAGCGGTGGTAAGTTTGATTTTTCCCGATTTTAAATGCGTGTATGCGGCACCAAGACCGAGAGCCACACTGGCCAGTTTGTGAGTTGCCAGTGCCACACCAAAAGGCAAGCCAAGAAAAATGAGCAGGGGAAATTGCAGCAACCCTGCACCTCCGCCAGCAAGAGAGGCGAGTGTGTTGGCAATCAGAGAGCCGAAGAAGAGAAACAGTGTTGAAATCCAATCCATATATACACCAAAGGGAGCATCCCGCTCCCTTATTTGATGACTAAACGAGCATCAGTTAGAAAACAGTACTGATGAGCCGTGGTTCAGGCTGGTCAGCAATAATGTTTGGTCATTGACGATGTCGATGCGACGGCTTTGTTGTGCATCCATTTTGAACACTTTCGTGATGAGTTTGAGTTGGGCATCACTGAAATCTTTTGATTGCGAAGAAGAGATGTCTTTAAACTCTTTTGCCGTCACCAGCAGATAATTGTCGCTGACGTCCCAAGTGCCTGATTCAGAAATGTTGATCACCACCTCTTGAGAGGACTCATTTGAGTAAAGCTTCAACACCGAAACGCGCACGTAATTGCCATTGGGCAGATACTTAACGTTCGACGTTAAAGTGACTTTGCGCAGCGGTCCGACGGAACCTTCATTTTGCAGATCATCCGTGATGACCGTCACCATATAGGACTGCCACTCTTTGGAAGTCAAAACCTGCTCAACTTTGAGGTCGCTACCCCAATAAAGCCACCCACTAAACACAGCCGATGCAGCCAAAACAACAGAAGCAATTCGAAGTTTCATTGTGCACCTCATTTATTTACAGATAGAGCCAAGATCGTTTTGTTCTGAGAAAATTCTCAGCGTCACGTTCTCGTTTGAATGTGGAAGTGTGTGGATGTAATTGAGGATCAACTGATTACCCTGGCCACCTGTCGCGATCACTTTTACTGGAGCAGAATCGCCAGTATGCGTTTCTGCATACTTATTAACACACTGCCTAATAGAAGGCATCCAAGCTTGTAATGGTGGATGATTCAGTGGAGTAAGCACTTCCACACCATTCACATTTTCTAGCAAACGGAACTTAGACTCCGACGGATTGGTGAGTAAGACAACGCAAAGTGGCAACAGTGCGGCTAACAAGAATAGCCCTTTGATTAGCCAATTTCTTTGTGACGCGGCCATTTTTGTTGACGTGCCAGCATTATGCACGACATCTCTACCAATTTCTGACGAGGGCGTTTGAACCGCGTCAGTACTGATTTCGTTGTCTAATTCTTCTTGATCTAAGGCTTCAGAAGCTGCGTCATTCACGTTGTTGGTTGAATCTGACAGGAGCGGATTAATGCGCTCAACCGAACAGATCAACTGATAACCACGTTTTGGCACCGTTTTCACAAACTCAGGGGATTTTGTGGAATCTTTGAGCATTTTGCGTAAGGTAGAAATCGCTTGAGTTAGACTGGAATCATCGACTTCGAAACCTTGTTCACGCCAAACAAACTCATGCAACTCGTTACGAGTTAATACCTCGTTAGGTTTTTCTGATAACAGAAGTAAAATTCGACTTTCATTGCTACCTAATCGAGTCACTTCATTGTTGACAGCCTGATCAAGTAATGTGTTGCTGTTAGGATCGAAAACAAATCGCTGTGCGATTACAAACTTAGTGCCGATATTACTCATGAGGTTCTTCTTTATATCGATGATTCAGCGTTTTTTGGTGCTTATTTGCGCAACAAGCGCTTAGACCAACATCTCTTATGCTTCTTTAGATGTATTTAGCTCAATAGGATAATTAAATTTATCTAAAAAAACAGCGTTTTTACCACAATTGACCTTGAATTTACATTTGTCAGCCATATGTTACGTAACAAGCGATTGATTTCCCACCCAATTAGAGAACTTTGGAGTGAAAATGAACGAGACAGTAGCAAATAACAAAGAAACTCGTGGCTTTCAGTCAGAGGTAAAACAACTTCTCCATCTGATGATCCACTCACTGTATTCCAATAAAGAAATCTTCCTACGTGAGTTGATCTCCAACGCCTCCGACGCAGCCGATAAACTGCGTTTTCAAGCGTTGTCCAATCCTGCTCTTTATGAAAATGATGCAGAATTGGGCGTGAAGCTTTCTTTTAACGAAGAACATAACACGCTGACGATTTCCGATAACGGGATTGGTATGAGCCGCGAAGAGGTGATTTCGCATTTGGGCACCATTGCCAAATCTGGTACGGCGGAGTTTTTCTCTAAACTATCTCAAGAGCAATCAAAAGATTCTCAGCTGATTGGTCAGTTTGGTGTTGGTTTCTATTCAGCCTTCATTGTGGCTGATGCAGTGACGGTACGAACTCGAGCGGCGGGTCTTAGCGCAGACCAAGCGGTACTTTGGCATTCTGCAGGTGAAGGTGAATACACCGTTGAAGACATTACCAAAGAATCACGTGGTACTGATATTATTCTGCACATGCGTGAAGACGGCAAAGAGTTCCTCAACGAATGGCGTTTACGTGATGTGATTGGTAAGTATTCCGATCACATTGGCATTCCTGTTTCTATTCAAACCCGTGTTCGCGATGAAGAAGGCAAAGAAACAGAAGAAGTGAAGTGGGAGCAAATCAATAAAGCCCAAGCACTTTGGACGCGCAATAAATCCGATATCTCAGACGAAGAGTATCAAGAGTTTTACAAGCATGTCTCTCACGATTTTGCTGACCCATTACTTTGGAGTCACAACCGAGTAGAAGGCAAAAACGACTATACCAGCCTCCTTTATATTCCATCGAAAGCGCCTTGGGATATGATGAACCGTGACCATAAATCTGGTCTTAAACTCTATGTTCAGCGCGTTTTCATCATGGATGACGCTGAGCAATTTATGCCATCTTACTTGCGTTTTGTCCGCGGTTTGATTGACTCCAACGATCTGCCGCTCAACGTCTCTCGCGAGATCTTGCAAGACAACAAGGTGACTCAATCGCTACGCGGTGCGTGCACTAAACGAGTTTTAACCATGCTCGAGCGCTTGGCGAAAAATGACACAGATAAATACCAAACTTTCTGGAAAGAATTTGGTTTGGTGATGAAGGAGGGGCCAGCCGAAGATTACGCCAACCGCGAGAAAGTGGCGTCGTTGTTACGCTTTGCCTCGACAGAAGTGGACTCTGCAGAGCAGACCGTTTCTCTTGAGTCTTATGTTGAGCGCATGAAAGAAGGCCAAGACAAGATCTACTACCTCACAGCAGACAGCTATGCAGCAGCGAAAAACAGCCCTCACTTAGAGCAGTTTAAAGCCAAAGGTCTTGAAGTTATCTTAATGTTTGACCGTATTGACGAATGGTTGATGAACTACCTAACAGAGTTTGATGGTAAGCAGTTCCAGTCAATCACGAAAGCGGGCCTTGATCTTAGCCAATTTGAAGATGAGCAAGAGAAAGAGAAGCAGAAAGAAACGGAACAAGAGTTCCAGTCCGTGGTTGAGCGCACCAAGAGCTACTTGGGTGATCGTGTGAAAGAGGTGCGTACCACCTTTAAGCTAGCGAATACCCCAGCGGTGGTGGTGACCGATGATTTCGAAATGGGCACACAGATGGCGAAGCTACTGGCGGCAGCGGGGCAGGCTGTTCCTGAAGTGAAGTACATTTTTGAGATCAACCCAAATCATACGCTTGTTAAGCAAATGGCGGATGAGACGGATGAAGAAGCGTTTGGCCGCTGGGTAGAGGTATTGCTGGGTCAAGCAATGCTTGCAGAGCGTGGCTCAATGGAAGATCCTAGCCAGTTCTTAACGGCCATTAACTCGCTTTTGACTAAGGGCTAATAAGGCTAAAATCACCAAAAAGCTCGCATTTGCGGGCTTTTTGTATGTATCGGCATTCAACATGCAAAAAAATGATGGTTTCCAAAGCGATTTGTGAGAGCTTGAACATTCTTTAGTCTTAACTGACTCTAGAACGAGAAATAGTGTGTTAGAATGCCGACTTGAAACAAAATCATCGGGCGTGTAATGTGCACGCCTGTTTTATTGTCAATTTGAAGAACACTTATACCGAAACTTACCGTGGGGCATAGCCCAGTAGGCAGTGAGCTTCGGTATAAATCATCATAATCGAAAGAGGATTCAACATGCGCATCATTCTTCTAGGTGCTCCAGGTGCAGGTAAAGGCACACAGGCTCAATTCATCATGGAGAAGTATGGTATTCCACAAATCTCTACTGGTGACATGCTACGTGCTGCTATCAAAGCAGGTACTGAGCTTGGTAAACAAGCAAAAGCTGTTATCGACGCTGGTCAGCTAGTTTCTGATGAAATCATTCTTGGTCTAATCAAAGAGCGTATTGCTCAAGAAGATTGTGCGAAAGGTTTCCTATTGGATGGTTTCCCACGTACGATCCCACAAGCTGACGGTCTTAAAGAGATGGGTGTGGCAGTTGATTACGTTATTGAGTTTGACGTTGCTGACGATGTGATCGTTGAGCGTATGGCTGGTCGTCGTGCGCACCTGCCTTCTGGTCGTACTTACCACGTTGTGTACAACCCACCTAAAGTGGAAGGTAAAGACGACGTAACAGGTGAAGATCTTGTTGTTCGTGATGACGACAAAGAAGAAACCGTGCGCGCTCGTTTAGGTGTTTACCACTCACAAACGGCACCACTTATCGAGTACTACGGTAAAGAAGCGGCAGAAGGCAACACGAAGTACCTAAAATTTGATGGTACTAAGCAAGTTGCACAGGTGAGTGCTGATATCGAGAAGGCATTAGCATAATAGGTAATACCTATTATCAACCGTTTTCAGAATTTTGTTATAGTGAAGCGACCTTAAGGTCGCTTTTTTATTATGACCATCAGCAGTTTAGTTTTGTCATTATTCGCAATGACTCAAATGACGTTGCACAACTGATCGATGTCGTCACCTTTTCGTAAAACCACCTTCAGCCACTATCGTAGAGAAAGTATGAACAACACAAAAAAACGCGGAGTGCTTTTAGTCAATCTCGGAACTCCCGAAGAAGCAACGGCCCCAGCCGTAAAACGATTTTTAAGCCAGTTTTTGCATGATCAGCGTGTAGTGGACATGACGCGTTGGCTATGGTGCCCAGTTCTTCATGGGATCATTTTGCCTCTTCGTTCACCCAAAGTGGCTAAGCTTTATCAAACCGTTTGGATGGAAGAGGGGTCTCCATTGATGGTCTATACCCAAAGACAAAGACTAGCATTGCATGCAAAACTCAATTGCCCAGTGGAAATTGGTATGACCTATGGCACACCCAGCGTACTTGATGGGGTGAACAAGCTTCAAGCTCTAGGTGTGGATGAGATTTGCGTTTTACCCCTGTACCCCCAGTATTCAGGCACCACAACGGGAGCGGCGTACGATGCACTTGCGCAGGCGCTGCGTAAAGTTGCCGTTGTGCCAAATGTTCAGTTTGTTCGTGATTATCATGATCATCCCCTTTACATCAAAGCATTGGCTGAATCGGTACGCCAATCATGGCAAGATCAAGGCAAAGGGGATTACCTGCTTTGCTCCTATCACGGCATTCCCCAACGTTACGCGGATAATGGCGATATCTATCCTCTGCATTGCGAAATGACAACCGAGTTGCTGCGTCTCGAACTAGGCTTGGACAAATCCCAAATTGGCACCACCTATCAATCTCGTTTTGGTCGAGAAGAATGGCTGCAACCCTATACGGATAAAACGTTGGAATCGTTGCCCGCGAAGGGCATCAAGTCTCTTGATGTGATAACCCCTGCGTTTTCGGTTGATTGTTTAGAGACGTTAGAAGAGATCTCAGAGCAAGGCCAAGAAAGCTTTCTGCATGCGGGCGGTGAGCAATATCGTTTTATTCCTTGTTTAAACGACAGTCCAAGCCACATTGATATGATGGCTACGCTCGTTACAGAACGGTAAAGCGCTGTTGCAATCGGACTTCCATTATTAACGCCGCTGAACTTGCGGCGTTTTTCTTTCCCTTACTGCTGTTTATCGCCAGTCCATCGCCTTGTCTTATTAATATTATTATTACTATTTTTGCTTGTCTTCGTGATATCTCTCACTCGTATGCTAACTTTTAAGAGTGTCATTTGTGATTATTTAATCAATTAGGGGACTCTATAATGGGACTCGACAATATTTCTCTTAGTAAAAAACTCTACTTCTCACCACTGATTCTTATTCTAATTATATTGGTGATCGTGATAGTCAGTGCCAAGTTACTCAGTTCACTCTCCTCCGACATGAACAAAATCGCCTTTGATCTTGCGCCGGACACTGAACTGGCGGCAGACATGACAGATAGTGTTTATGGTTTGCGATTAACCGTTAAAAACTACATCAAAACGGGTGATAAGCAGTTTGTTGCGCGATTCCAAGAGAACTCCACAAAGTGGAGTCAGCTGATGGATCGTGCGTATAACGAAATTCAAAACCCACAGCGTGTACAGATTCTGAAACAGGTTGATGGCCTAAAAGCTCAGTATCTCACTACATTTAGTCAAGTGGTGGTGAAGAACATGGAGATGCGTAATGAGCAAGTGAATGGCGTACTCAATGTCGATGGCCCACAAATAGAAAATAGACTAACTAGTGTTATGGAAAGCGCCAAAACCGATGGTGATGTCGTTGCCGCTTACCATGCAGGGCGTGCGCTCAGAGCACTGTTATTGGCGCGACTCTATGTCGCCAAGTTCTTGGTGGAGAACCAACAGGCAGAGGTAGAGCGCTTCAATCAGGAGTTCAGCGCGGTACACAGTGAAATTGCCAGTTTACTGTCGACCTTAGAAAACCCGCAGCGACGTCAACTGACCAATGAAGCGGAAACATTGTTCAAGCGATATGAAAAATCGGCCAATACGGTAACGAGCTTGATATTCGCGCGTAACGAGGGGATTGAAACGCTGGATACGATCGGGCCGCAAGTGGCGAAAAACATTGGTTTACTGAGAGATTCGATTGCAACGTCCATGGAACAGGCTGCTGAACAGGCCAATGAGAACGCAGACCAATCGATTACCGTGCTGTATGGAATCGCAGCGATTGCCATCGTTATTGGTTTGTTGTTCTCTTTTGTCATTACTCGTTCCCTTGTAGCGAAAGTGCAAAGAACGACCAATGTGTTGCAAGATATCGCGCAAGGCGAAGGTGACCTCACCATACGTGTACCTACCACTGGTAACGATGAACTTGACGTGTTGGCTGGGCATTACAACACCTTTGCTGGCAAGCTCCAGCATACTATTCGTCAAATGAGCGATGCCGCTGCTCAAATGCTTCAAGCTGCAGAAACCTTAGCGTTAAAAGCGCGAGATACACAAAGCGAAGTCAGAGAACAGCAATCTCAAGCTCAGGTCGCAGCGTCTGCAATGACGGAGATGTCCGCCAGTGCCCAAGAGGTGAGTGTCAGTGCCCAGCAAGCGGCGGACCTTTCACAATCCACCTCGGATTCGGCAACACAAGGCTCGATGGTGGTGAGGGAAGCCACCCAATCCATGCAAAAACTCAACGAGCAGATTGCCAGCGCTGGCGATACAGTTGAACAACTTCGAGCAGACAGTGAGCAAATAGGCACGGTGCTGGATGTCATTCGCAGCATTGCTGAACAAACCAACTTGCTCGCGCTGAATGCGGCGATTGAAGCGGCAAGGGCAGGGGAGCAAGGGAGAGGGTTTGCGGTGGTGGCCGATGAAGTCCGTTCTTTAGCATCGCGCACCCAAGAATCAACCGAAGAGATACAAACCATCATTGGAAGTTTGCAGCAGAGAGCTGAATTGGCAAACAAAGCGATGCACCAGAGCCGACAAAGTGCTGAGCAAACCGCAGAGCAGGTGCATTCTGCGGAATCCGCGCTAACCTCGATCGCGGGCTATATTACCCAGATTAACGATTCGATTGGGCAAATCTCTACAGCGGCAAATCAGCAGGCAATAGCGTCGGATGAGGTCAGCGTCAATGTGAATAACATGTCCGATATTTCTGAGAAGACGTTGGTTCAATCTTCTGAAACCACAGAATCCGCTCAAGCGATGAAACAGTTAGGAGAGCAAGTGAATCGTCTACTACAACAGTTCAAAGTGTAAACGAACCAAGTTTTTACAAAAAAAGCGCGCCAATCGTCGGCGCGCTTTTGTCTTTTGCACTTTAGACACACATTAAGAAACGAAAGCTTGTTGTTCTTCAATTTGTTCTGCGGTTGAACTGACACTTTCTGCGCCATGCATCCAGCGAACAAGCTGGTTTGAGAACAGCAGTAGAATGAAACCCGATACGGTTGCAGTGACAGCGATGCCGCTGAAGATCGCCATTGCACCTAACTCCCCTACGTGAGAGCCGACATAACCTGCGACATAGTTTGCGATCGCGTTACAACCAAACCAAGCCCCCATCATAAGTGAAGCTAAACGAAGTGGTGCAAGTTTGGTCACCAGAGAAAGCCCAATTGGTGATAGGCACAATTCTCCCAGAGTATGGAAGAAGAAGGCGCCCACTAACCACAACATTGAAGTTTTCACCGATGTATCACCACCTTGCTCAATCACCGCTCCAACCATACAGAGGAAGCCTAGCGCGAGGAAAAACATAGCCAGAGCAAACTTGACAGGCGAGTTAGGTTCGCGTTTACCAAGCTTAACCCAAAGCACAGCCAGCAAAGGAGCAAGTGTAATGATAAAGAACGGGTTTAGTGATTGGAACCACGCGGCAGGCACCTCAAAACCACCAATCATACGATCGGTGTATTGCTGAGTATAAATGTTCATAAGGCCGCCCGCTTGTTCGAAACCAGCCCAAAATACGATGGTGAACAAGCTCATCACGAGAATGACTTTGATGCGATCCACTTCTTCTTTGCTCAGCGGAGCCTTATGAGTGGATGCTTTTCCGGCTAGCTCGCGTTTCGCTGCTGGTTCACGGCCAATATCACCCAGCCATGATTGCGCTAGGCTCATTTGCATCACTAAGCTGATTAACATGCCAATACCGGCAGCGACAAACCCCGCTTTCCATCCGAATTCGGTGGTCACAGAACCTGACACGACACCGGCGATCAACGCACCTAAGTTGATACCCATGTAGAAAATGGTGAATGCGCCATCTCGACGGTTGTCACCTTCTTGGTATAGGTCACCCACCATAGTGGAGATGTTTGGCTTAAATAAGCCGTTACCAGCGATGAGGAGTGCAAGGCCTAAATAGAAGGTGTGAAGCGAACCTAAACCAAGCGCATCCGCAGGCAGTGCAAGAGTAAACTGGCCAATGGCCATTAGCGCACCACCAATCAGGATCGAACGACGCTGGCCTAAGTAGTTGTCTGCGAGATAGCCGCCAATAAGTGGCGTAATGTAAACCAATCCAGTGTAGGTGCCATAGAGATCGAGCGCATCTTTGGTGGTCCAACCCAAACCGCCATTAAGGGTGGTGTCGGTGAGGTATAACACCAAAATTGCGCGCATTGCGTAATAGGAAAAACGTTCCCAAAGTTCAGTACCGAACAAAAGGAAAAGGCCTCGAGGATGGCCAAAATAGTGATGTTGGTTTGACATAAGTTTGACTAATTCTAGTTATGAAATTTTTTATAGGCGAATACGTATACTCCTCGTCGTTTAAATACTCAAATAGTTTTAATTGGTAGCGGATTGTTCGGTTTATATTTAACCTTTTGTTATAAAAGGTTTTCTGATGTTTTGCGTTGGTGGTTTCTGCGTGTTAGAAACTAATATTCCATTTTTGGTATTGCAAACTAACACTCAGAAAACAAAGTGTATCGGTTTGTATGATTGCAACACGCGTGATTTCCTATAATCTGGCTAGATGCTAGGATAAGCAAAAAATAGATGGCTAGTAATAAATGAAAAAGTGGTATTTGCTGTATTGCAAGCGAGGAGAGCAGCTCCGAGCGAAGCAACATTTAGAAAATCAGGGTGTTGAGTGCTTTTATCCCACTATAGACGTTGAAAAAATTCTTCGTGGTAAACGTCAAGTAAAGAGTGAACCTTTATTTCCCTCCTACATTTTTGTTCGCTTCGATTTTGAAACAGGCCCGACGTTTACAACGGTTCGCTCGACCAGAGGCGTGGTGGACTTTGTGAAGTTTGGTGCTCAACCCAAAGAACTTGAAGGTGATTTAATTTACGAGCTCAAACTTCTTGAACAAGAGGGACATCAAAGTGCGTTGCAGGGGAGTAATTTGCCGAAACCGGGTGATTCCATCAAAGTGAAAAGTGGGCAGTTTGCTGGCATTGAAGCGATTTTCCAAGAACAAGATGGTGAAACTCGTTCAATTATGTTGGTTAAAATGATCTCGCAAGTTATCCCTGTGAGTATTGAGAATAGTGATTTAGAGCTTAACTAATACCATAATCTGTATTCTCCAATGCAAAGAAGGCACCATTAGGTGCCTTCTTTATGAAACGTTTTCTTAGTACGCTTCGTTGTGTACCGCTTTCACCGCACGACCTGATGGGTCAATACAGTTTTTAAACGACTCATCCCATTCAATCGCTTTGGCTGATGAACAAGCCACGGATGGACCACCAGGGACGCATTCTGCAGCCGATGGCAGTGGGAACAACTCTTCGAAAATTTCGCGGTATACATAGCCTTCTTTTGTTGTTGGCGTGTTGTATGGGAAGCGGAATTTTGCGGTTTCCATCTGTTGATCGGTTACTTTCTCTTGTGCAACGGCTTTGAGTGTGTCGATCCAGCCATAACCAACGCCATCAGAGAACTGCTCTTTTTGACGCCAAGCAATAGAGTCTGGTAGGTAGTGCTCAAAACACTCACGAAGAATGTGTTTCTCCATTTTTCC
Source organism: Vibrio floridensis (assembly GCF_021852965.1). Classification (NCBI taxonomy): domain Bacteria; kingdom Pseudomonadati; phylum Pseudomonadota; class Gammaproteobacteria; order Vibrionales; family Vibrionaceae; genus Vibrio; species Vibrio floridensis. The sequence goes on along the minus strand of NZ_JAKGCY010000003.1, from coordinate 128,016 downwards.
GTTGCCACACATTTTATCCGCAGGGTTTAGGCGCATTGCGACATCGATAAACTCTTTATCCAAGAATGGCACTCGACCTTCAACACCCCAAGCCGCCAGTGATTTGTTTGCACGAGCGCAGTCAAACATGTTGAGCGCGAGCAGTTTGCGTACCGTCTCTTCATGGAACTCTTGTGCGTTAGGCGCTTTGTGGAAGTAGAGGTAGCCACCAAAAATCTCGTCAGCGCCTTCACCAGAGAGTACCATCTTGATACCCATAGCTTTGATCTTACGTCCCATCAAGTACATTGGAGTTGACGCGCGGATGGTCGTGACATCGTATGTTTCGATGTGGTAAATCACATCACGAATTGCATCCAGTCCTTCTTGAATGGTGTAAGTCATCTCATGGTGTACCGTGCCAATTTTCGCGGCTACTTCACGCGCTGCTTTGAGATCTGGTGCGCCTTCAAGACCGATAGCGAATGAGTGAAGTTGCGGCCACCATGCCTCAGTTTGTTCGTCGTCTTCGATACGCATTGCCGCATAACGCTTGGCAATTGCAGAGGTAATAGAAGAATCCAAACCACCTGACAGCAATACACCGTAAGGCACGTCGGTCATCAACTGACGTTTCACCGCCGCTTCAAGCGCTGCGGTTAGTTCTTCTTTGCTGCTGCTGTTTCCCTGTACCGCTGCGTATTCATTCCAGTCACGAACATAGTAACGTTGAGGGCCAGAGTCGGTTGAGCTGTAGTAGCTACCTGGAGGAAACTCACTGATGGTTTTGCAAACTGGAACCAACGCTTTCATTTCTGATGCAACATAGTAGTTGCCATGCTCATCATAACCTTGGTAAAGCGGGATGATACCAATGTGGTCACGTCCAACGAGGTATTGATCTTTCTCTTCATCGTAGAGGACAAAAGCAAAGATACCGTTTAATTCTTCGAGGAGGTCGGCCCCCATCTCTTGATAGAGAGCAAGAATTACTTCACAGTCAGAATCTGTCTGAAAGTCATATTTGCCTTCGTAACGAGCACGAATCTCTTTGTGGTTATAAATTTCACCGTTTACTGCAAGGATGAGTTTTTTGTCTGGGCTATAAAGAGGTTGCGCACCGCTATTAAGGCCTACGATCGCAAGACGCTCATGCGCGAGAATTGCGCGCTCAGAAGCATAGATTCCTGACCAGTCTGGGCCGCGGTGACGAAGTTTTTTCGACATCTCTAAAGCGATAGGGCGAAGCGCCGCTGCGTCGCTTTTAATGTCTAAAATGCCAAATACTGAACACATACAACATCCTTTTCATTAAATTACTTTTAAACGGTATGGCCTCAATTTGCCAGTCTGAACAAAAAAAGCAACACTCTTCGAAAATAAAAGTAAATGAATCTCTATATGATTAAATTTAATTTAATAAAAGTATCGTCTAGGTGAATAAAATTAAGTTTGAGTGTGTTTTTTAAACAGAAGTTCGCTAGATGGCTGTTTTTTAATGAATCGCTTCTTCTGAGTCCAGCTGGAATGAAGGTAAGCGCCACTTAAATCTTACCGCTGCCATCCTAAGAATATAACCAACCACGAGCGTCACTATGGTAGCGGTGACATCTGGTACCGCAAATTCCAAGAGAGCAAGGTAGAGACCTGAGGCGATCAAAGCGATCGAGGCGTACAACTCTTGGTGCAGTACAAGGGGAGTTTGACGGCAAATCAAATCACGCAGTAAACCACCAAAGACACCTGTCACCAACGCTGAAACCATACAGATGCCAGGATGCAGCCCCATTTGAAGCGCAATTTTAGTCCCAATAATGCTAAATACGATCAGGCCGAGTGCATCTAAACGGATGAATAACCCTTTGAGTTTGATGACCCATTTGGCGAGGCCTGTGGTCAAGATGCCCGCAATGCAAGTAATGGCAAGGTACTCAGGATTTTTAACCCAACCGAGTGGATAATGACCAAGAAGAATATCACGCACGGTACCACCACCAATCGCGGTGGCACTTGCAACCAACATAACGCCAAACCAATCCATTTTTCTGCGTCCTGCGCTTAGCGCACCTGTCATCGCTTCAGCCGTGATGCCGATGACGTACAAAACACTTAACAACATCTTGAAACGCTCTAGTAATACTGCCTTTGCTTTATATACAAAGGGTGGAATAACAAAATGAGGTGTGAGTTTAGTCACAAATGATAGGCTTGGCGAATGAGAAAATGTAGGGAAAAGTGAAGTTTCAAATAAGCCTAGCTAATTCAAAGCCGTTCTTCGAGGGTTCAGCGTTTACCTTGTTGGAAAAAAAAGCGACAATGCGCACCGCTAGTAAAAACGAAATATAGATAGAAGAATGACCCACGAATACCAAGATTTAGTGACTATTTTTAATCAAACTTTTTTTGAGTCATTGAATACAAAATTAGAGCTGGGTGGGGATGAGCCCATTTACCTGCCAGCGGATGCATCAACCCCATATCACCGCATTATTTTTGCGCGTGGCTTTTACGCTTCTGGGCTTCACGAAATCGCTCATTGGTGTGTCGCAGGTCCTGAACGTCGCTTGTTGGAGGATTTTGGGTATTGGTACGAGCCAGATGGTCGGACGGCTGAAGTTCAAGCGGAGTTTGAAAAAGTCGAAGTTCGTCCTCAAGCCTACGAGTGGATTTTGGCGCAGAGTGCAGGCTTTCCTTTCTCTGTGAGTTGTGACAACCTACACGGCGATTTCGAGCCAGACCGCTTGGGCTTTATGCGTAAAGTACACCAAGAAGTCACGGCCATTTTAGAGGCTGGTCTACCACCTCGCGTTAAAATGCTTTCAGATGCATTGCGCGATTTTTACCAAGTGAAAACGCTTGAAGTAAGTGATTTTATCGTTAAGTAACCACGAGAATACCCATGATTATTGAATTTGAAGAAAAACTGTTAGAGCTGATTGATGTAGGAATTGACAGTGCATCAGAGGATGAACTGTTTGCTGGTGGTTATCTGCGCGGTCATATTTCTTTGTCAGCGGCGTCATGTGAAGAAGATGGTGTAGACGATATTGAGGAACTCAAATCGCGTATCGAGCAGAGTTTAGAAAACGCGCGTGCAGAGCTTGCGCCTGCGGATCGTCTTATCGTTAACGATTTATGGCAGCAACTTCAAGCGCAAGCTTAACTGCAGTTGCTATCAAAAATGTGGATATAAAAACGCCTCGTTAAAAACGAGGCGTTTTTGATGAACTTAACTGTCTTACGCAACGTTATCCATCACATCGGTATGAGACTTTTTTGCCGCCAGATGCTCTGGCTCAAAGTCATCAACATTGATGGTGTACAAACGATGTTGCTCCGCTTCTTTAAGCAAATCGGCTTCATCTTGAGAAATAATGCCTTGTGCTAGGCCCTCTTCTGCAATGGCATCCAAACGTAAGAATGGGCGGCGTTTACCTTGTGCTTTACACACTTTGTCAAACACAGGTTCTGCTTGCAAAATCACAGACAGTGCTAGCTCAATCTTGCCTGCTGCGTTGTGCTCTGTTGGTTGCAAATACTGATTGCGACCAATGCGGCTACGTGTCGCGCTTGGGGTTTGTAGTATGCGTGCAACTTGACTATCGATTTTGTCGCTTGGTGCTTTGCGCACACGGCCAAATGGCATGATCAAGACGCGCAAGGCTTTACCGATAATGGGGTTCGGGAAGTTGGCAAGAAACTCATCAATGGCCACTTCCGTTTGCTTCAAGCTGTCTTGCAAGCCCCAGTGAACCAAAGGCAGGTCTTCTACAGGGCGGCCATCTTGTTCAAAGCGTTTTAAGGTCGCTGAGCTCAAGTAAAGCTGACTGAGGATATCGCCTAAGCGGGCTGATAGACGCTCACGACGCTTCAATGAGCCACCCAGCACGGCCATTGAAATGTCTGACAATAATGCCATGTTGGCGCTATAGCGATTGAGCTTCTGGTAGTAACGTTTGGTGGCGTCGTGCGTTGGGGCGTTCGAGCCAAAACCATCGGTCAAACCAAACCAAATGCTGCGCACAAGGTTGCTCATGGTAAAGCTGACGTGGCCAGCCAAGGCGGCATCGAACTGTTCTACCGCATCCGATTTGTCCGAGTAGGCGGCTTCCATCTCTTTTAGTACATAGGGATGGCAACGAATGGCGCCTTGACCATAGATGATCATTGAACGAGTGAGGATGTTTGCCCCTTCCACCGTGACGGCGATGGGTGAACCTTGGTAGCCACGAGCAAGGAAGTTGGAGGGGCCAAGGCAAATGCCTTTACCACCGACGATATCCATTGCATCGATGATGCTGCGTTGGCCACGGTGAGTACAATGGTACTTCACAATCGCGGAGATGACCGATGGTTTCTCACCAAGGTCGATACCGGCAACGGTAAGGTTGCTTGCCGCATCCATCACATACGCGTTACCGCCCAAGCGTGCCAGCGCTTCTTCTACGCCTTCGAGATGGCCGATAGGTTGTTTAAATTGGCGACGAATGCGCGAATAAGCACCGGTTGCCAAAGCGGCGGTTTTGATGCCACCAGTGGCATTTGAAGGCAGGGTAATACCGCGACCAACAGAGAGACATTCAACCAGCATGCGCCAGCCTTGGCCTGCCATTTTTTGGCCACCAATAATGAAATCGATCGGTACGAAAATATCTTGGCCACGCGTTGGGCCATTCTGGAAGGGGACATTGAGAGGGAAATGACGGTTGCCGATTTCAACCCCTTTAATGTCTGTTGGGATAAGCGCACAAGTAATACCAAGATCTTCTTGCTCGCCGAGTAAGCCTTCAGGATCGCGAAGTTTGAAAGCAAGGCCCAAAACCGTTGCTACAGGGGCAAGGGTAATGTAGCGCTTGTTCCATGTTAGGCGCATGCCCAAGACTTCTTTGCCTTCCCATTCGCCTTTACACACCACACCGTCATCTGGAATAGAACCCGCATCCGAACCCGCTTCAGGGCTGGTGAGGGCAAAACAGGGGATCTCTTTACCTTCTGCAAGGCGAGGGAGATAGTAATTTTTTTGCTCTTCTGTACCGTAATGTTGCAAAAGCTCACCAGGACCCAAAGAGTTTGGTACGCCAACGGTCGAAGAAAGAACACCAGAGACACCAGTCAGTTTTTGCAGCACCAAAGATTGCGCGTAAGCAGAAAACTCAAGGCCACCGTATTTCTTCTTAATGATCATGGCGAAGAATTTGTGATCTTTGAGATATTGCCAAACTTCAGGAGGCAGATCGGCCAGCTCATGCGTCACTTGGTAATCGCTTACCATGGCACACACTTCATTTACAGGGCCATCGAGGAAGGCTTGCTCTTCAGCAGAGAGTTTTGGTGCTGGAATGGCGTGCAGCTTTTTCCATTCTGGCTTGCCTTTAAAAAGCTCCGCTTCCCACCAAACGGTACCCGCATCCAACGCTTCTTTTTCTGTCTGAGACATGGCTGGAAGCACTTGCTTAAACAAGCCGAGCGCTTTTGCACTGATGAGCGATTGGCGTACAGAGGGCATCGCGAAAACGGCTAGCGCTAAGAAGTAGCTTAGCCAACCGATTGAGCCGACGTAACCGGAGAAAGTTAACAGCAGCATCGTGGCGGTCAACAAGGTGACGGATTTGACTAATGACATTCGATGATAGAGCGTCACGCCCAATATCAAGGTCATCGCGAGTAGGGAGAGCAAGATGTCCATATGTAGGTTCCTTTTCAGACAATTCGTTGTGTTATACGTCTGTGTTTTGGTAAGAGGTCAAACCAGTTGGCTTAAGTGTAATCAAAATATTAAAGAAATGTAAAACACAATTCTGAGTAAAAAGTGATCTGAGTAGAGTGAAAATTCTAAAATTGAGATTTCCATGGTGATTTCCTAAGCAGCTTCGGGCGATTCACTTTACAAATCCGCGAAATCTAAGGCTTCGGTGTCGACACTATTTCCTGTTTATGGGTAAACTCAGCGTATTGCTATGTTAGCTAGGCTGTCGCTCAGCAAACATCGACGTATAACGTGATAAACCAAGATAAAGAGAACATCGTATGTACCAAGATCTGATTAGAAATGAGTTAACTGAAGCTGCTGACGTACTAAATAAATTCCTAAGCGACGATCACAACATTGCGCAAATTGAAGCTGCAGCGAAAATGATTGCCGAATCTTTTAAACAAGATGGCAAAGTACTGTCTTGTGGTAACGGTGGTTCACATTGTGATGCGATGCATTTTGCCGAAGAACTAACGGGCCGTTACCGTGAAAATCGCCCTGGTTACGCGGGTATTGCGATTTCAGATCCAAGCCATCTTTCTTGTGTCAGTAACGACTTTGGTTATGACTATGTATTTTCTCGCTACGTTGAAGCGGTCGGTCGTAAAGGCGATGTGCTGTTTGGTCTATCAACGTCTGGCAATTCAGGCAACATTCTGAAAGCGATTGAAGCGGCGAAAGCCAAGGGCATGAAAACCATTGCGCTGACGGGTAAAGATGGCGGTAAAATGGCGGGTCTTGCGGATGTTGAAATACGAGTACCACACTTTGGTTACGCAGACCGTATTCAAGAAGTGCATATTAAAATTATCCATATCATCATCCAATTGATTGAGAAAGAGATGGAGTAATCTGGTCGGGGCAGCCCGTATCGATTTGTTCAGGGAGTTTTGTTCGATGTGTGAATTGCTCGGCATGAGCGCCAATGTGCCAACAGACATCTGTTTTAGTTTTACTGGCTTGATGCAACGAGGCGGTAAAACCGGACCACATAGAGATGGTTGGGGCATCACTTTCTATGAAGGAAAGGGATTTAGAACCTTCAAAGACCCAAATCCAAGTTGTGAATCGAAGATTGCGGAGTTGGTGCAAAGTTATCCGATTAAAAGTTGTTCGGTGATCAGCCATATTCGCCAAGCGAATCGAGGTGGTGTTTCTTTAGAAAATACCCACCCATTCACTCGTGAGCTTTGGGGGCGATATTGGACATTTGCACACAATGGCCAACTCACTGACTATCAATCGTTGGATACCGGGCGACATCGTCCCGTTGGGCAAACGGACAGTGAAAAAGCGTTTTGCTGGCTAATAAATCAATTGGAACAGCGCTATCCTGATATTCCTCAGGATATGGAACAGGTGTTTGCTTACCTTGCCTCTTGCTGTGAAACCTTGCGAGATAAAGGGGTGTTCAACATGCTGCTCAGTGATGGCGAATATGTGATGACGTATTGTACCAACCACCTTTACTGGATCACGCGTCGAGCACCTTTTGGCAACGCAGCGTTGCTGGATGAAGATGTTGAGATTAACTTTCAAGAAGAGACCACCCCCAACGACGTGGTCTCTGTGATTGCGACCCAGCCTCTTACTGGTAATGAAACTTGGCAGAGAATGAAGCCAGGGGAGTATGGTCTGTTTCACTTTGGTGAGCGAGTCAGCAGTAACGCCAATTTATTACTTGATGTCCCGTTTGCAGCAGCAAAACCAAGCTGCCAAGCGCCAACGGAACCACTGGAATAAAACGGTATTGCGAGTTTGTATTGAAAATGGGTTGCGATAAGCAACCCATTTTTTCTTTCGATGTCGAGTGGCGACAATGAATCGCCTTACTCTGCAGCGTAACCGGCGCTGCCAAGTGGTTGGCCATCGAGATAGGCCACACCTTGTTGCATGACAAGCCGCTCTTCTGCCATCCACTTCACCACTAAGGGATAGATGCTGTGCTCTTGCGTTAACACACGCTCCGCTAGGCTTTGTGCGTCATCTTCTGCGAAAATAGGTACTTTCGCCTGTAAGATCACTGGGCCACCATCTAATTCTTCCGTGACAAAATGCACACTGGTGCCGTGTTCACTGTCCCCTGCATCGATAGCGCGCTGGTGGGTATGAAGGCCGGGGTATTTAGGCAAGAGGGAAGGGTGTATATTGACCATTTTTCCTAAATAGTGACGTACAAATTCACCACTCAGAATGCGCATGTAACCAGCCAGTACGACGATGTCGGGTTGGTATTCGTCCATCACTTTCATCAATTCACGATCAAAACTTTCTCTATCGGTAAACGCTTTGGGATCGATGTAATGAGCGGGTACCGAAAACTGTTTGGCTCGTTCAAGACCGTAAGCGTCGGCTTTGTTTGAGAAAACCGCACACACTTTGGCTCGGCTTGTATCACACTCGCATGCTTCAAGAATGGCTTGCAGGTTACTGCCGCTGCCGGAAATCAGTACCACAATTTTTTTCATAACCACTGTCCATTTACTGCTGGTTCTTAAGATCAATGTCTTGCAAAAATACCTGCTTTTTGCAGGGTTTTCAGTGTGCCAAATAGCAGAATGAGGACATAGCGTCCTCATTCTGATGAAGTTATTTTAGGCGTTGGCGCTTAGTTGATTTCAACTTGTTGCTCACCCACTTCAGCACTGGCGACAGAACCGATCATCCAAGCGTTCTCACCTTCTTGCTGGAGAAGTGCCACTGCAGCTTCTGCTTGATCTTGAGGTAGTGCCACAATCAAACCAACACCACAGTTGAATGTACGATACATTTCACGCGTAGCCACATTTCCTTTTTCCTGTAGCCACTGGAAAATGACCGGCCATTCCCAGCTCTTTCCATCGATCACCGCTTTGGTACCTTCTGGCAATACGCGTGGGATGTTTTCCCAGAAACCGCCGCCAGTGATGTGCGAAATCGCGTGAATGTCATGTTGTTCAATCATTTTGAGTGCAGACTTGATGTAAATTTTGGTTGGCTCAAGTAGGTGCTCACCAATAGTGCGGCCTGCAAGCTCCTCATTTTTGTCTGCGCCAGACACTTCGAGGATTTTACGCACTAATGAGTAACCGTTTGAATGTGGGCCACTTGAACCGACAGCGATCAATGCATCGCCTACCGCGACTTTAGTACCGTCGATAATGTCTTCTTTCTCTACCACACCGACACAGAAGCCTGCAACGTCGTAGTCTTCACCGTCGTACATCCCTGGCATTTCTGCGGTTTCACCGCCGATTAGCGCGCAACCAGCTTGGATACAACCTTCGGCAATGCCGGAAATAACATCCGCAGCCACATCAACATCCAGCTTGCCCGTTGCGTAGTAGTCTAGGAAAAATAAAGGCTCAGCACCTTGTACGATCAAATCGTTTACACACATAGCAACGAGATCAATACCAATGGTGTCATGCTTGTTCATATCCAGAGCTAAGCGCAGTTTCGTGCCCACGCCATCTGTACCAGAAACTAGAACAGGCTGTTTGTATTTCGTTGGCAATTCACAGAGTGCACCAAAGCCGCCAATGCCACCCATTACTTCAGGGCGACGTGTACGTTTTACAGAGCCTTTAATACGCTCAACGAGCGCGTTGCCTGCATCGATATCTACACCAGCGTCTTTATAGCTAAGAGAAGAGTTGTTACCACTCACGGGGAAGTCCTCGGTTTGAAGTTGGATATGAAAACGGCGCTATTCTATCAGGGCTGGAATATAAAGAGCAAACGTTTGCGCAAGTTTTTTTGTTGTGCAATGTAACGAGAAATTCTCTACGAAATCGTTTATAATCGGCAAGTTTATGTAAATTTTATCTATATTGCCGGAGATGGACATGAAAGTTGTTGAAGTAAAACACCCTCTTGTAAAACACAAAATTGGTTTGATGAGAGAAGGTGATATCAGCACTAAGCGTTTTCGTGAGCTAGCCACTGAAGTTGGTAGTCTTTTAACTTACGAAGCAACTTCAGATTTTGAAACGGAAAAAGTGACCATTGAAGGTTGGAATGGCCCAGTTGAAGTGGATCAAATCAAGGGCAAAAAAGTAACGGTTGTGCCAATCCTACGTGCTGGTTTAGGCATGATGGATGGCGTGCTTGAGCACATGCCAAGTGCGCGTATCAGTGTGGTAGGTATCTACCGTGATGAAGAAACATTAGAGCCAATCCCATACTTCAATAAGCTGGCTTCGAACATGGAAGAGCGTATTGCATTGGTGGTTGATCCAATGCTTGCAACTGGCGGCTCTATGATCGCAACGATCGATCTAATTAAAGAGAAAGGTTGTCAGCAAATCAAAGTATTGGTGTTGGTTGCAGCACCAGAAGGTATTGAAGCGCTGGAGAAAGCGCACCCAGATGTTGAACTGTACTGTGCAGCTATTGATGAAAAACTAAATGACAAGGGCTACATCGTCCCTGGTCTTGGTGATGCTGGTGATAAGATTTTCGGTACGAAGTAAACGTTATTGAGAGCATCAAACGAAGGGGCAGAAAATGCCCCTTTTTGCTTTGAATTATTAGCAACGTAAATACCATCCGATTTGTAACCATGATCCTTCAACTATTATTTGGCCAATCGTTGGGTACGATAAACCAAAATTGTCCGGTTTTACTCTGCGCATGCACAAATCGATCTTGTGGTACATCAAGCTGAGTTAAAAATTCAATTTCTCCCACGGCCCAATGGTGTTTCTCCAACGCATAGAGTGGTTCGTGTATCAGAGGCCATTGATGGGCAAAACACCAATACCCAGTTATCACCTGCGGATTGAGGCGATACCCCAAGCACTCTTGAGGGATGATTTGATCTAAAAAGGGATTGATGTAGAGCCGCCCTTGCATGAGAAGGTGTTTACTACAATGACGGTATTGTGGATACGATGCTAAGAATGCCTCGTTTGAGCTCATCTTCAACTGGTGATTGAGCATATGGTTCAACTTTTTGTCGAGGCGATCTTTCGCATTAGGGCCGTACCACAAGCCGTCGTGCAATAAGTAGAACTTGATCGCCACCTCCCAGTGCTGGTAACTCGACTCCGCGGTATTACGCAACATAAAATCGATGGCGCCGAGTGTGCGCTGGTGATCTTTTAGCTGCAATTCTTCTTCAACGAAATCAATCGTCTTGGTGTTTTGAAATAGGGTGCTACATAGGTGTTGATATAAGAAGCCCAATCTCTTGTTACCTTGATAGGGTGGTAAGGCTGATGGCAGGGAGACATCGAGAGGCTGTAACTGAGCAAAAGGTGGTTTCAGTTCAAACAGAGAGGGTGAATGTAATATCCAGTGTAGAAAGCGCTGCTGTGATTCCATCATTGTGCTCGAGGTTGGATCCGATATTGTATTGCCGACAAGCTTGAGTATACACTTTGCGGGTAACTTAAGTCTGGAATCTAAGATGAACAACCTCGAACTAGAAAAAATCTTAAATGAGAAACTGGCCCCCCAGTTGATTAAAGATTACTGCCCAAATGGCCTGCAAATCGAAGGCAGTGAGACGATAAAAAAAATCATCACCGGTGTGACCGCCTCTCAAGCGTTAATCGATAAAGCGGTTGAGCTCAATGCCGATGCGCTGCTTGTGCACCATGGCTATTTTTGGAAAGGTGAAGCTGAGCCTATCCGTGGCATGAAAGGAAAGCGTGTCCGTACTCTGATCAAAAATGATCTCAACTTATTTGCCTATCACTTGCCTCTCGACATTCACCCAGAGTTCGGAAACAACGCTGAACTGGCACGTTTGCTTGAGATAGAAGTCGAGGGTGGTTTAGAAGGGCATCCTCAATCCGTAGCTATGTTTGGACGCCTCAAACAACCGCTTACAGGGGCTGAACTTACCCAAAAACTGACATCTGTCCTTAACCGCGAACCTTTGCACATTGCCCCAGAAAATCGCCATAAAATGATTGAAACGGTAGGTTGGTGTACTGGTGGTGGACAAGATTACATTGAGCTTGCTGCACAGCATGGCCTAGATGCTTTTATCTCTGGCGAAATTTCAGAGCGAACCACTTACAGTGCCCGAGAGTTAGATATTCATTACTATGCCGCTGGTCATCATGCTACTGAGCGTTACGGAATTAAGGCGCTTGGTGAATGGTTGGCACAACAACACCAATTGGATGTTGAATTTATTGATATCGATAATCCGGTATAGGCCCAATACCATAAAGCCACAAATAAAAAGGGTTGAGACCATGTCTCAACCCTTTTCAATTTTAACAGTGTACGTATTACTCGCGTTCGTGCATAGGTTGGAAATCGCGTTGAACTTCCCCTGTGTACAACTGACGAGGGCGACCGATACGGTTCAATGGGTCACTGTGCATTTCGTTCCAGTGTGCAATCCAACCGATAGTGCGCGAAATCGCGAAAATAACGGTAAACATTGACACCGGAATACCGATTGCTTTCAGAATGATGCCTGAGTAGAAATCAACGTTCGGGTACAGTTTCTTCGATACAAAGTACTCGTCTGAAAGAGCAATGCGCTCAAGTTCCATTGCAACATCAAGCAGTGGATCTTGAATGTTGAGCTCTTTAAGCACTTCATGACAGGTTTCACGCATGACGGTTGCGCGTGGATCGTAGTTCTTGTAAACACGGTGACCAAAGCCCATTAGACGGAATGGGTCATCCTTGTCTTTCGCACGATCCACATACTCAGGAATGTTATCGACTGAACCAATCTCTTCCAACATCTTCAGGCACGCTTCATTTGCGCCGCCATGAGCAGGACCCCAAAGCGATGCAATACCTGCTGCAATACAAGCAAATGGGTTTGCACCTGATGAGCCAGCCAAACGTACTGTTGAGGTTGACGCATTTTGTTCGTGGTCTGCGTGCAGGGTGAAGATTTTGTCCATCGCACGTGCAACGACAGGGTTAACTTCGTACTCTTCACATGGCGTAGCAAACATCATGTGCAGGAAGTTTTCTGCGTAGCTAAGGTCGTTGCGAGGATAAATAAATGGCTGACCTGTTGAGTATTTGTAACACATAGACGCTAGCGTTGGCATTTTAGACAACAGACGATAGGCGGTGATCTCACGATGCACATCGTTGTTGATGTCTAAAGAGTCATGGTAAAACGCTGCTAATGCGCCGACCACACCACACATAACGGCCATTGGGTGCGCGTCACGACGGAAACCATGGAAAAAGCTGGCAATCTGTTCGTGCACCATAGTGTGGCGAGTAACTGTTGTTTTGAACTTCTCGTATTGCTCACGAGTAGGGGCTTCACCGTAAAGTAGAATATAACAAACCTCTAAATAATCGGCATTGTTTGCAAGCTGATCAATAGGGTACCCACGGTGAAGAAGGATGCCTTTTCCGCCGTCGATGTATGTTATTTGCGATTCACAAGATGCAGTGGCAAGAAAACCTGGGTCAAAAGTGAAGTAGCCGTTAGCTCCTAGCTTACGAACGTCAATTACGGGAGTACCTAATGTACCTTCCATAATTGGCAGTTCGATCGGCGCCTTACCTTCAACGTGAAGGGTCGCTTTCTTATCTGCCATAACAATCTCCTTTGTTTATTATTTAATCCGTCCAGGATGTTTATGTGCCTTTTTTGTACTGGTGTTAAAGATTAAAGTCAATTCTTCTCCCTTTTTGTGTGCACTTGTTATTATTTTTTGCATTAAAATCGTTAAAAATCTGTTCTGTGTAGCATAATTTGTTACACCAATTGTATTAGAATGTTGCCAGTCGTATAGTGGCGCAGAAATTTTTGGTTAACTCCTTATAAATTCGGGGCTAGAAACAATAGTGAGGTGTTTTTTCTAGTCTTTATGTTAACAAGTTTTTTACAATTTAATGGAAGTATTTGCCGGTATTTTGTTAATTAAATGTTAACTTTTTGGGGTTGGGAACCAAAATTCGTTTATAACAATAAATGCTCAATGGAGCTGAGTGAGCAAGCCCGTGAAAGAAAGAAAGTCAAGACCTATTAATTTAGATTTACAGACCATTCGCTTTCCTATCACAGCAATCGCGTCCATCCTGCACCGTGTGTCAGGTGTGATTACGTTTGTTGCGGTGGGAATTTTGCTTTGGTTACTATCCATTTCTCTGTCATCCCCAGTAGGCTTTATGGAAGCGAGCGACATCGTCGATAGCTTCTTTGTGAAGTTTATTCTATGGGGCATTTTAACTGCGTTGGCATACCACATCGCTGGTGGTATTCGTCACCTGATGATGGACTTAGGCCATTTTGAAGAGCTTGAGTCTGGCGCAATGAGTGCCAAAGTTGCATTTGCTGCCACCGCTGTCTTATCACTATTGGCGGGGATTTTGGTATGGTAAAACACGTTTCCTCTGTTGGTCGTAACGGTGTGCACGATTTCTTGTTGATTCGTGCAACGGCCATCATCATGACTCTTTACACCATTTATCTTGTTAGCTTCTGTGCGTTCACAGATATCAACTATGCATCCTGGACTCAGTTTTTTGGTGGCACTTTTACTAAAGTCTTCACCATGCTTGCTCTCGCTTCTGTCCTGATTCATGCCTGGATTGGATTATGGCAAGTGCTGACTGACTACATCAAGTGCGCCAAATTGCGTGGCGGTTTACAACTTGGCGTGATCGCACTGCTGTTCGGGTATTTCTTCTCTGGTCTGTTTGTATTGTGGGGTGCATAAGTGTCTATTCCAGTTCGCGAATTTGATGCCGTAGTAATCGGCGCTGGTGGTGCAGGCATGCGTGCTGCACTACAAATTTCTGAGCAAGGCCTTTCTTGTGCATTGCTATCTAAAGTATTTCCAACACGCTCACACACTGTATCGGCTCAAGGTGGTATTACCGTTGCGCTAGGCAACTCGCACAAAGACGATTGGCAGTGGCATATGTATGACACCGTAAAAGGTTCTGACTACATTGGTGACCAAAATGCCATTGAGTACATGTGTAAGAATGGTCCTGAGTCAGTGATCGAGCTTGAGAAAATGGGTCTTCCTTTCTCTCGTTTTGATAACGGCAGTATCTACCAGCGTCCATTTGGTGGTCAGTCAAAAGAGTTCGGTGGCGAGCAAGCAGCGCGTACCGCTGCAGCGGCTGACCGTACTGGTCACGCACTGCTCCACACTTTGTATCAGCAGAACGTAAAACACAAAACCATGATCTTCTCTGAATGGTATGCACTTGACCTAGTGAAAAACCAAGATGGTGCGGTTGTGGGTTGTACAGCGGTATGCATGGAAACGGGTGAAATTTGCTACTTCAAGTCGAAAGCCACCATTTTGGCAACCGGTGGTGCTGGTCGTATTTACGCTTCAACAACCAACGCCCACATCAATACGGGTGATGGTGTCGGTATGGCACTGCGCGCTGGCGTCCCAATGCAAGACATGGAAATGTGGCAGTTCCACCCAACGGGTATCGCTGGTGCTGGTGTTCTTGTGACGGAAGGTTGTCGTGGTGAGGGCGGTTACCTTCTCAACAAAGATGGTGAGCGTTTCATGGAGCGTTATGCTCCTAATGCGAAAGATTTGGCTGGTCGTGACGTTGTTGCTCGTTCAATGATGATCGAAATCCGTGAAGGTCGTGGTTGCGATGGCCCTTGGGGTCCACACATTAAACTTAAGTTGGATCACCTTGGTAAAGATGTGCTGGAATCGCGTCTACCAGGTATCTGTGAGTTGTCGCGCACCTTTGCACACGTGGATCCAGTGAAAGAGCCAATCCCAGTTATCCCAACTTGTCACTACATGATGGGTGGTGTACCAACGCAAGTTTCTGGTCAAGCGATCAAACAAACTGCCGATGGCAAAGACGTCGAAGTTCAAGGTCTGTTTGCTTGTGGTGAAATTGCGTCTGTATCAGTTCATGGTGCAAACCGCCTTGGTGGTAACTCACTGCTTGACCTCGTGGTATTCGGTCGTGCAACAGGTCTTCACCTTGGTGAGACACTTGCAGCACAGGCAGAAGCGCGTGATGCGTCAGCCTCGGACATTGAAGCATCACTTTCTCGCTACATGCGCTGGGAAAATAGCAAAGGTGGTGAGGACCCAGTTCAAATTCGTAAAGATCTACAGCGTTGCATGCAGAACAGCTTCTCGGTATTCCGTGAAGGTGACGCCATGGCAACAGGTCTAGAAGAGCTGAAAGTGATTCGTGAGCGCCTGAAAGATGCACATCTTTCTGACAAATCAACCGAGTTCAATACTCAACGCATCGAGTGTCTAGAGCTAGACAACTTGATGGAAACAGCATTTTCAACTGCTGTGGCAGCGAACTATCGCACGGAAAGTCGCGGTGCTCACGCCCGCTTTGACTTCCCAGAACGTGACGATGAAAACTGGCTATGCCACTCTATCTACAACCCGGAAACGGAGCAAATGAGCAAGCGTGATGTCAATATGACGCCTGTTCATCGTGATGCGTTCCCACCAAAAGTACGTACATACTAAGGGAGGACTGAACTATGAAACTGAACTTCTCTGTATATCGTTACAATCCGGATGTAGATACCAAACCATACATGAAAGACTATGTGCTGGAAGTGGAAGATGGCTCTGACATGATGGTGTTGGATGCACTGATTCTACTCAAAGAGCAAGATGCTACGATCTCTTTCCGTCGTTCCTGTCGTGAAGGTGTGTGTGGATCAGATGGCCTAAACATGAATGGCAAAAATGGTTTGGCGTGTATAACACCGCTTTCTGCTTTAAAAGCAGACAAGATTGTTATTCGTCCATTACCAGGCTTACCAGTTGTTCGCGATCTTATCGTTGACATGACTCAGTTCTACGATAACTATGCAAAAGTTAAGCCTTTCTTGATTTCTGATGGCACATTGCCACCGTCACGAGAAAATTTACAGTCGCCAGATGATCGTGCACACCTAGATGGTTTGTACGAATGTATTATGTGTGCATGTTGTACGACCTCGTGCCCATCATTCTGGTGGAACCCGGACAAGTTTATTGGTCCAGCCGGCCTTCTTGCCGCGTATCGCTGGTTAATTGATAGCCGTGATACCGCGACGGATGAACGTCTGTCTAATCTTGATGATGCATTTAGCGTTTTTCGTTGCCACGGCATTATGAATTGTGTAAGTGTTTGTCCTAAGGGATTAAATCCTACCAAAGCCATCGGCCACATTAAGTCAATGCTGGTCAATCGTTCGGTGTAATTAACAACAAATTGCCGGTATGTTTTAACCAACCTACCGGCTCTATAGTAGCTCGGCGAAGACCGCAGCAAACGTGAAAACTACTGGTTAAGGGAAAATATGCACAACGGCGTGATGAAGGCATGGCTCGAGTCTTCACACTTGGCTGGCGCCAATGCAACTTACGTAGAAGATCTCTACGAACTGTATCTAAGTGACCCCGATCTGGTAAGTGAGGAGTGGAAACGTGTTTTTGAAGGCTTGCCGAAGCCAACAAAAGAAGTGGTAGAACAGCCACATTCACGCGTCCGTGACTACTTCCGACGACTAGCTCAAGAAACAAAGCATTATAGTGTCCAGGTAAGTGATCCTGATGTCGATGCTAAGCAAGTTAAGGTACTACAGCTGATCAACGCGTACCGCTTCCGCGGTCACGAAGCAGCTGAATTGGATCCACTCGGTCTATGGCAACGCCCTGTTGTGGCTGAGCTAGACCCAGCATTCCACAATCTCACCGAAGATGACTTCGAAGAAACATTCAACGTAGGTTCTTTTGCTGTTGGTCAAGAGACCATGCAACTTAAAGATATCTACACCGCACTTAAGAAAACCTATTGTGGTTCGATTGGTGCAGAATACATGCACATGACAGACACAGAGCAGAAGCGTTGGATTCAACAGCGTTTAGAATCTGTGGTTGGTCAACCTTCCTTTGATAAAGATGAAAAGCGTACATTTCTTGAAGAATTGACCGCAGCAGAAGGTCTTGAGCGCTACTTAGGCGCAAAATTCCCAGGTGCGAAGCGATTTTCACTAGAAGGTGGTGACGCAATGATCCCGATGATGAAAGAGTTAATTCGTCACGCGGGTCGTAGCGGGATGCGCGAAGTAGTTATCGGCATGGCGCACCGTGGCCGTCTCAACATGCTGGTTAACGTCTTGGGTAAAAAGCCGCAAGATCTGTTCGACGAATTTGCTGGCAAACATGGCGAAAGCTGGGGTACCGGTGACGTGAAATATCACCAAGGTTTCTCTGCGGACTTTGCAACACCAGGTGGTGACGTTCACCTAGCCCTTGCGTTTAACCCATCTCACTTAGAGATTGTTAACCCAGTGGTTATGGGGTCGGTGCGTGCGCGTCAAGATCGCTTGGGTGACGATGACGGCAGCAAAGTATTACCTATCACCATCCATGGTGACTCTGCAATTGCAGGCCAAGGCGTTGTTGCAGAAACCTTCAACATGTCTCAGGCTCGTGGCTTCTGCGTCGGTGGTACGGTACGCGTTGTCGTCAATAACCAAGTTGGTTTTACGACGTCTAACCCACGTGACACTCGCTCAACGATGTACTGTACTGATATCGCGAAGATGGTTCAGGCACCGATTTTCCACGTCAACGCAGATGACCCAGAAGCGGTTGCGTTCGTTACTCGCATTGCGTTGGACTACCGTAATGAGTTCAAACGTGACGTGGTGATTGACTTGGTTTGTTACCGTCGCCATGGCCACAATGAAGCGGATGAGCCAAATGCAACTCAGCCGTTGATGTATCAGAAGATCAAGAAACACCCTACACCACGTAAGCTGTATGCTGATGTGTTGATCGATAAAAATGAATGCGACATCGAAACAGCGACACAGATGGTCAACGAGTACCGCGATGCATTAGACCATGGTGAAGTCGTTGTAAAAGAGTGGCGTCCAATGGCACTCCATTCTGTTGATTGGTCTCCGTATTTGGGTCATGAATGGGACATTCAGTGGGACAATAAATTCGACAAAACTCGCTTGGTCGAGTTGGGTAAGCGTTTGTGTCAATACCCTGAAAGTCACATGCTACATAGCCGAGTGAGCAAACTTTATAATGACCGTACGGCGATGACCGACGGTGAAAAAGAGCTCGATTGGGGGATGGCAGAGACATTAGCGTACGCAACGCTACTCGATGATGGTAAGCGCATTCGCATCTCTGGTCAGGATTCTGGTCGTGGTACCTTCTTCCATCGCCATGCTGTATTGCACAACCAAAATGATGCGAGTACTTACGTTCCTCTGGCCAATATTCATGATAAGCAAGGTCCTTTTGAGGTCTTCGATTCGGTTCTTTCCGAAGAAGCGGTACTTGCCTTCGAATATGGCTACGCAACGGCAGAGCCGAGTGGTTTAACGCTTTGGGAGGCGCAATTTGGTGACTTTGCCAACGGTGCGCAAGTGGTTATTGACCAGTTCATCTCTTCTGGTGAGCAGAAGTGGGCGCGACTATGTGGGTTAACCATGTTGTTGCCTCACGGTTATGAAGGTCAAGGCCCAGAGCATTCGTCAGCGCGTCTAGAGCGATACCTACAACTGTGTGCTGAGCAGAATATGCAAGTTGTTGTACCTTCAACCCCAGCGCAGGTTTATCACATGATTCGTCGCCAAGTGGTTCGCCCAATGCGTCGTCCTTTGATTGTGATGTCTCCGAAGTCTTTGCTTCGCCATCCATTGTGTACTTCAACGCTTGATGATTTGGCAGAAGGTACCTTTATGCCAGCGATTCCTGAAGTAGATACACTTGATGCTGCGAAAGTTAAGCGTGTCGTTTTCTGTTCCGGTAAGGTTTATTTTGACCTACTAGAGCAGCGTCGCAATAACGAGCAGGATGATGTTGCGATTGTACGTATTGAACAGCTTTACCCATTCCCAATGGAAGAGGTTAGAGCGGCAATCGCACCATATAGCAACGTTGAAGATTTTGTTTGGTGTCAGGAAGAGCCTCAAAACCAAGGTGCTTGGTACTGTAGCCAACATAACTTCCGCGCAGCAATTCCAGCAGGAGCAGACCTGAAATACGCTGGACGTCCAGCATCTGCTTCTCCTGCGGTTGGCTATATGTCGGTACACTTGAAACAGCAAAAGGCGCTGGTTGATGATGCGCTGAATGTAAACGAAAAAACTTCGGATTAAGAACTAGAAGTAAAAGGAAGAAACAGATATGACAATTGAAATTCTGGTTCCAGATTTACCTGAATCAGTGGCTGATGCAACAGTTGCAACATGGCACAAAAAACCAGGTGACAGAGTTGAGCGTGACGAAGTCCTTGTCGACATCGAAACGGACAAAGTAGTGTTAGAAGTGCCTGCTTCTGAAGCGGGTGTTTTAGAAGCGATCGTTGAAGGAGAAGGCGCGACAGTTCTTTCTAAGCAACTTATCGGTCGCATTAAGTTAGCGGCTGTGGCTGGTGAACCAACCACAGATACAACAGCTGAATCTGAGCCTTCTCCTGACAAACGTCACACCGCGAGTCTGTCTGAAGAGAGCAACGATGCATTAAGCCCAGCAGTACGCCGTCTCCTTGCAGAGCATGGTTTAGAGGCAAGCCAAGTGAAGGGCACGGGTGTTGGTGGTCGCATTACTCGCGAAGATATCGACGCGCACCTTGCGGCAGCTAAGAAATCCCCTGCTGTTGCGGAAGCTCCGGCCACCGTTGCTCCTGTTGTTGCACGCAGTGAAAAACGCGTTCCAATGACGCGTCTACGCAAAACCGTGGCTAACCGTTTGCTAGAAGCGAAAAACAGCACGGCGATGTTGACGACGTTTAACGAAGTCAACATGAAGCCAATCATGGATCTTCGTAAGCAGTATGGTGATCAGTTTGAAGCGCGTCATGGTATTCGTCTAGGCTTCATGTCTTTCTACGTGAAAGCGGTGACTGAAGCACTGAAGCGTTATCCTGAAATCAACGCATCGATCGATGGTGATGACATTGTTTACCACAACTATTTTGACATCAGTATGGCGGTTTCTACGCCACGTGGTCTAGTGACTCCAGTCCTAAAAGACTGCGACACGCTAGGTTTTGCGGATGTTGAAAAGGGCATCAAAGAGCTCGCAATCAAAGGTCGTGACGGAAAACTAACCGTTGACGAGCTAATTGGCGGCAACTTTACCATCACGAATGGTGGCGTATTTGGTTCATTGATGTCGACTCCAATCATCAACCCACCACAATCTGCGATTTTGGGTATGCATAAGATTCAAGATCGTCCGATGGCGGTAGATGGCAAAGTTGAAATTCTGCCAATGATGTACCTAGCACTGTCTTACGACCACCGCTTGATTGATGGTCGCGAGTCGGTTGGCTTCCTAGTGACCGTGAAAGAGTTACTGGAAGATCCAGCACGTCTGTTGTTAGACGTTTAATATCGCTAAAACGTCTAGTTGTCGTTGATGGCTAGACGTTAAAAATCCCTAAGGCTAGACTGGCTCAGCGTCTGGCCTTCACTTGAACTGTTAGCAGTTTATTTGAGAAGACCCTACAGGCGTCGCACTGTTAATCGTGACGTTATGGAAATAATAAATCCCTTAAGGGAAGAACAAACGGAATATCAAAATGAATTTGCATGAATACCAAGCCAAACAGCTGTTTGCAGAATTCGGTTTGCCGGTACCAGAAGGTTATGCTTGTGATACACCTCAAGAAGCATTTGAAGCTGCTGGCCGCATTAGCACCGCTAAGAAAGTTGTAAAATGTCAGGTTCACGCAGGTGGCCGCGGTAAAGCGGGCGGCGTAGAGCTTCATGATACGAAAGAAGGTGTGAAAGAGTTTGCACAAAAATGGCTTGGCAAAAATCTGGTTACTTATCAGACAGATGCGAATGGTCAGCCAGTAACAAAAATTTTGGTTGAAGAAGCGTCCAATATCGCCAACGAGCTATACTTGGGTGCTGTCGTTGACCGTGCAACACGTAAAGTCGTTTTCATGGCCTCAACGGAAGGCGGTGTGGAAATCGAAAAAGTTGCAGAAGAAACACCTGAACTGATTCACAAAGCGGCTATTGATCCACTGGTCGGCCCTCAGGCTTATCAAGGTCGTGAGCTTGCATTTAAACTTGGTCTACAAGGCGATCAAATTAAGCAGTTTGTGAAAATCTTCATGGGTTTGGGTGACATGTTCACTCAATACGATCTCGCTCTTCTTGAAATCAACCCACTTGTGATTACTGGTGAAGGCAACCTACTTTGTCTAGATGGTAAGATCAACATCGACTCAAATGCGCTTTACCGCCAACCTAAACTGCGTGAAATGCACGATCCTTCGCAAGAAGATAAGCGTGAAGCTCATGCGGCGCAGTGGGAACTGAACTACGTAGCACTTGATGGTAACGTCGGCTGTATGGTGAACGGTGCAGGCCTTGCAATGGGTACTATGGACATCGTAAACCTACACGGTGGCAAACCAGCCAACTTCTTGGATGTAGGTGGCGGCGCGACAAAAGAGCGTGTAGCAGAGGCATTCAAGATCATCCTTTCTGATGACAATGTAAAAGCCGTTTTGGTGAACATCTTTGGTGGTATTGTTCGTTGTGACATGATCGCAGAAGGTATCATCGGCGCGGTAAAAGAAGTTGGTGTAAGCGTACCCGTTGTTGTACGCCTTGAAGGTACTAACGCGGATCTTGGCCGCAAAGTACTGGCAGAGTCAGGTTTGGATATCATTGCAGCAGAATCACTAACAGATGCTGCTCAGAAAGTAGTTGCTGCGGCGGAGGGCAAATAATGTCTGTATTAATTAACAAAGACACCAAAGTAATCTGTCAGGGTTTCACAGGCGGTCAAGGTACTTTCCACTCAGAGCAAGCGCTGGCTTATGGCACGCAAATGGTTGGTGGTGTTTCTCCTGGTAAAGGTGGTCAAACACATTTAGGCCTACCCGTGTTCAACACTGTTCGCGAAGCGGTAGAAGCAACCGGCGCAACAGCAACAGTTATCTACGTTCCAGCGCCTTTCTGTAAAGATGCCATTTTGGAAGCAATCGATGCGGGTATCGAACTTATTGTAACCATCACAGAGGGCATTCCGACGACGGATATGATCGATGTGAAAGTGAAACTTGAGCAGACTGGCGTTCGTATGATTGGTCCAAACTGTCCAGGCGTTATCACTCCTGATGAGTGTAAGATCGGCATCATGCCAGGTCATATACATAAGAAGGGTAAAGTGGGTATCGTTTCACGCTCAGGTACTTTAACGTACGAAGCCGTTAAACAAACCACGGATGAAGGTTTCGGTCAGTCTACGTGTGTTGGTATCGGTGGCGACCCAATCCCAGGCTCTAACTTCATCGATATTCTAAAATTGTTCCAAGAAGACCCTGAAACGGAAGCGATCGTGATGATCGGTGAAATAGGCGGTACGGCAGAAGAAGAAGCGGCAGCGTTCATTAAAGATAACGTGACTAAGCCAGTGGTCTCTTACATCGCTGGTGTAACTGCGCCTCCGGGTAAACGTATGGGCCATGCTGGTGCTATCATTTCTGGTGGTAAAGGGACTGCGGATGAGAAGTTTGCAGCACTTGAATCTGCTGGTGTGAAAACCGTTAAGTCTTTGGCTGACATTGGTCAAGCACTTCGGGAAGTGACGGGTTGGTAATAGACAACAGCGTCATCCGTCCAAGTAAAAGCCGAGCAATCAATGCTCGGCTTTTTCATTGTAGTTTACTTGTTCTGTCACTTTAGCTTGTTTGCGGCTTTAGTTGAGCCAGCATAAAGATAGCGGTTGCGCTAATGACCACTGAGGGGCCTGCCGGGGTATCTAAATGCCATGAAAGCGTTAGGCCGGAGAGCACTGCGATGGCACCAATGATAGAGGCAAAGAGTGCCATCTGTTCTGGTGAATGTGCAAAACGTCGAGCAGCGGCAGCGGGAATAATCAGCAATGAAGTCATGATAAGAGCCCCAACAAACTTCATACCGACAGCAATAACAATCCCTACCATCAGCATCAGTATTAAACGAATCAAGTCAATGTTAATACCCTCAACCGCAGCCAGCTCTTCGTTCACTGTCGATGATAGTAGCGGACGCCAAAATAGGTAAAGCGTCAAAGCAACGGCCGCGACTCCAGCGTAAATAAACATCAAATCTTGTAATGAAACGGCAAGCAAATCACCAAAAAGGTAGCTCATTAAATCAACGCGTACGTTGTCCAAAAAGCTAACCGCGACTAAACCAATAGACAATGAGCTGTGTGCTAAGATGCCAAGCAAGGTATCGGCAGCGACAAGCTGCTGCTTTTGCAATGTAACAAGAATTACTGCCAGTGCGAGACAGCAAACAATCAAAGCTAAATACAAATTGACGTCAAGTAAGAAACCAAGCGCAAGTCCCATCAAAGAGGCATGCGCCAAAGTGTCGCCAAAATAGGCCATTTTACGCCAAACAACGAACGAGCCAAGTGGACCCGCGATAATCGCAATGCCCAGACCCGCTAAAATAGAAGGCAATAGAAACTCAATCATGATGATGTCCGTGATGATGATGGCTACACTGCGTTGCATCACCAGAGACAGGTAGACCTGCCAAATCATGGTGATGTTGATCGTGCTGATGGTGATAAATAGCGAGCGAATCACGCGCTGCACTACCAAACATCGCAATATAAGAGGGGTGCTTTGTAATATCCTCAGGCGTACCAGAGCAACAAATGTGGTGCTGAAGACAAATCACATCATCAGTTTTTGCCATCACCAAATGCAAGTCATGCGACACCATAAATACAGCGCATTCAAAACGATGTCGGATGCTTTCAATTAGATCGTAGAGATCAATTTGTCCTTGAATGTCGACGCCTTGAGCGGGTTCATCAAGTACAAGTAAGTCTGGCCGTTGCAAAAGCGCGCGAGCCAACAGCACGCGCTGAGTCTCACCGCCAGAGAGTTTGTGCATGTTGGATTTATATAGGTGCTCGGCACCAACAAGTCGGAGTGCTTCCATGGTTTCTTGCTGGCTATATTTACCAGATAGATTGAGAAAACGGATAACATTAAGTGGCAGCGTGTCATTAAGCTTCAGTTTTTGAGGTACATAACCAATGGTAAGTTTTGGGCGACGGATGACGTCCCCTGAGCTTGGCTTAAGTAATCCGATCAAAACTTTCACTAAGGTAGATTTTCCGGCACCATTTGGGCCAATTAGGGTGGTGATTTTGCCTTTGTGCAAATCCAAGCTAATAGCGTCTAAAACTTTCTTGTCATCAAAATTGACGGAAAGATTTTTTAGGCTGATTAACGCTGACATGAATGGAACTCATTTGCAATTGATGAGTGTTATAATGTAACATTTTATCCTGTTGAACGCTACTACTCATCTCGGAGAACTATGATTCGTTTTTTATTGATCAGCTTGATGCTGATGTTGCCATTCCGTGCAATGGCTATTGAAGTACTTACTAGTATCAAACCGCTTCAGCTAATGGTCAATGAACTGATGCTAGGCGTCGATGAGCCTTTGCTTTTGGTATCGAGTAACGCATCACCACATGATTACGCTTTGAAACCCTCAGACGTTAAGAAAATCAGACAAGCTGATTTGGTTATTTGGTTTGGTCAAGATTTAGAACCTTTTTTGACTAAGTTGGTAGAAACGCAACCCAATGTACTGACGATCAGCGATATTCAGGATTTGCCACTACGTGAGTATGAGGCGGGTCATGCCCACGATGGACACGACCACGGCAGTTTCGATCCGCACTTTTGGATGGGGATTAATATTGTTGAGCAGATAGCACCACAAATCACTCAACGTTTGATTGAGATCGATGCAGCGAACACACAACAGTATCAAGCCAATTTAGCCAGCTTCCTTCAGCGACTGACTGTGACGGATGAACAACTTAGAACCCGTTTGTCGTCAGTGAAGAGCGCAGGATATTTCGTCTTTCATGATGCTTATGGCTACTTTGAGCAGCACTACCAATTGAATAATTTAGGCTACTTTACCGTGAGCCCAGAACGAAAGCCTGGAGCAAAAACATTGATTCAAATAAGAAACAGACTTGCTCAAGGCGATGTTAAGTGTGTTTTTGCTGAACCACAATTTACCCCAGCTGTTATTGAAAGTGTGCTAAGAGGCAGCGATGTGAAGAAAGGATTGCTTGATCCTATTGGTAGCGAAATAAGTCTAGCGCCCGGAAGCTATTTTGAATTTCTGTTAGGAATGGGAGATAGTTTTTTTCAATGTTTATCGGTCAAATAATGTGTAAAAATTATTGCTTAACGTGATCTAGCAATAAAATTTGCAACCGCCAGCAAGTTGATATTTTTATCATACACCAATTTAGCTATGATATTTAGCGGCCCAAAATATTGCTCAAGTAAGCACCAAATAAAATTCTCGGGTCATTATTGATAGAAAGGATATTTAACTTGCTGCGCATCCTAGCCCTTATCATTTTGTTAGGGCTTTTACCTCCATTCAAAGCTTGGGCGTTGGATGGTGACTCTGCCATATTTTATCCACTGCCTGGACAAGAGCAGGGGACGTTTGTGGCTGCAAAAAATCTCTTTGTCGGCAGTGATGGTGGCCTTTGGATCCATGATGTTCACGGAAAAGTGCAGTATTTTGACGGCAATACGATTCTACCCAAGAGAGGCAGTTTATTAGAGTTTCCTTCCGAACAAGTTGCTTTCTATCAAGGCAGTTTCTGGACTTTTGTTGAAAATGAAGTCTTCCAAACGTTCCCTAACCAACCCCGTCAACTTGCATTTAGTTTGAATCCTGGTTCAGAGATTCGACGCATAGGCAGTTCTGATGGCTATATTTGGGTGAGTGATGGGGTTAACTTCTATTCTTTCGATATTGAACGCAAAGATATGGAGACCATCTCTTTACTTTCTCTCTATCAGAATAACCAAAGTAGTTACGTCTATATTAACGATGCTAAGCGTGTTGTGAGTAAATGGATTTTGGGCACCACAGCAGGCGCTTATCTTTCTCAAGGCGATCAATTTACTCATATCAAAGCTTCATCAAAACATTTTGTATCTAAGCTCTACTTTTCTCCGACACGAAGAGAGCTGTTAGTAGGTTCTTTGAATGGCGCAGTCTTGATAGATATCTTAAAACCCGGTCAGGAAAATGTTGTCATTGGTGATTCACATGTTTTGTCGATGGTTGAAACCGATCAAGAGTATTGGATTGGTACTGAACATGGTTTGTATAGCTATTCGTTTTTGACCGGAAAAATAGTGAAAGTCCGCTCTAGTGGCCCTCAAGATCTCAATCTCGAAAATAGAAAAATCTATTCACTGGTCAATGATGAACGAGGTGGCATCTGGATAGCAACCAATCGCGGTATTTTGTACTACTCGATATTTAGCCGAAAGTTTGAACGGATGAGTAACGTCAACAAGCAGGCAAATCGCCTAAACGGTGGTATAAAAAAGATGGCTTATGACGCCGACGGTACGCTTTGGTTCATAGATTCAGAAAATCTCTACCGTGTCGTTAATGGCGAAAATACTTTTACGCGCGTCCGTTTACCCATCAACGTCCTAGACTTCGCGATCTCTTCACAAACTATCTGGATAGCTTCCGATAATGGGATCTATTTGTATGACAGTAACCAATTTAAGCTCAGTGCGTACGACTTACCAAGTTACCTCAAAGGAAAACAGATTGATTATGTATCTGTAGGCGAGGGAGGAAAGGTGTGGCTAAGTTCTGGCTATCGGCTCTTCTCTATTGATGTTCCGAAGGACGAATTTCGTGATTATGGTGATAAATGGATAGTTAGTCACAACCTACCCGCTCGTGTATTAGGATTAGAAGTTGATCAAACGGTACCTTTGATTATTAGAACTGATCACGGGGCTTATGTCTTGCAGGACGATAAAATTCGTTTCGAGCGGAATACAAAAGCGTTGGGAGAGAGTATTGATATTGCTGAAGCCAAAGACGGTGCCTTATGGTTTGCGGGCACGCACGGTATTTACCGCAAGTCTCCATCAGATAAGGCATTGGGCGAATTGGCTTTGCCACAAGAGAATGTCAAGCCAATTTGTTTGATCTCTGATGTAGATGGAATGTGGATGGTGAGTTCCATCGGTTTGAGCTTTTACAATGTTGCTGGCGAGCTACGTAAACACTTTGGTTTACGTTCTGGCATTATGAGCAATGAGTTTATCGAAGGTGCTTGCACTTCCTCTGCTGCGCTTGACTTAAAGGACTCTATATTGGTTTTGGGGTCTAAGTTTGGGTTGGTCTTCGCGAATCGTAACGATTTGATGGTCTCAAAGCTTCCTGAACCGAAAGTTGTGGTGAGTATGGTGAGCGTTGATGATCAAATTACAAAAGTTGGGCAGCCATCATGGGATTTGGAGCCAATTGACTACAGTTCTTCTATTACTTTTGTAGTCGGTGTCATGCCCAATGCTTACGGGCAAATCTTGCATTATCGATTAAATCAAGAACGCTGGGTCGTCGCTGAAGCAGGACAAATCTCTTTTGAACACTTAGCTGCTGGAGATTATGTACTCAGTGTGAAAGCTGGAGTTGAAGATGAAAAGACAACCAAAATTGCTTTTTCAGTGAAGCATCCTTGGTATCAAACCACTTTAGCTATGATTGTTTTTGCTCTGCTTTTTATCGCCGTCGGAACATTGATTGTTTATTGGCGTTCTCGTTACGTTAGTAAACAAAATAAAGAGTTAATGGCTTTAGTCGCTCTGAAAACAAATCAACTGCGTCATCAAAGCCGGATTTTACTGACTAGCAATCAACAGCTCCGCAAACAGATTGAGGTGCGTAATTTGCTCGTTGATAACGCAGCTTCATCTTTGCGTCAAAGTATTAACTTCTTATTTCGGCAGTTACCACAGCCCCTAGATATGGAAAGCCATCAATGTCAGACCAAGATTACTATGCAACTAGATGAGCTTGATGGCTCTCCTGAACATGTGGTTGAAGGGCAATCACAAAATTACAATGTGAATCAAGTTGTTAAATCGGTCATAGATGCATGGCAAGATGACTTCAAAAAACTCAGTATTCAAGTGAGACTGACCGGATTTGAACAAGAACATCGGATTGCGCTCGAAAGGTTCAATCTTGATATCATTTTTAATACCATTTTTGCTAGTGTTCTCAAGCGATCTTATCGTGGTCAAGAGTTAATTATTATCCTGAGCGAACAAAGTGAGTTTATAGAGGTATCATTCATCGACTTCGGTCAGTCATGTACTGCTTGTATCGGCAGCAAAGCTCCCGATAGTAAAGAGTGGGCGATGATGGATAGTGATGTTGAAAAATTACCCTTCTTAGTTGAAGAAAGTGGTGGACACGTCAGCCTGTTCAGCGGTGAAGAGAGAAACAAGATAGAAATTTTGTGGCCTAAAGCACTGGATAATCTCAGTCAAATTATGCCGCTAAAGCAACGAGATAACTCAATAAACAACGTTGAATCGCTCGATGTACTTTCTCCAGAGCAAAGTTGGCTGCTGAAAGTAGAATCATTAGTACAGCAACATTATACCAATCCAGACTTTGGGACAGCGATGGCTGCAAAAATGCTGTTTGTTTCGGAACGCAGTTTACAAAGGCGTTTCAAATCGGTCAGCTCCCGTACCTTTACTGAGTTCCTTACTGAAGTCCGATTGGAAAAAGCGTGTGAAAGCCTTCTCGCAGGTCATAAGGTCATTGATGTCGCCTTTGCCACAGGTTTTAATGACCCTTCTTATTTTAGCCAACGCTTTAAGTTGTACTTTGGTATATCACCGTCTAAATTTGTCAACGACGCGCACGAGACAGAATCGTAACATAAGTTAAGTATTTACTACCCCAGCCATTCAACGGTTGCCTTTCCTGCATCACGTTTCCCCTTGGTGCTAGCCTAAACACCATAGATAACATTTACAGCAGCTGTTTGCATTTTTATGTTGTCGCGAAGAAAGTCCCTCATCGTACACGCTCAACTCAGTACAATCGAAGAGTTTGTTGAATGCTTTGAGATGAAGAGGTTAGTTGGATAATCACCAAAAGAATAAAATTGATGCAGTGTTAATCGGGGGGGGGGGGAACATCAAGAAAAAAATAACGTGGTATAGCCGGGGGACTATACCACGGGTGTCAATGACACCTTCGCTTGCTGCCGGAGTGACGTGATGTAATCACGTCACCTCTGGAATTCCGAAGAGGAGAACTCCTCTCGATGAAGTAACTATACTTGAGCTGACTTATTTTCCTTATAAAAATAACGCCATTAATACCTTATAAAAGCGACAGTGATTTTTTGTAAATGTAATCTGTTGATATTTAGTCTTTTTTCGCGATTTACGTCTTGTTATGTAGTAAATGTGTTAATTAAAAATTAGAGTTCAATCGTTAGTTTTGACGAAAATAACGAGATTGAAATTAACGAAAGTTACGACATCAAAAAGGCAATCTTTGATTTCAGACAATAAAAAGTGATAGTTTCAGGCATATTATTGAATCATTAATAAAAATATTTCTCATTTACACTTTCTTTTCGGGCAAGTATGAAATTATCAGAATTAAAACAAGGCCAGAGCGCGACGGTTGTGGCTATTCATGGACTCACTAGCGACGTGAGAAAGAAACTCATGGTGATGGGTATTTTGCCAAACACGTCTGTACGACTTATTCGTCGAGCTCCAATGGGTGATCCACTACAAATAGAAGCTCGTGGTGTATCGTTAGCGGTGCGAGAAAAAATTGCGGAAGCCATCGAAGTGGAGTGCCAATAATGCAGTATCAAATTCTGACGGTCGGTAATCCTAACAGCGGAAAAACGACGTTATTTAACGGTTTGACTGGCGCGAAACAGCAAGTGGGCAACTGGGCTGGCGTCACGGTAGAAAAGAAAACCGGTCGTTACCATCACGCTGGTGATGAGTTTTTACTGACAGATCTTCCGGGTATCTACTCGCTGGATAGTGGTAACGACAGCAACAGTATTGATGAATCCATTGCTTCCCGCGCGGTCTTAACTCACCCAGCCGATATGATCATCAATGTGGTGGACGCAACGAGCCTTGAGCGCAGCTTATACATGACACTGCAATTGCGCGAACTTGGCCGTCCGATGATTGTTGTGTTGAATAAAATGGATGCGCTTAAACGTGAGCGTCAGATCATCAATGTGGCTGAGTTAGAAAAAAGCCTCGGTTGCCCGGTGATCAGTTTATCCGCAACGAACAAAGCACAAGTCGCGGAGTTTAAAGAGAAACTGCACAAATCTGTGGTTCAAGGTGTGGCACTAAAAGAGATTGCTTTGAACTATGGTCCGGCGATGGAAGCGGCGATTGATAGCATTTCAACGCTATTTAACGATCAAACGGTTTCCCATCGAGCACTCGCCGTTCGTGCTCTCGAGAAAGACGCTCTGGTACTAAACAGTATGTCTGATGTGGATCGCCTCCGTGTTGAAGAAGTCGTGACGGAATTAAATCTGGATGTGGACTTACACGTTGCTGACGTCAAATATACGCATCTTCATCAGGAGTGCAAAAAGGTCCGTCGTAGCGAAGGTAAGTTAAGCCGCAGTGTCACTGAAAAGCTGGACCAATTTATTCTCAACAAATGGGTCGGTATTCCGTTCTTCTTCGTTGTGATGTACCTCATGTTCATGTTCTCTATCAACATTGGTAGTGCCTTTATTGACTTCTTTGATATCGGTGTCGGTGCTCTATTAGTTGATGGAGGCCACCACTTGTTAGACGGACACTTGCCGGTGTGGTTGGTGACGGTACTGGCAGATGGACTCGGTGGTGGTATCCAGACGGTGGCGACTTTCATTCCGGTTATCGCCTGTTTGTACCTTTTCCTCGCAGTGCTTGAAAGCTCAGGCTACATGGCTCGTGCCGCCTTTGTGCTTGATAAAGTGATGCAGAAGATCGGCCTGCCGGGTAAAGCTTTTGTACCACTGGTTTTAGGTTTCGGCTGTAACGTGCCATCCATTATGGCCACGCGTACACTAGACCAAGAGCGTGAACGTAAACTGGCAGCATCAATGGCGCCATTTATGTCTTGTGGTGCTCGCTTGCCTGTGTATGCGCTATTTGCTGCCGCCTTTTTCCCAGGTGCTGGGCAAAATATTGTGTTTGCGCTTTACCTACTTGGTATCGTCGCGGCGATTTTCACGGGTCTCTTCCTTAAGCACACACTGTACCCGGGTAGCAGTGACAGTTTAGTGATGGAGATGCCCGATTACGAACTGCCAACACTGCAAAACGTGGTGATCAAAACATGGCAAAAACTGAAGCGTTTCGTTTTGGGAGCAGGCAAAACCATCGTTGTTGTGGTTGCGATCCTAAGTTTCTTAAACTCGCTTGGTACCGATGGCAGCTTCGGCAACGAAGACAGCGAAAACTCGGTTCTGTCAAAAGCCGCACAAGTGGTAACGCCCGTGTTTGCTCCGATTGGCATCGAGAAAGACAACTGGCCAGCGACAGTCGGTATCATCACAGGTATCTTCGCCAAAGAGGCGGTAGTGGGTACGCTTAATAGTCTATACACCACACCAAGTGATGGAGAAGAAGCAGAGTTTGATCTGATGGCCAGCCTAGAAGAAGCCGTGATGAGTATCCCTGAAAACTTAGCGGGTTTGAGCTATTCAGATCCATTGGGTATCGAGGTGGGAGATCTAACGGATTCAGATGCTGTGGCAGAGGAACAAGATGTCGATGCTTCGATCTTTGGTAACCTTAAAGCGCAGTTTGCGTCTGGTCATGCGGCTTTTGCCTACTTAATCTTTATTTTGTTGTACACCCCATGTGTGGCCGCGATGGGGGCATACGTTCGCGAGTTCGGTCATAAGTTTGCACGCTTTATTGCCGTGTGGACGATGGCTCTGGCCTACCTTTGTGCGACCTTCTACAACCAGTTGACACACTTTGTGGATAGCCCTGTCAGCAGTGGTGTTTGGATCGCAGCGATTGTCGCCATTTTCTTTGCCACGTATCGTGTGTTTAAGCGCGTAGGTGACAAGCAACGAGGAGTATTTGAGGCGCAGGTAGCATGATATTAAAAGAGCTTTATCAATATATTGCAGACAAAGGAACCGTCTCCCAGTCAGATCTGGCTAAGCAGTTTGGGATGAGTGAAGATGGCGCTGATGCGATGTTAAGCGTGTGGATCAAGAAAGGTAAAATTAGCCGCTTAGTCGACACCAATAAAGCTCATAGTGTCACTCGCGTTCGCTACGCAGTGACCAAACAAGATGGTTTATCGCTGACCGTAACCATGTAGTCTCAGACGCCAAATGGGATAAAAACGACAAAGCCGCATCAGTAATGATGCGGCTTTTCTATCGCGCCCTGGTACTCTTTCAGTCCCGCTATCAACAAGCGATTTGATTTAGGCTTTTTGGAAGATTGAGCTCAGTGATAGGACGTTTTTGATGCGAACAAGCAGTTCGTTTTGTTCTTCTTCGGTGCGGAACTCTCCGTTGGTATTGCCCCAAACGGGTCCTGGCCACGCCACGTCGTCTTTAAAGCGCGCGATGTGGTGAATGTGCAGTTGTGGCACCATGTTACCTAATGCGCCAAGGTTGAGTTTGTCTGGGCGGAATGTCGCTTCCAGTGCTTGGCTTACTGCTTGAGACTCGAGCAAAAACTGTTGTTGCTCTTGCATTGGCAAGTGATGTAGTTCTTTTAGGTTTGCACGTTTCGGTACCAAAATCACCCACGGCACGGCATTGTCTTTATGCAGCAATGCCACACACAGTGGGAAGTGGCCAATCACCGTGGTGTCTTTGGCCAGTTGAGGATGCAGTTCAAAACTCATTGTTGTTGTCCGGTTTGAATTGAATGACAACAGTATACGTCAGATAAAACAAAAGGTTGACGCTTTCACGTCAACCTTTCTTTATTGTCTCGAACCTCGAACCTCGAACCTCGAACCTCGAACCTCTTACATACGTTCTAGCGTATCGATACCAAGTAGAGACAGACCTTGCTTGATGGTCTTCGCTGTTAGCGCAGCGAGTTTCAGACGGCTTTGTTTCACTGCTTCGTCTTCAGCAACGAGGATAGGGCATGCTTCGTAGAAGCTAGAGAACTGGCCTGCGAGTTCGAATAGGTAGCTACACATGATGTGTGGCTGACCTTCGCGAGCAACAGATTGAACCGCTTCTTCGAACTGCATCAGTTTAGCGATAAGTGCTTTCTCTTTCTCGTCAGTGATTTTGATTTCACCTTGCAGATCATCCATAGAAACGCCAGCTTTAGCGAATACAGATGCTACGCGAGTGTAAGCGTATTGCATGTACGGTGCTGTGTTACCTTCAAACGCTAGCATGTTGTCCCAATCGAACACGTAGTCTGTGGTACGGTGCTTAGAAAGGTCGGCGTATTTCACCGCTGCCATTGCAACCGTGTTCGCGATCGCTTTCTTCTCGTCTTCAGCTAGTTCTGGGTTCTTAGATTCGATCAGTTGCGCTGCACGAACTTCTGCTTCATCTAGAAGATCAGCAAGACGAACCGTACCACCCGCACGAGTTTTGAATGGCTTACCGTCTTTACCTAGCATCATACCGAACGCGTGGTGCTCAAGAGAGACAGATTCAGGCACGTAACCCGCTTTGCGAACGATCGTCCAAGCTTGCATTAGGTGCTGGTGCTGACGAGAGTCGATGAAGTAAAGCACACGATCTGCGCCTAGCTCTTCGTAACGGTATTTCGCACACGCGATGTCCGTTGTGGTGTAGAGGAAGCCACCGTCACGTTTTTGTACTATAACGCCCATAGGCTCGCCGTCTTTGTTCTTGAATTCTTCAAGGAACACAACTTGCGCGCCGTCATCTTCAACCGCAAGACCTTGAGCTTTCAGGTCGGCTACGATCTTAGGTAGCATGTCGTTGTACATGCTCTCGCCCATGACGTCATCACGAGATAGAGAGACGTTGAGACGATCGTAGTTGCGTTGGTTTTGGATCATGGTGACGTCAACCAGCTTCTTCCACATCTCTGCACAGAACTCGTCGCCGCTTTGCAGTTTAACGACGTAGCCGCGAGCTTTTACTGCAAACTCTTCATCTTCGTCGTAGAGTTTTTTCGATTCGCGGTAGAAACCTTCAAGGTCAGCCAGTTCCATAGAAACTTCGCCAGACTCTTGCTGCACGCGCTCAAGGTTGGCGATAAGCATACCGAACTGAGTACCCCAGTCACCGATGTGGTTCGCACGGATCACTTTGTGACCTAGGAACTCAAGGGTACGTACCACCGCATCACCAATGATGGTTGAACGTAGGTGACCAACGTGCATCTCTTTTGCCACGTTTGGCGCAGAGTAGTCAGCAACGATAGTTTGTGCTTCTTCTGAGGCGACGCCAAGACGAGGATCCGCCAGTGCCGCTTCAGCTTGCTTCGCGAGGAACTCTTCGCTTAGGAAAATATTGATGAAACCAGGACCTGCGATTTCGGTTTTGCTTGCGATGCCGTCTAGGTCTAGAACATCCAATACTTTTTGCGCAAATTCTCGAGGGTTAGTACCCAACTGTTTTGCTACGCCCATTACGCCGTTTGCTTGGTAGTCACCAAATTGTGGCTTAGCGGATTGGCGAACCGCTGCAGGGCTGCCTGCAGGAGCGCCAGCAGCTTCAAGAGCCTGAGATACTTTGTCGTTAATAAGTGCTTGGATATTCACACGCGTTTCCTTCAATTCAAGGACGAAAAACCCGGAAATAGAGAGGCCGGGTTTTGTTTGAGTTCACAAAAATGGGGCTAATGATAGCAATTATATTGCCTTTCATACAGAGCCGATTTAGTGAAATTTTGACTTTTTATTAAAGTACTCGCAGGACTGCCAATTTTGCCTGAAGTTGTTACTATGACGCCCAGAAATAAAAAGTGTGAAGAGAACGAAAATGAGTAATTTGCTGGCAGAAAAACGCCTGACACCCCAACAGATGCTAGAGGATTTACCCGGTTTCATGCAGAAAATCGAGTCGCTGGCCGATTTGTTGCAACTGGATTTGAGTTTTGCTCAAGCGGATCATATTGCGCTACGCGTAAACGAGAATCAAACCGCTCAGTTGTCGCAGCAAATGTGGAGTGAACAAGGCAAAGTGATCTCACAGGCGAACATCAATGGTCGTCCGATCATTGTGATCGAGTTTGATGCGCCACTGGTCAGTCGCGGTTGGAAAATCGAATGCTTAGAGCTGCCTTATCCGGCAGAAGGAAAAGCGTATCCCCAAGAAGGTTGGGAACATGTAGAGTTTGTCGTCCCATCTCATGCTCAAACGGCCGAAGACTATTTGGCGGATTTGAAACACACTTATCCAGCGTTTGGCGCTCAGTTTAGCAAACTCGAGGAACTGGGGGTTAAGGTGAAGTTGTCGAGTCCAAAGGGGGAAGGTGAGCGGTTGAACAATCCGACGGTTGCGTTCAAGTACCAAGGCATTTGCATCAAGCTGCACCCACATTCATTAAAACGTATTGTTGAGTCTGAGCAAGCCTAGCTGCGCAGAAAAACAAAGGGTTGCAATTATTGCAACCCTTTTAGTTCGCCGTATTCCATGCTTAAAGAATGACGGTTTTGTTGCCATACACAAAAACGTGGTCATTCAGTACCTTATTAAGCGCCTTGCTCAACACATTCTTCTCAACATCTCGACCCGCTTGCGCCATGTCTTGCGCGCTGAAGTTGTGATCAACCGGAATCACGTCTTGTTTGATGATTGGGCCTTCATCTAAATCATTGGTGACGAAGTGTGCCGTAGCACCGATGATTTTTACACCGCGATCAAAAGCTTGTTGATAAGGTTTCGCGCCAATAAAGGCAGGCAAGAAGCTGTGGTGAATGTTGATGATCTTATGATGATATTTCTCAACAAAACCTGGCGTGAGCACACGCATGTATTTCGCTAGCACCAAATAATCGGGCTGATATTGACCAATCACTTCAAGCATCTTCTGCTCGTGACTTTCACGATCGAGTCCTTCATGACAAACATGGTGATAAGGGATGTCGAATTTTTCCGTGAGGCTTTGCAGTTTGTCGTAGTTACCTACCACCGCAGCAATGTCAACATCCAAGCTACCGTCGTAATTCTTCATCAGAATATCACCTAAGCAGTGCGCTTCTTTGGTAACCAAAATCACAATGCGTTTGCGCTCAGAACTGACGAGTTTACGTTTTGCCCCTTGTGGCAGCGCTTGGTCGAGATCGGCAAGAAAAGTGTGGTCGTTAAAGTATCCCTCCAGCTCGGTTCGCATAAAAAAGTGACCGCTGGAATTATCTACAAACTCATTGTTGTGAATAATATTCAGTTGATGCTTGTAACAAATGTTGGTGATTTTAGAGATCAGACCCGGCGCGTCTGAGCAATGAGTCAGTAGTGTTTTCTTTTCCATATTAGAGATACTTCCGTGATTTATTTTTTTTATGGTACGAATAATTGTTTGGGCGTCGAACGGTGAACTAAACCGCAATACAGGCCTAATAGATAATCTATTATTAAGATGGTTTCAAACAAATTCTCCAGCAAAACGTTTGGCTGAAGACGTTGTCTGAATTGAGCCTTCATAAGAATCATAGAGGTGGTGTATATGGACAAAGATCTACTGGCTCGAAAACTGTATGTAGAGAGAGTGAGCTCTCTGCTCGGTAACCATGAAATAGATGAGGATCGCATTACTGAACTTTGGGAAAATCGAGCTTCTCCAGCCGAAGCGGCCAAGGCCATCTTAGGGGAAGAGGATCAATTCACCGGCCCAGCGTGGCTTGCACGCTATTTAAACCGCAAATAACCGACCAAATACCTGCCGAGGCGAAGACAATTCGGATTCGCCTCAAAAAGACAAACCTGACATAATCTGTGCCACTGACCCCTCAGCAGAACACAGAATGATAGCAAAAACGTTTTCTTCCAAAGGTGCTTTAGGCAAGGCCATTCCCGGCTTTCAAGCTCGTCAACCTCAGGTCGATATGGCCGAAGCGGTCGCCGAGGCGATCCAACAGCAAACACAGCTTGTGGTTGAAGCGGGGACCGGAACCGGCAAAACCTTCGCTTATCTGGTGCCAGCTCTGCTAAGTGGCAAAAAGGTCATTATTTCTACCGGTTCGAAAAACTTGCAAGAACAACTTTTTCATCGTGATTTGCCGCTCATGACCGATGCGTTGGGCTTTTTTGGACAAGTCGCGTTATTGAAAGGCCGCTCCAACTATTTGTGTTTAGAGCGTTTAAGCCGACAAATGGTCGAAGTGCATCACAATGAATCGGATTCCACGTCATTAAGCCAATTGGTCAAAGTGCGCAGTTGGTCTTCGGAAACCAAAACGGGCGATTTGGGTGATTGTGAAGAGTTGCCAGAAGACAGCATGATCATACCCACCATCACGTCAACCAATGACAACTGCTTAGGTAAAGATTGCCCAAGTTACCAAGATTGCTTTGTGTTAAAAGCGCGAAAGAAAGCGCTGGATGCCGATGTGGTGGTGGTGAACCATCACCTTTTTCTTGCCGACCTGGCGATCAAAGAAACCGGTTTTGGTGAGCTGATCCCCGAAGCGGATGTGTTTATTTTCGATGAAGCGCACCAACTGCCTGATATTGCGAGCGAATATTTTGGTCAGTCACTCTCCAGCCGCCAGATTCTCGATTTGGCCAAAGACATTGAAATTGCCTATCGCACGGAAGTGAAAGACATGCGTCAGTTGCAAAAAGTGGGGGATAAATTAGCCCAAACCGCAATGGATATGCGCATTGTGCTGGGTGAGCCCGGCTTTCGTGGCAATTGGCGTGATGCCTTACAGTCGTCATCCATCAAGCGCGAAGTGGATCGGTTGGTGGATGCGTTGGATTTGACCATCGATGTACTCAAGCTCGCGTTAGGTCGCTGCCAATTGCTTGATGTGGCGTTTGAGCGCGCTAACCTTATCAAAGGTCGTTTAGAACGAGTGTGTGATACCAGCATAACGGGCTATTCATACTGGTTTGATACCTCGCCGCGCCATTTTACATTGCACATCACGCCGCTCTCTGTTGCCGACAAATTTCATGAGCAAATAGAGATCAAGCAGGGTGCGTGGATCTTCACCTCGGCCACGTTGGCAGTGGGGGACGATTTTAGTCATTTTACCGACCGCTTAGGCTTAAAGCCGCGAAAACAATTCTCATTGCCAAGCCCATTTGATTATGCCGAGCAGGCGCGATTGTGCGTCCCTCGCTATCTACCAGAGCCCAATAGCCCAGGTTTGGCGCAAAAACTGGTGAGCATGTTGGCACCGGTGATTGAATCCAACCAAGGGCGCTGTTTCTTCCTCTGTACTTCACATTCGATGATGCGTGAATTGGGCGAGCGTTTTCGCGAGGTTTTAGGCTTGCCTGTTTTATTGCAAGGCGAGATGAGCAAACAGCGCACGCTAGCGGAATTTATGGAGTTGGGGAATGCGTTGCTGGTGGCCACTGGCGCTTTTTGGGAAGGAATCGATGTTAGAGGTGACGCCTTAAGCTGTGTTATCATCGACAAACTTCCTTTTACATCACCAGATGACCCGCTACTTAAAGCTCGTATCGAAGATTGTCGATTACGAGGCGGAGAGCCGTTTGAGCAAGTACAACTGCCTGATGCAGTCATTACGCTCAAACAAGGGGTAGGGCGTCTGATTCGAGATCAAAAAGATCGCGGGGCTTTAATCATCTGTGACAACCGCTTGGTCACAAGAGAGTACGGCGGCATTTTTCTTGCCAGCTTACCTCCGATCCCGAGAACCCGTGATTTGGATTTGATTCAACAATTTCTAACAGAACAAACAGAGAACTGAATGAGCGCTAAAATTCTTGCTATCGACACTGCAACCGAAAACTGTTCAGTCGCCCTTTTAGTCGGCGAACAAGTCTTCTCACGTAGCGAAGTGGCCCCGCGTGACCACACCAAAAAAGTCCTACCTATGGTGGAAGAGGTGTTGCAACAAGCTGGATTGACACTGACCGATTTAGATGCGCTCGCTTTTGGCCGTGGCCCAGGCAGTTTTACTGGCGTGCGAATTGGCATCGGTATTGCACAAGGTTTAGCATTCGGTGCGGATTTGCCAATGATTGGCATTTCAACACTGGCAGCGATGGCGCAAGGTTCCTACCGTGTACACCGCGCGACCTCGGTGGTGGCTGCGATTGATGCGCGCATGGATGAGGTCTATTGGGGACGCTACCAGCGTCAGCAAGATGGCAGTTGGGTTGCCGTGGACGCAGAATGCGTCATTCCTCCGGCGCAATTAGCACAAAATATCACGGCCGATCAACAGAGCTGGACAAGCGCGGGTACAGGATGGGATGCCTACGCTGAAAGCTTAGCCAATTTGCCGTTGAACATCGAAGCGGGTGAGGTTCTTTACCCTGATGCTCAAGACATTGTTGTCCTTGCTAAGTATGAGCTTGCGGCGGGCAATACGGTCGCCGTGGAAGAGTCTAGCCCAGTTTATCTGCGCGATAACGTGGCTTGGAAAAAACTACCAGGGCGTGAATAACGCCCACTTAAAGTGATGGAACGCGATGGCTTCAATTAACGGTTTACCTCCTGCGATTATTCCCGGGACGCAACGAACGAATAAAAGCAGCAACAAGCGTAAGGTGGCGAAAAACCAACAGCAACAAGCGGTTGGTCAAACGTCCAAGGTAGCCAATGCTGTTGCCCATAGCATCCAAAATGTCAAAGAATCTGACATTCATAAAGCGCAAATTCAGTATGATCTTCCCGAAGGTCAAGCTCGACGTGCAATGCAAGAATACATGGACGTAATGAATCAAGCCAAAAGAGAGGAACTCGCCCAGTTGCTCGGTGTCGATATCTACATTTGACCCTTTTGTTGCTTTGATGAATTAAGACAGGCAGGTAAATAATGAAGAAAACGGTTCGCTCTCTTTTCGCAATGATCGCTTTGCTCGGTTTGGCCGCATGCAGCTCTTTACCGCAAGAACTGACGGCACAAAATCAAGATGTGTTAACGGACTATCAAATCTTTGCTGAAAGCCAAGGCATGGTGACGCAAGATGTTCGTTTGGGTGGCGTGATTGCTAAAGTGGACAATCTCAAAGACAAAACGCGCATTGAAATTGTTAACTTGCCGATCGATAAAAACGGCAAGCCCGACATTAGCCAAGAACCCAATGGACGTTTTGTTGCCTACCTTGATGGCTATTTAGAGCCCGTTGCGTTTAGTCAAGGACGTTTGATTACCGTAGTCGGCACTGCTGCAGGGGAAGAGCAAGGCAAAATCGGCGAGTATGATTATGTTTTTCCAGTGGTGAAGAGCTACGGTTATCGCCTTTGGACCATCGAAGAAAGAGTGAGAGTGTATGACACTTCAAGCTACCTCTACCCGTGTTATTCGATTACTTGCCGACAAATGCGCGACTTCCCGCGTGACGGTAAAATCATTCAAGATGTTAAATAATGCGTGAGACGCGTTATGTTATCGCTAGTGGAACGCTGGCAGCAATCGAGTATGGTGATGTAAAAACGGCTGATTTATCAGTCGTTTTTCTTCATGGCTGGCTGGATAACGCCGCCAGCTTTCATAGCGTCATGGCAGAGCTGCATCAGCAAAACCCTAAGCTTCACCTATGCGCCATTGATCTTCCCGGTCATGGTCTCTCTTCGCACAAGTCATTGGATAATTTTTATCCATTTCATGATTATATCGATGACGTTTATCAGTTTTTGCGTGTTTTATCGCCAAATAAACTGCTACTAGTAGGCCATTCACTTGGTGCTTTGATTGCAAGTTGTTATAGTGCGGCCTTTCCTGAACAGGTGACAGCTCTGGTTCAGATAGAAGGTTACGGGCCTTTGGCTGAAGCCCCGCAAAAGGCGGTTGAAAGGCTCAGGCAAGGGGTACTCAGCCGTAATCGTTTGCGTGCGAAACCCTCCCGTAATCTCAGTAGTTTTGATGAAGCGCTCATGCTTCGCGTCGCTGCCAATCAGCTTTCTGCGGATGCATTGCGACCCATCGTCGAACGTGGTGTTGAACATCGCCATGGCATTTGGCAATGGCGTCATGATGCAAAACTGAAATGTGATTCGTTGTATCGACTCTCGCAGAAACATGCCGAAACGATTTTAGACCAAATTTCCTGTTTTCATCTGATCATATTAGGCGAAAATGGATTTCGTGAGCTTAAGGATATCAGTCACTTAAATGCGAAAAATCCAGCCCAAATTGAGACAGTGCAAGGCGGTCATCACTGTCACTTAGAGCAATCACTCGAGGTCGCAATGCGAATTCTTGGAGTAGTTAACAAAATTTAAACAAGTGTTTGAGAGTTTCGTGCTCAAGCATGCCTGCTGTGCTGTAATAGTGAACAAATAAAAAGGACGCTATCTCGCAAGCTTCTCTTGCGTAGGCCAGCTTTAAACGAGGAGTAACATCGTGGAAAAACCATGGCTTTCACGTTATCCATCTGACGTACCGGAAACCATTAACCCAGATCAGTACGAGTCACTGGTCGAAATGTTTGAGCAATCAGTGCAGAAATACGCCGACCAACCTGCGTTTATGAACATGGGTTCGGTGATGACTTTCCGCAAGTTAGAAGAGCGCAGCCGTGCGTTTGCTGCGTATCTACAAAACGAGTTGAAACTGAAAAAAGGCGATCGCGTGGCATTAATGATGCCAAACCTGCTGCAATATCCTGTGGCACTGTTTGGTGTGCTACGTGCTGGCTGCATTGCTGTGAACGTAAACCCGTTGTATACCCCACGTGAACTGGAACATCAGCTCAACGACTCTGGTGCCACCGCGATTGTGATCGTGTCGAACTTTGCCAATACGCTAGAGCAGATCGTTGAGAACACGCCAGTTAAACACGTGGTTCTAACCAGCCTTGGCCAAATGTTACCACGTGCGAAAGGCACCATCGTTGATTTTGTTGTGAAATATGTCAAAGGCATGGTACCAAAATACGATCTGCCAGGGGCCATCTCGATGCGCAAAGCCTTGCACAAAGGCCGTCGTCTTCAGTACGTCAAACCTTTTATGACTGGCGATGATATTGCCTTCTTGCAATACACCGGCGGTACCACTGGGGTGGCGAAAGGCGCAATCCTTACTCACCGCAATATGATTGCTAACGTAATGCAAGCTAAAGGCATGTATGGTCCGGTTCTTCAGCCTGGCCGTGAGCTTGTGGTGACCGCGCTGCCGTTGTATCACGTATTTGCTTTAACGGTGAACTGCTTGCTGTTCATCGAAATGGGTGGCCGCAACCTGTTGATCACCAACCCACGCGATATTCCAGGGTTTGTTAAAGAGCTACAGAAATACCCGTTCACCGCCATTACTGGGGTAAACACGCTGTTTAACGCGCTGGTCAATAATGAAGATTTCCATGAACTGAACTTCAGCCATCTGAAACTGGCTGTTGGTGGTGGCATGGCCGTTCAGCGCGCGGTGGCGGAGAAGTGGAAGAAAACCACAGGCTGTTACCTGCTCGAAGGCTACGGTTTAACCGAGTGTTCACCACTGGTTGCCGCGTATCCGCACGATCTTGTGGATTACAACGGTTCCATTGGTCTGCCCGTTCCATCAACAGAAGTTCGCATTGTGAACGATGAAGGTGAACCCCTCGCTAATAGTGAAACGGGTGAGTTGCAAGTGCGTGGCCCACAGGTGATGCAAGGTTACTGGCAGCGCCCAGAAGCGACCAAAGAAGTGATCAACAATGACGGTTGGCTATCGACTGGTGACATCGTCAAATTTGATGAAGATGGCTTCTTGCACATTGTTGATCGTAAGAAAGACATGATTTTGGTGTCCGGTTTTAACGTTTATCCAAATGAAATCGAAGATGTGGTTGCGCTGCACGGCAAGGTGCTTGAAGTGGCGGCCATCGGTCAGCCGCACGAAGTCTCTGGCGAAGTCGTGAAGATTTATGTGGTTAAGCGTGATCCAAGCCTGACCAAAGAAGAGATCATCAATCACTGTCGTCAGCACCTGACAGGCTATAAAGTGCCGAAGTTGATTGAGTTCCGTGAAGATCTGCCGAAAACCAACGTCGGTAAGATTTTGCGTCGCGTATTACGCGATGAAAATGATGCTAAGCTTGCCAAAGAGAATGAGGCAGCGTAAGCCGCGCAAAGTGTCACGAAGAGTGTTAAAATGCCAGCCGAATTCCAAGGCTGGCATTTTTATTTTCAAAGCGATAGCGAGAGACGAGTGAATTACCAAATTATTACCGAAAACCAAGACCTAGTTAGGGTATGCAGTAAAGCGCGCGAAGCAGACGTTGTGATGTTGGATACCGAGTTTGTCCGCACCCGAACGTATTACCCACAATTGGGCTTAATTCAGCTTTTTGATGGTGACACCCTCTCGCTGATTGATCCAACGGTGCTGACTGATATGAGTGCGTTTACTGAGTTGCTTAACGATGCCTCGGTAATGAAAGTGCTTCACGCGTGCGGTGAGGATTTGGAAGTGTTCCACAATGCGTTTGGTGCGATACCGGTACCGATGGTGGATACGCAAATCATGGCCGCGTTTTTGGGCCACGGTCTATCGACGGGCTTTGCTGCCTTGGTCGAGCAGTACCTTAACGTGGAACTGGATAAGAGTGAGTCGCGCACCGACTGGTTGGCTCGCCCTCTGAGTGACAAACAGCTTGAGTACGCCGCGGCAGACGTTCACTACTTGCTGCCGCTGTACGACATCTTGTTGGAAAAAGTGATGGCAGCGGGCTGGTGGCAAGCGGCTCAACAAGAGAGTGAACTGCAAGCAAGCAAGCGCGTAAAAACGCCGAATGCCGAAGAGGCGTACCTCGATATCAAAGGGGCTTGGCAGCTTAAGCCAAGAGAGCTTGCAATACTCAAACCGCTTGCGACTTGGCGTATGCAAGAGGCGATTCGTCGTGACTTAGCGTTGAACTTTGTTTTCAAAGAACACGACTTACTCACGGTGGCACGTTTAGGGTTAACCAGTTTTAAGCGCATGGAAGAAGAGGGGATGGATGTTCGCTCAGTACAGCGTCATGGCAATCGCATTGCGGCGATGGTGAAGTCGGCGCGTGAGACCGATCCTGAAGACTATCCAGCGCCAATTGAACGCTTGATGGATTTGCCGGGCTATAAACAGTTGTTCAAAAAACTAAAAGATGAAGTCACTCGCGCGTCAAAAGCGACAGGTTTAGC
This sequence comes from Vibrio floridensis, assembly GCF_021852965.1. NCBI lineage: Bacteria > Pseudomonadati > Pseudomonadota > Gammaproteobacteria > Vibrionales > Vibrionaceae > Vibrio > Vibrio floridensis. The sequence goes on along the minus strand of NZ_JAKGCY010000003.1, from coordinate 83,264 downwards.
GAGCGAGTTTTTAGCGTCGAAGAAGCAGACTAATCACTTGATCAGTTGGGTATGGAAACATCAGCGCGATCAAAATCGCCTGCCAGATTTGATGCAAGGTTGGCGCTTAGACATTCTGGGCGAAAAAATGAACAAGCTAATTTAGAGCACGCTTGGAGCATTTGCTGTATGGATAAATAAAAACAGACGGTCTAAGCCGTCTGTTTTTCTATCCGATGGATGAAGCGCTATTTCTCTTCGTCTGGCAGTTTCACATTCAATTCCAAGACGGAAATATCATCGTCTTTATGTTCAAAGGTGAGATCGACCATCGAAGGATCAATCGCAACGTATTTGCTGATCACCTTAAGAATGTCTTCTTTCAACTGCGGCAAATAAGATGGCGCGGGGTCATTTTGGCTGCGGCGCTCTGCGACGATGATCTGCAAACGCTCTTTAGCGAGGCTTGCAGAGGTCTTTTTTTGTGGGCGGAAAAACTCAAGCAGTGACATATCTAGCCTCCAAACAGTCGTTTAAACAGTCCTTTCTTCTCCTCAGTAAGGAAACGAAAATCCACTTGATTACCCAGTAGGCGCTCAACCGTGTCTGAATAGGCCATGCCTGCATCGGTGTTTTCATCAAAAATCACGGGCACGCCTTTGTTCGAGGCATTCAGTACCGCTTGGCTCTCAGGAATCACACCGAGTAGTGAAATGTGCAGAATTTCCTCGACATCTTCAACGCTCAGCATTTCGCCAAGATTCACGCGAGCAGGATTATAACGGGTCAACAAAAGATGTTGCTTGACCGGCTCAAGCCCTTGTTCTGCACGCAGAGATTTCGAATCCAAAATTCCCAAGATACGGTCTGAATCTCGCACAGAAGAGACTTCTGGGTTGGTGGTGACAATCGCTTCATCTGCAAAGTATAGCGCCATTAACGCTCCTTGCTCGATACCCGCCGGTGAATCGCAGATAACAAAGTCAAACCCCATAGTATCGAGTTCGTCCAACACACGTTTGACCCCTTCTTTGGTGAGCGCATCTTTGTCACGGGTCTGTGATGCAGGAAGAATGAATAGGTTATCGACGCGTTTGTCTTTGATCATCGCCTGATTCAGGGTTGCTTCGCCATTAATCACGTTAACAAAGTCATAGACCACACGACGCTCACAACCCATGATCAAATCTAGGTTACGTAGGCCGATATCAAAATCGATAACCGCTGTCTTTTTTCCTTTCAGCGCAAGGCCTGAAGCAATCGCGGCGCTGGACGTGGTTTTGCCAACCCCACCTTTACCCGAAGTAACAACAATAATGCGTGCCATTGTGTGATTTCCTTTTTAATTCTTTACTGAGTGAGCGCTTCAAGATGGAGCGTATCGTCCACCAAGCTCAACATCACTTTTTGCTGCCAAAATTGGCGTTCAATTTGGTCACTGAGCCAATAGTTGCCGGCAATTGAGATCAACTCGGCCTGCAAATCTTGGCAAATAATACGAGCTTCTTTTTGGCCACTTGCACCAGCAATTGCACGACCTCGCAAGGTGCCATGAATATGGATTGAACCGTCAGCAATCACTTCGGCTCCCGCGCTGACGTGGTTTAGGATCACCAAATCACCATCTTTGGCGTAGATTTGCTGACCAGAGCGAATCGGGGTGCGAATGATTTTTGTCGGTGTGATTTTCGCTGGCGCCTGAGCGGGGGATTTGCTGGCCGACATGATGGCAAACCCGGCCTCTGACGCAAGATTCTGCGTGCGTTTATCTTTAGCTCCAGTAATGCCAACGGGAATGAATCCGGCTTCGGAAATACCTTGCTTGAGCGCGACGAAATCGAGGTCGCCTTTAACGTTGGCGATATTGATCACTACAGGCGCAGCCGCGAAAAAAGCGGGCGCTTGCTCAACTTTTTCTTGGACGAATTCGATAGCCGTGTCGACCGAGTTGTTGCAAAGGTGCAGAACCGATAACGTAAAGCTGCTACCTTTTAGGTCTGGAGAGTGAGACATTAGATACTTCTTGCCTTTGTTGAAAGAGCGTTGTCTTTTACTAAGGCTGTCATGTTATATTTCATCCCAATACGCAGCAAGTTCTCTTGCTGTCAAATAAGTGATTTTGTCTAAAAAATTAGGTTTAAATTAAATTTCGCGCGTCAAACGCGAAAATCAGCACAAAAGGCTTGTCATGCTTTGTTCTATCTATAAAAGTTCTAAGAAAGAAGGCACATATCTTTATATTCCAAAAAAAGATAATTTTTCACAGGTTCCTGACACATTAATGCAGATGTTCGGTAAGCCTTCTCATGTGATGACGGTGAATCTTGAAGGGCGTAGTTTGGCATTAGTGAACATTGAAAAAGTAAAAGAATCGCTCAACAACGAGGGCTTTTTCTTGCAACTGCCACCTCCGCCAGAAAATCTCTTACAACAACATAAAGAGCGTAAAGCGCAGCAGAAAGAAGACTAAGGCTTAAACGCCTTGGGAAGTAGGCCAGCTCGATTGCTCAAGGAGGGCTATTTGAAAAAATTGGTAACCGCGATACTCAGCATCGGACTTTGTTCATCGGCGTGGGCGAACACCGAAAGTTTTGAGCAGTATCTTGAGCGTTTAAAAGCCCAAGCGGCGGAAGAAGGCATTTCGGCTCAAACCATAGAGCAAGCCTTTCGCGATGTGCAATTTAAACCACGAGCGGTAAAAGCCGATCGCAATCAACCGGAGAAAAAGCAAACGCTGGATGAATATCTTCCTCGTGCGGTGCCGGATTGGAAAGTGAAACAAGCCAAAGATCTCTATGAAAAGCATTACGTTGAATTGAGCCAGATTGCGGATCGCTATGGTGTACAAGCGCGCTTTATTGTTGCGTTGTGGGGCGTCGAAAGTAACTTTGGTAAGTTCACCGGCAATTTCCCTGTGGTCGATGCTTTATCAACCATGGCCTATGAAGGGCGTCGTGAAGCTTTCTTTCGTGCAGAAACCATGGCTGCGCTGAAAATCTTAGACCAAGGGCATATTGAGTTTGAAAACTTCAAAGGCTCTTGGGCAGGTGCGATGGGGCAGTGTCAGTTTATGCCAAGCTCTTTCCTTGCCTATGCAGCAGACGGCAACGGTGATGGCAAGAAAGACATCTGGAATACCAAAGCCGATGTGTTTGCTTCAACTGCCAGTTACCTCAGCCAATCTGGTTGGGATGACAAATACACTTGGGGTCGCCAAGTGCGCGTGCCGAAAGGGTTTGATCTTGAGCTAGAAGGGCGAGAAGAGGCGAAAGGCAAATACCTGCAGGAATGGAAAAAACTGGGTATTACCAGCATCAATGGACGCTCATTACCTAAGCTAAACGAAGACATTAAAGCTTGGTTAGTGATGCCTGATGATGAGAATGGCCGCGCTTATCTGGTCTACAACAACTACAATGTGTTGATGAAGTGGAATCGCTCGCATTACTTTGCACTGGCAGTGAGTCATTTGGCTGACCGCATCAAAAATTAATTCAATTCGGCTTGTGGTGTTAGCCACAAGCCAACAGCGATAAACATGTTATCTGAACGCGCAGCACAAATGGTGGTTTTTGCCGCCCTCGTCAAACATCAAAACTTCACTTCTGCCGCTAAGAGCTTAGCGGTGTCGGTTTCTCATGTCAGTAAGCAACTGGCACAACTCGAAGCATCGTTGGGGATCAAGTTGATCCAACGCACCACGCGCAGCTTTACACCGACTGAAGCAGGATTGGCCTTCTATCACCATTGCCAGCAAGTGGTGCAGGCGGTGAACAATGCGCAATATGAAATGGAGAGCCAGCGCGATGAAATTGCCGGTTTAGTACGAATTGGCTTGTCGCAATCCTTTGGTACTTTGCATATTCTCCCTGCCATTGATGAACTGCGCCAGAAATACCCGCTACTGCAAGTGGAAATGCACTTGTTTGATTACAAAGTCGACATGCTGCAAGAAGGGTTAGACTTGTGGATCACCAACCATGAGCATTTACCAGAAGGCTACATTGCTCAGCGTTTAGCGGATTGTCAGTTCGTTGTCGCGGCGTCTCCGGACTATTTGTTGCAGCATGATGCACCGAAAGAGCCTAACGATCTCGCCAATCACAACTGCCTGATTTACCGAAGCTGGGAGCGTGACTACACCAGTTGGGCGTTTCGTCGCCAAGGGGAGCACCTTAGCGTTAAGGTATCGGGTAATTATTCGGTCGATCTGGCTGAGGCGGTTCGGGATGCGGCGATCTCAGGGTGGGGGATTGGCTATCTGGCGACCTACTTGCTTGGTGATGAGTTTAGAACTGGGAAACTGATTCAACTGTTGCCAGATTGGCGCGCGAATCAGGAAATGCCATTTTATGCGGTGTATCCTAGCCGCCAGCATATGCCGAAAAAAACCTCTGCTGTCATCGATTTCATTAAACAAAAAATCGGTACGCCGTGTCATTGGGACAAACAGCTGGAGCCCTATGTCAGCCTCCCTGATTAGAGTGATTTGAGTCACAAATATTTTCTATTTCCAGAAACATATTTTCCATATGGAAACAATAAAACAAAGCAAACGTTTATCTTGTTTTTATTCAATAAGTTAAGTCTTGTGGTTTTATTGCGTTTTTCTAATGAACCACCTTGTTAACATTCTCGACTTGCATCTTACGACACTGGTAATACAATCCGCGCCTTCCTTGTTCCCCCTCTCTGGAAATAATCACTATGAACTCACTCTTGGGTGTCGTAGCCATTTTGCTTTTTGCTTGGCTGCTTTCTACCAATAGAAAAAATATCCGTCTTAAAACGGTGGGATTGGCGTTTGCATTGCAAGTGGCCTTTGCGTTGTTGGTACTGTATGTGCCTGCGGGTAAAAATGCGCTAAATGGCGTGACGGGCGCGGTTTCCAATTTGATTAACTATGGGCAGGAAGGTATCGCTTTTCTGTTCGGCGGTTTGGCAACCGGCGGTTTTACTTTCGCGATTAACGTTCTTGGCATCATCATCTTCTTCTCTGCCTTGATCTCAGGCCTTTACCATGTTGGATTGATGCCGAAAGTAATCAACTTGATTGGTGGCGCCCTACAAAAGTTGTTAGGGACTGGCCGTGCTGAATCGCTTTCTGCAACCGCCAACATCTTCGTTGGCATGATTGAAGCTCCGTTGGTGGTGAAACCTTACTTAAAGCACATGAGTGACTCGCAATTCTTTGCCGTCATGACCTGTGGCCTTGCTTCGGTAGCAGGCGGTACCTTAGTCGGTTACGCCTCTTTGGGGGTCGAACTGAACTACCTGATTGCTGCGGCATTTATGTCGGCACCTGCTGGTCTTTTGATGGCCAAAATTTTGATGCCTGAAACTGAAGCTCAGGCGGAAGATGTGCAGATGGAAAACGTTGAGATGCCAAAAGCGACCAACGTGGTGGAAGCGATGGCAGACGGTGCGATGTCGGGCTTGCGTATCGCGGTAGCGGTAGGGGCAACCTTACTGGCGTTTGTCAGCGTGATTGCACTGCTGAATGGCCTGTTGGGTTGGGTCGGCAGTGGGTTTGGCATCTCTCTTAGCTTTGAGTTGATTTTGGGCTATCTATTTGCGCCAGTCGCTTGGTTGTTGGGTATTCCATGGCATGAAGCCATTACCGCGGGTTCTCTGATCGGCAATAAAATTGTGGTGAACGAATTCGTCGCGTTTATTCAGCTCATGCAAGTGAAACAAGATCTGAGTGCACACTCGCAAGCGATCGTGACTTTTGCTTTGTGTGGTTTTGCTAACATTTCCACAATGGCGATGTTGATCGGTGGTTTGGGTAGCTTGGTGCCTGAAAAACGCTCGTTCATCTCGAAATACGGCTTCCGTGCAATTACCGCAGGTGTCTTGGCGAACTTGATGAGCGCATCGATTGCGGGCGTGATTTTAAGCCTGTAAGCGATAAGAAAACAGATGGCAGTCGATGCTTACGCGCTTCTGGACAAAGTGAAGCATCGTACTGTCATTATTTGTTTTTATTCGCTATCGTTTTGATAAATAAGAAAAAGGCAGAGGATTTTCTCTGCCTTTTTCTTTTTGGCGATTTCGTCGTTTTCAAACCGATGGGGGAACAAGTGGCACGTTGTTGCGCCAAATAGCAAAAAAGAGAGCCGAAGCTCTCTTTTTTTAGGTGTATGGTCGGACTGAGAGGATTTGAACCTCCGACCCCCGACACCCCATGACGGTGCGCTACCAAGCTGCGCTACAGTCCGATGGCAGTTACTGTAATGGTAAGGAGGTGACTCGTCAACACTTTGTTTATCAACAATAAAACCTTGATTGCAGATTGAGCGGTTTGTGTGTTTTTTATACGGTGATTTTTGGGCTGTCATCGTGAAACCGCCCCATCATGGTGTTTTGGCCCGAATTTAGTCGTAGATCTTGCGTCAATCACTCGGCCAAGCGTATATACCACAAGAAAGAGTAAGTTAGTTTTTTCTTATATATCAATGACATTTTTCTGTAATTACATTTTATTACGTTTCAATTAACTGAAGGAACGTGGTTTTGGGGAATGATTCACGTATTTTATAGAATTGAATTGCTTTATCGGTGTGACTAACTAGATTGGCGAGTCTGAGTTGAATGACTAATCCGAACAAAATCTTAAAAGGAGTTAAGATTGACCATGAAAAAATGGCTGACTGCAACCGTTGCGATGCTGCTTTCAAGTGCATCCTTTGCGATAGTGCCACCTGCGCCGTTTTGGCATGATGTGGTTTTGAGTGACGGTTCCGTCACTAAGGTTCGTTTAACCGGGAGCGCGGACTTTCATTGGTATGAAGACGAACAAGGAAATGCACTGATTGAGCAGCAAGAACGATGGTTTTTTGCTGAGATAAAAAATGATGGTATTGAACCCTACTTGATGTCCAGTGGCGAAGAGAAGTTCGCCAACTCTTTTGCCCCAAGCGTTGCCCAAGATCGTTCTGCCTTACTCGTTCCTCAAAGTAGGGCAAAGTTCGGTTCGTTGCCTGTGATTGAACGTACTCGCTCTATGCCGCGTAGCAACTATGCGTCACGCGCTGCTTTTACCTCTCAAGCTACACCGTTCAAACAACCCTTGTTGGTGGTGCAAGTGTCATTCAGTGACATTCAGATGGAGCACGATTTTACCGATTTGGTTTTTAGCCAAGTTAACCAAAGTGTGGTGGATTACTACGATAAAAACTCGTTTGGTCAATATCGTGTAGTACCCGCTGAAGAAACGTCTGGTACAGTCAATGATGGGGTGATTGATGTTGCTGTTTTGCAGCCGCACCCCAATTGTCACAATGGCTCGCTCTGTACCAGTCGTTTGAACGCGGTCTTTAGCGAAGCGTATCGTGAAGTGAACAAGTTTGTTGACTTTGCACCTTATGATCTCAATGGGAATGGCACGATCGATCCCACAGAGCTGTCGGTGATGTTTGTTTTTGCAGGTGGCGATCGTTCTACTGGTGTGCTGAACAAGCCCGCTATTTGGCCGCATATGTTTTCTCACGACACCATGGTTGTCGATGGAAAGGGTATTTCCGCTTACTGTTTATTTGCCGACTTTCAAGTCAACAACCAGTCTACGTTGGGAGTGATTGTGCATGAGCTTGGCCACCTAATGTTAGGGTTGCCGGATCTCTATTCTTATGAGCACAAAGGTTCGGTTGGTTCTTGGGGAGTCATGGGCGGGGGCTCGTGGACGAAGAAGGAAGGTGATCTTCACGCGGGTGATACCCCAGTCAATATGAGTGCTTGGAGTCGACATGCGGCTGGCTTTATTGATCCAAAGATACTCAAAAGTTCAGATAGCCAAGTGGTGGTGGCTAATCAGCAAGCAGCGATTGTCAATCTCGACCCCTATTTACAACAGTTTGGCCCCCGTTTGTATGTCGAGAATCGCCGAAAAGTGGACTATGATCGAGCGCTTGAAGCGGAAGGCGTGTTGGTGACTTCGGTCAATATCAATAATGCGTTCAATGACCGTGGTCCGATGCAAGTGCAAATTATGCAGGCGGATGGCTTAAGTGAGCTTGAAACGGGTGGGTGGACTGACTTTGGGGATCTCTACCCAGGCCTTAGTCAAAATAGTCAAATCAGCGATACCTCGTCCCCTTCGCTAACATCGGTGACTGGCTTTGAGACAAACATCCGTCTAGATGATATTGTGAGTTCTCCCGATTCCGCTTCCTTTTTATTGAGCCTTCCGGTTGAGGGGGGAGAGTCTGCATGGTTGACCAGTCTACGTCGTTCCTATGTCTTTAGCGAAAGCGACAAAGACAGTGCGGCATTCTCGCTCGTGCTCGCCTCTGATTCGCTTTTAGAGGGGGTGCAACTCTATTATCAAAAGCTTAATGTTCTCCAACCCGTCGATTATGTCATTGCGAGTTATCCTGCTTCAAATGCCAATTTTGCTGCATTGAAGTTGAATCCATCGGAGCGCAAAGTTTTGGCACAAGGCTCGATTCATCGTGTTGGCAATGAACGTATCTTGTTCGATACACCAGCCAAGATGGACGCTGGAGCATATACCTTGGTTGTTGAACTCAAGAATGCCGAGCTAGAGCAAAACTACCTGTTTAGTGAGTTGCGAAATATGGAGCCACAAGAGCGTGATACCACTTGGCTCGGCAACGCTCAAACCAGTAACAGTGACGGCATGGCGAAACTGCCCCCTCATCTGGTGATTCCTTTTGCTGCATTGCTGGATCAAGATTTCAGTGGGCTGTTATTACCGATTGATGACATTCTCGAGGTAAACAAAAACGGTCAGTTACAGTTGCCTCTAATCAGCAATGATGTCATCGATGCGGCACTGCTCGGCAATCTGAGCATTGATATTGTTAGCGCGCCGAAATACGGCACACTGGATGGCTTGCTTTATACTGCGAAGCCTCATTTTGTTGGTGCGGACCCATTTACCTACCAACTTCGCACTCTTGATGGTCGAACGGTATCGAAAGTGGGTAATGTGACCGTCAATGTTGTGGGGCCGAATGCCGCTCCTCAAGTTCAAGTTTCCGTTCAAGCAACCTCATTGCTTCCAGGGGATGCCGTAGTACTAGACGGTTCGGCAACTCAGGATCCCGATGGTGACCCACTGGTTTATCAATGGCGTAAAACCTTTGGCCCTGCGATCAGTTTGCAACGAAGTGATACAGTGAGTCTCCGGTTCACACTCCCAGAAAGCGTAAAAATGGGTGACGTGTTGATGTTTGCATTGCAAGCCAACGATCCGAGTGGTCTAAGCCATATGAGTCATGTCCGTTTGGTGGTGGAAAATTCTCCCCCTATCGCTCGCGATGACTTTCTCTCAGTCAAAGCCGGAACGAGTATTGATGCTACACCACTGGCAAACGATAGTGATCACGATGATCAAGTATTGCAAATATCATCATTGTCACAACCGAGTATTGGCAGCGTAGCGTTGTTTGATAATCAGATCCGTTACCAAGCACCTAGCCACGTTGAGAGAGAGACTGAGGTGGTGATCAATTACGTCATAACGGATACAGAAGGCAAAACGGCGCAGGCGCAGCTGGTCGTCACCGTCACACCTGTGCCAAGTGCGGCCTCATCATCAAGCAGTGGTAGTGGTTCGTCAGGTGGTGGCGTGAATATTTGGGCGCTTGTGTTAATGACTTGGTTATTTGGTTGTAGACGCCGAAAAAGCAAAGCGTAACGCTATGTCCTCTCTACTTTTGAGCGCACCTAGAGTGCGCTTTTTTATGTGCATCTTGATGGCCAACAGCAAAATCTATCCAAGAAAGCGGGATCAAACCACGCCAAGCAACAGGCTGATTTTGCTCTATAGTTAATTCATACCCCAAGTAAGCCTTGTTCTCAAAACCTCCAGCCAAGGCGCTAGAGTGTCATTGAGAATGGGCGAACAATCAGCGATGAATAAGGCCATTTATGTTCAATCGACTCTCAATTAAACAGAAGCTGATGCTGCCGATTGGCTTACTGACATTGGTGATCGTTGCGACGACACTGATCAATGTGCTGCAAGCCAATAAACAAGCTGAGCTTAATTCAATGCTCAATACTCAAGTGCAGCCGGTGATGGATAGCTTAGAAGATGGTTATCGAGACATTTACCAAGTGATCACAGCGGCTCAAGGAATATTACTGGCGCAGTCACAAAGCGAGGTGGATTATCACATTGGTGAGTTTAAAGATAATGCCTACAACGTCGAACCGAGAGTTGGCAAAGTCCGAGAGCTGTTTAATGCCGGTTTGTTGCCAGAATCGGAGCGTCAGCAACTGACGAATCTAACGAGTGCCGCAAAAGCGTGGTTAGCGCTTTATGAGCCGATGTTTGCCCAGCCAAAAAATGCGGCGGGTTACTACCAAGATAACCGTCGCCAGTTTGAGCAGCAATTTGCCGTATTGCGCCAGCAACTGGTTTCCATTCGCAGCTTAATCGAGCAAGTGCAAGGGCAACTAAGAGAAGAGGTTGAACGTTCGATTGATTACAGTGTGTATGTGATTGAAGCTGGGGCGGTTATCTCCATCGCATTGGTGCTGCTCTCTTTCGTCATGGCCAAGCAATTAATTCTTAAACCCATAGAAGGCATTAGTCACGCCATGGCGGAAATCGCGTCAGGGGATGGCGATCTCTCAAAACGCATGGTGGCGACCAGTGACGACGAACTCGGACTACTGGCAGGCGCATTTAATCAATTTGTTTCTCGGATCCACTCCACAGTCGAGCAGGTGATTATTTCCTCCAACGCGGTGCGCGCTGAAATGGAGAACATCAAAACGCTGACGCAAACGGTGGCCGAGTTCTCAGGCCAGCAGCAGCAAGAAAGTGAGATGGTGGCCACTGCGGTTAACGAAATGCAGATGACCAGCCAGTCGGTTGCCGAGAATGCCAATGAAGCGGCGTCGGCCAGTCATAAAGCCAACAGCGAAGCGGACAACACCAACGCCATTTTGAAGACCACCGTTAGCTCTATTCAAAGTCTTGCCGGGGAAGTGGATAACGCGAGCCAAGTCATTCACAACCTGGATCTCGATGTAGCGAACATTGCCTCTATTCTTGATGTGATTCGAGGCATTGCCGATCAAACCAATCTGCTGGCGCTCAATGCAGCCATAGAAGCGGCTCGTGCGGGGGAACAAGGTCGTGGCTTTGCCGTGGTGGCCGATGAAGTGCGTTCGCTCGCTAGCCGTACTCAAGAAAGCACGGGTGAAATTCAATCGATGATCGAAAAACTGCAACACGGTGCGCGAGAAGCGGTTGCGGTGATGCAAGCGAGTAAAGAGCGGGGCCACGATACGATTGATAATGCAGGTAAAGCCAGTGATTCGCTGGCAGAAATCATCAGTTCGATTTCGTTGATGAGCCAAATGAACTCGCAAATTGCGACCGCCGCCAGCGAGCAAACCAGTGTCAGCGATGAGGTTAACAACAATGTAATGCACATTTTGGAAAACAGTCATCACATGGTGGAAATGGTCAGCAGTGCAGAAAATGCTTGTCTATCGTTGGCAGGGCAGTGCGAAACATTGGACGACTTGGTCGCGCAGTTCAAAGTTTAGAGCCCCTGATTTCTCTCGGTGTTTGTTGAGAGAAGTCTGTGGTAGCGTAGCGAAAAACTCATCAGGAAGAATGCGCTATGTCTCTTTGGTCGTCGGTGAAATTTGCTCAACGCTACGCTCAACTCCCCACGGTATTTTATCGTTTGGTGATCCCTCAACCGCTCGACAATAGCCGTTGGGTCATTTGGAATGGTGAGCTTGCCCAAGGGTTTGCGTTACCCAAGAACGCTGACGATCCTCAATTGCTCGCTGTTTTCTCCGGTGCGGAGCCGTTTTCTTCCTTCAAGCCTTTAGCGATGAAATACGCCGGCCATCAGTTTGGAGTTTACAACCCAGATTTAGGCGATGGGAGAGGCTTACTGCTGGGCGAAATGCAAAACCAGCAAGGGCAGTGGTTCGATATTCATCTTAAAGGCGCAGGGCTGACACCTTTTTCTCGCATGGGAGATGGCCGAGCGGTGCTGCGCTCAACAATTCGTGAATACCTCTGCAGCGAAGCGATGGCCGCTCTTGGCATCGAGACAACGCGCGCGTTGGGCATGACGGTGAGCGACACGCCCGTCTATCGTGAGCAAGTCGAGCAGGGCGCTTGTTTGATTCGTCTTGCCCAAACGCACATCCGCTTTGGTCATTTCGAGCATTTTTTCTATACCGAACAATATGATGAGTTGCGCCTTCTCGCTGACAATGTCATCGAATGGTACATGCCTGAGTGCACCGCACACGACAAACCGTATTTGGCGATGTTTGAACAAGTGGTGGCGCGCACAGCGACCATGATTGCCCAGTGGCAGGCGGTGGGGTTTGCTCATGGGGTGATGAACACCGACAACATGTCGATTTTGGGTCAAACCTTCGATTACGGTCCGTTCGGTTTTCTCGATGATTACGAGCCAGGTTACATCTGTAACCATTCCGATTATCAAGGCCGTTACGCGTTTGACCAACAGCCTCGTGTGGCACTGTGGAATCTCTCTGCACTGGCGCATGCCTTATCACCCTTAATTGACCGTGACGACTTGGAACTGGCCTTGGCTCAGTACGAACCGACACTCGGTAAGGTGTTTAGTCAATTGATGAGGCAAAAGCTCGGTTTGCTTAGCCAGCAAGAGGGCGACAGCGAGCTATTTAATGCCATGTTTGCTTTGTTGGCGGAGAATCACACCGACTACACGCGCTTCTTTCGTACCCTTTCTCAACTCGATAGGGAGGATGCACAAACGGTGATCGACCTGTTTATTGACCGAGACGCCGCGCATGGTTGGCTAAGCCGTTACCTTGAACGGGTGGCGCTGGAGCAAACCGCCTCTGGAGAGGCGAAATCCGCCCAGCAACGTTGTGAGCAAATGCGCGCCGTCAATCCTAAGTACATTTTGCGCAATTATCTGGCGCAACAGGCGATCGACAAAGCGCAGCAGGGCGATTTTTCGGAGGTGCATACCCTAGCCAAGCTGCTGAAAAATCCCTATGACGAGCAAGCCGAAATGGAAGCGTATGCTCACCTTCCTCCAGAATGGGGTAAGAAGATGGTCATCAGTTGCTCTTCTTAAGTTATGCCTGCTATACCCTTCCTACTTGAAGCTGCAGCGGTGTTGGCTGCATTCGTTCACTGGCACGCCAGCCCGGCCCAATCACATAGCGTATCTATGCTCATGGGGATTCACTCATTTGCCGCCTACCTGCAACTTCAAGTTGTTTGGGTATAAGTTGTGAGCTAGCTCCAGATCAGCTTCAAAAATTATTAAAACTTTCGTCAGTGGTTCGCGTTGAAATCGATACACTATGTAAATAAGTTGTAATTTTTTGGATAAGCTCAGATGCAGGATGTAACTCGAATTTTAGTGGTGGACGACGATAGCGAAATTCGCGAACTGCTGCATGAGTATTTGAGCCGCAACGGATACCAAGTGGCGACGGTGGCGGATGGGCATCAGTTAAAGCACTACCTTGCAGAAAACGGCTATCCAGAATTAGTCCTGCTCGACATCATGCTTCCCGGTGAAGACGGCTTCAGCCTATGCCAATTTATGCGCCGTGAATCGACTGTGCCGATCATCATGCTCACGGCGGTCTCGGAAGAGACAGACCAAATCATCGGTTTGGAGATCGGTGCCGATGATTACATTGCCAAGCCCTTTAACCCACGCCATTTGGTGGCGCGCATAAAAGCGGTTTTACGCCGCGTGCACGTCACACAGGAGAAGCCAAGTGACACGCTGCCAAAGCAGATTGTTTTTGGTGATTGGCGTTTGGATACGTTAGCACACCGTATTGTTCATCAAGAAAATGGTCAACAACACGAATTGTCAGGCAGTGATTTCGCTTTGCTGATGCTGTTTTTGACCCATCCCGATGAAATCCTCGATCGTGACACCATTTCTTATGCCACTAAGGGGCGTGAGTCGTTGCCTTTTGAGCGCGGTATTGATGTTCAACTATCACGTTTGCGTCAACGCTTGGGCGACAGTGCGCGCTACCCACACTACATCAAAACCATGCGCGGTAATGGCTATATTTTATCGGTGCCTGTTAGCTACGAACATTGAGGTGATTGGAGATGAAGAGGTTTCGCCCCAACTCCTTGGTTGCCAGAACGCTGTTGCTTACCTTGCTCGCGGTGGTGATAGCTCAAGGGATCGCCACCGCTATCTGGTATAGCGAGTCCAAACAGAAAGAGCTGCAAGGTATTCGCTCGGCGTCGGAAAGCATGGCGGGCATGTTTGCCTCGACGGTGACCTTTTTCCAATCCTTACCCGTGCGTTATCGTCATATCGTGCTGGATCAGATCCGCAATATGGGTGGCACGCGCTTTTTCGTCTCTTTCAATAAACAGAAGCTGACTGTTGAGCCGATTGCCGATACACCGTTAAAACTGGCTTCGGTGCTGGCTGTCGAAAGCGTGCTGCAGCAAAAACTCACCAAGGTTGCCTCAATCTCCGTTGACTTCTCGCATCCGCAAAATTTACGTTTGCTGAAAGACGACATCTATCTGCATGACCTACCCAAATCGTGGGCGCACCACACGCTTACTTTGGAGCCGATCAATCCCCCCGTGTTGGTGGTGCAAATTGAGTTAGAAAGTCACGAGTGGATCTACATTGCCGCGCTGCTTCCCGCACCTTATTTGACCTTAGATGACACTATTTTAGGGCGTGAGCAGATCTTGTTTCTCTTCTTCTCAACCACGCTATTGTTAGTGTTGACTTACACCATGATCCGTCGCCAGGTGAAGCCGCTCAAGCGCTTAGCCAAGGCGGCCAATGAAATGAGCATCAATATCGAGCAGCCACCGTTGCAAGAAGAAGGGGCGAGTGAGCTGGTGACAGCCACGCGTGCGTTTAATCGCATGCAGCAGCGTATTCGTCGTTACGTGGCAGACCGAGAGCATCTTTTTTCCGCCATTTCTCACGATCTCAAAACGCCGATCACCCGTTTGCGCATCCGAGCCGAGTTGCTCGAAGATGACACCAAGCGCAGCAAGTTCAATCGCGATCTCGATGATTTGGAGATGATGGTCAAAGGGGCGCTGCAGTGTGTGCGCGATACCGATTTGCATGAGAACAACGACTACATCGATCTCAACGCGATGATCGAGCATGTGATTGATACCTATAATCAGCACGATACTAAGGTCCATTTTCGTCCCATCATCATGGAGCCTATGGTGGCCAAGCCTCTGGCGATAAAGCGAGTGCTCACCAATTTGATCGACAACGCGGTGAAATATGGTGAACAAGCGGTGGTGACACTCGAACACAGTGACGAGTGGATTTACGTCACCATTGATGACCAAGGACCGGGAATTGCGGAAGCGCAATTAGAGGCCGTGTTTGAACCCTATTTCCGCTTAGCAAAGGACAGTGAAGGGCATGGATTAGGCTTAGGTATCTGCCGAAACATCTTACACGGACATGGTGGAGATCTCATTATTAGCAATCTGCCGCAGGGTGGTTTACGTGCGCAAGTGCTGATTCCTAAAGGGCTGGAAGTGTAATGTAACAAAGGTGTTACTTTGTGGTTACGGTTTGTTGCAATGCTTATCTCCAGTTATGGATAGACTGCTCAATATCAGGCATGACCTGATCTGTCTAATCCGATACATGGAAGATAACAATGAAAATGAAGAAAACCCTACTTACCCTCTCTCTTATTTCTGCTGCCTCTTTTGCACAAGCAGGCGAAGTAGAAGTGCTGCACTGGTGGACGGCAGGTGGCGAGGCGAAATCCGCTGCCGTGCTCAAACAAATGCTTGAACAGCAAGGTCACACTTGGAAAGATTTTGCGGTTGCCGGCGGTGGTGGCGAATCTGCCATGACGGTACTGAAAACCCGTGCGGTTTCAGGCAACCCGCCGTCTGCGGCTCAAATTAAAGGACACGATATTCAGGAATGGGGTGGGTTAGGTTTCCTCACTTCTCTCGATGCGACAGCGAAACAAGAAAACTGGGATGGCATCTTGCCTTCCGTTGTCACTAAGGTGATGAAATTTGATGGTGAATACGTGGCTGTGCCTGTCAACGTTCACCGTGTTAACTGGCTATGGGCAAACCCTGATGTATTGAAAAAATCGGGCGTGAGCTTACCAACCACCTTGGATGAGTTCTTTGTCGCTGCGGACAAAATCAAAGCGGCGGGCTTTATTCCTCTTGCTCACGGTGGCCAACCTTGGCAAGACGCGACCGTGTTTGAAGCGGTGGCACTGGATGTGTTAGGCAGCGAAGATTACAACAAAGCGTTTGTCGATCTGGACATGAACGTCTTGTCTGGTGACAAGATGGTGGAAGTGTTCACTAAGTTCAAAAAAATGCGCGACTACATCGACAGCAACGCTCCGGGACGTGATTGGAACGTGGCGACCTCCATGGTCATCAATGGTGAAGCGGCGATGCAAATCATGGGTGACTGGGCAAAAGGTGAGTTTAGCGCCGCGGGCAAAGTACCGGGCAAAGACTACATTTGTGCCCCAGCGCCGGGAACGGCTGGCCAGTTTACCTTCAACATCGACAGCTTTGCTTTCTTTGAACTGAGCGACAAAGCCAATCAAAAAGCCCAGCAAGATTTGGCTCGCACCATCTTGACCAAAGAGTTCCAAGAAGTGTTCAACCTCAATAAAGGCTCGATTCCAGTTCGCTTGGACATGGACATGAGTAAGTTTGATCAATGTGCGCTTGACTCGATGGCGACCTTCAAAGCCAGCGCGACGTCGGGTGATCTCGTGCCAAGTATGGCGCATGGCCTCTCTACCACCAGTTACGCACAAGGTGCGATCTACGATGTGGTGACCAACTTCTTTAACGACAGCAAGGCGGATCCAAAAGAAGCTGCACAGAAACTGGCGAAAGCCGTGAAAGCAGCGATCTAACCCCCTAGGCGGGCAGGTGCGCTTTGCCTGTCTGCCTATCTCAGCTGATCTTCTCACTCTGAGCGTTTGCTCGGTAGGAAGTGTTTTTCGCTACAAGGAACCGTTATGGAGCATATTTTGAGTGGGCCAACGAGCAAAATCGCACCAAAACCTTCGCTAGCTGATCGCTTGCAACACTGGTTACCAAAACTGGTGTTAGCGCCGACCATGCTAGTGACGGTGGTGTGTATCTACGGATTTATTTTTTGGACAGCGGCGCTTTCCATGACTAACTCCCGTTTTCTACCCAGTTTTAAGTTTGTTGGTTTTGACCAATATGCCAAATTGATGGAAAACGACCGCTGGGTAACGTCGATTACTAACCTAGGTATTTTTGGCGTTCTTTTCATTGCGATTGCCATCGTTTTGGGTGTCGGTCTGGCGATTTTGTTGGATCAAAACATCCGTCAGGAAGGGGCAATTCGCACCATTTACCTCTATCCCATGGCGCTGTCGTTCATTGTGACCGGTACCGCGTGGAAATGGATTTTGAACCCAGGATTGGGGATAGAAAAACTGTTGAACGATTGGGGATGGACAACCTTTAAATTTGACTGGTTGGTGAACTCGGAGATGTCGGTTTACACCTTAGTGATTGCTGCGGTTTGGCAATCGTCCGGTTTTGTTATGGCGATGTTTCTCGCGGGTTTGCGTGGTATTGATTCCTCGATCATCAAAGCAGCGCAAATTGATGGCGCGAGCCTACCGACCATCTATTGGAAAATCATTCTGCCGTGTTTGCGTCCGGTGTTCTTTAGCGCGGTGATCATCACCTCGCACATCGCGATTAAGAGTTTCGACTTAGTCACTGCGATGACCGCTGGTGGACCGGGCTATTCATCGGATTTACCTGCACTCTTTATGTACGCTCATTCGTTTACTCGTGGGCAAATCGGCTTAGGTGCCGCCAGTGCGATGATGATGTTAGGGGGCATTCTGGCCATCTTGGTGCCGTATCTTTATTCCGAGCTTAGGGAGAAGCGCGCATGAACTCTTCAGTGAACATGGCCCGATGGTTTATTTACGGCGCATTGGTCTTTTTCTGCTTGGTCTATTTGATGCCGCTGTTTGTCATGGTGATCACCTCGTTTAAAACCTTGCCAGATATTAAGGCCGGTAACTTAATGAGCTTGCCACAAGAGTGGGTGTTTGACGCTTGGTACAAAGCGTGGAATGGCGCCTGTACTGGGGTGAAATGTGAAGGGGTAAAGGGCTACTTTTGGAACTCGTTTCAAATGGTGATCCCTGCCGTGGCCATTTCGACTTTGCTTGGGGCGTTCAATGGCTATGTCGTTACCAAATGGCAGTTTCGTGGCTCTAACCTGTTTTTCAGCTTGTTGCTGTTTGGCTGCTTCATTCCTTTCCAAGTGATCTTGCTGCCGATGGCCGCGGTGCTTGGCAAGCTCGGTTTAGCCAATACCACCACTGGCTTGGTACTGGTGCATGTTATCTACGGCATGGCGTTTACCACACTGTTTTTCCGTAACTTTTACATCAGTGTACCGGATGAGTTGATCAAAGCTGCCAAGCTCGATGGCGCAGGATTTTTTACCATCTTCTTCAAAATCCTTCTGCCTATTTCAACCCCTATCATTATGGTGACGGTG
Organism: Vibrio floridensis; assembly: GCF_021852965.1. NCBI lineage: Bacteria > Pseudomonadati > Pseudomonadota > Gammaproteobacteria > Vibrionales > Vibrionaceae > Vibrio > Vibrio floridensis. Next base: position 64,746 of record NZ_JAKGCY010000003.1, on the reverse strand, counting down.
ATTTGGCAGTTTACTGCGATTTGGAATGACTTCCTGTTTGGCGTGGTGTATTCCGGCTCAGAAACCCAACCGATCACGGTGGCGCTGAACAACTTGGTCAACACCAGTACTGGGGTGAAAGAGTACAACGTGGACATGGCAGCGGCGATCATTGCGGCGTTACCAACGCTGTTGGTGTATGTGTTGGCGGGTAAATATTTTGTACGCGGGTTAACTGCGGGATCAGTAAAAGGATAAGTAACATGGCAACTCTAGAACTCAAACAGATCCGCAAAACCTACCCAAAAGCGGACCAAGAAACCTTAAAAGGCATTGATATCAGCATCGACTCTGGTGAGTTTCTCATCCTGGTGGGTCCGTCAGGGTGTGGTAAGTCCACCTTGATGAACACCATTGCGGGGTTAGAAAACATCTCTTCCGGTGAAATTGTGATTGATGGTGTCGATGTGGCGCAAGTGGAACCGAAAGATCGCGACATCGCGATGGTGTTTCAGTCTTACGCGCTGTATCCCAATATGACGGTGCGCGGCAACATCGAATTTGGTTTGAAGATCCGCAAAATGCCGCAAAGCGAGATTGATGCGGAAGTGCAACGTGTGGCCGAAATGCTGCAAATTGACCACCTTTTGGATCGCAAACCGTCTCAGCTATCTGGTGGTCAGCGCCAGCGTGTGGCGATGGGGCGTGCATTAGCGCGTCGTCCTAAGCTCTATCTGTTTGATGAGCCGCTTTCAAACCTGGATGCCAAATTGCGTGTGGAAATGCGCCATCAAATCAAACGGCTGCACCAAAAGCTCAATACCACCATCGTTTACGTAACCCACGATCAGATCGAGGCGATGACGCTGGCAGACCGTATCGCGGTGATGAAAGATGGCATCTTGCAGCAGCTCGGCACACCACAGGAGATCTACAACCAACCAGCGAACATGTTTGTTGCGGGCTTCATGGGGTCGCCGTCGATGAACTTTATTTCCACTATGGTCGATCTCAACAGTGAAGATCATCCAGTGATTAAGGTGAGTGGTGAGTGTGGTCAGGAGCATCACATCAAACTGCCTGCCTCCATGCGTGAGCAAGATGGCAAACGCGTGGTGATTGGTTTGCGTCCAGAGCACATTTCCGACAAGCCAAGCGATGATCAGAGCGCGTCGACGTGTTTGGATTTGAAACTGGAAGTGTTGGAACCGACAGGGCCAGACACGATTGCGATGATTAAAGTGAATCAGCAAGAAGTGGCGTGTCGCCTCTCTCCTGAACTGCAAGCGAAGGCGGGGGAAAGTGCATCGCTCTACTTCGACTTGTCCAAAGCGGTCTATTTTGATGCCGAATCACAACAACGAATAGAGTTTCACTGATGAGGTAGGGTGAAACCCACAAGGGCGAAGCGTGTAGGGCGCGTTAGTCCATTATTTGCGTGTCCTCTATCGTGGCGATGCACATTATCACGGTGTCGCTACGGCATGATCGGGGGAGAATGATCAAACCAAGCTTGCGGTTTGATGTGAGGGCACGCCTTCCTTATGACTTCTTTTCTACGCTCATCGGTGTCGAACCATTTTTATTCTATCAGAGACGCTTTCTTGTAATTGGTGTTCCTGCTATCAGCTTTCCAGTCATCCGTTTTTCTTCCCTGCCATTCCCGTTTTACAGACGGGGAGGCATACCCAGAGCGTTTAGTTCCCATGTGTCACTTTCCACCCTTTTGTTCTTAATAGATGTGTCATTTCCCACCCATTTTAAACGCCGTAACGGGGTGTTGCTCATGGTTTGTTTGCTTATCTATTTGAATATTATTTAGTTTTTTTATTGGTCCGGTTATTGCTCTAACAGAAGTATCGCACCCAAAGATGGGGCGGTTCGATTAACAAGGAGAAGAATAATGTTAAAGCCTCTAACCCTACTTGCTGCTTCCGTACTTGCTGTCACCAGTTTCAATGCGGCGGCCAACTGTGACCCAGGCGAGATCGTCATCAAGTTCAGCCACGTCACCAATACCGATAAGCACCCGAAAGGGATCGCGGCATCACTACTGGAAAAACGCGTGAACGAAGAGATGAACGGCAAAGCGTGTATGCAGGTTTACCCAAACTCAACACTGTACGATGACGACAAAGTGTTAGAAGCCATGCTAAACGGCGATGTTCAATTGGCGGCCCCTTCTCTTTCCAAGTTTGAAAAATTCACCAAGAAATATCGCATCTTTGACCTGCCATTCCTGTTTGAAGACGTCGACGCGGTTGACCGTTTCCAAAACTCAGACGCGGGCGTGAAGTTGAAAAATGCCATGAATCGTCGTGGTGTGCGTGGGTTAGAGTTCTGGCACAACGGCATGAAGCAAATTTCAGCCAGCAAGCCACTGATTTCGCCAGCGGACGCCAAAGGATTGAAATTCCGCGTGCAAGCCTCTGACGTGCTCGTTGCTCAGTTTGAACAACTGGGTGCGAACCCGCAAAAAATGTCCTTTGCCGAAGTGTACGGCGGGCTGCAAACCAAGGTTATTGATGGTCAGGAAAACACTTGGTCTAACATCTACGGTAAGAAATTCTTTGAAGTACAGGATGGTATTACTGAAACCAACCACGGCATTTTGGATTACCTAGTCGTGACCTCAAGCAAGTGGTGGGATGGCCTGCCTGCGGATGTGCGTGACCAGTTCGCGACCATCCTAAAAGAAGTAACAGAGCAACGTAACGCTGAGTCCAACAAGGTTGAGTTAGCCAACAAGCAGTACGTGATTGAAGCGGGGGGTGTGGTGCGCACCTTGACGCCAGAGCAACGTGAAGCGTGGGTAACAGCGTTGAAACCTGTTTGGAAGAAATTTGAGAAAGACATCGGTTCAGATCTGATTGATGCAGCATTGGCGTCAAACAAGCAATAAATAAGAACGGGCTCTGACGGTCGAGTCAGAGCCCAGTTTTTAGCACAATAATGAGCGAATCGATTATGGAACAATCATTTTTGGCAAAAATTGGTCACTTCACCGATCGGGTAGAAGAAGGGCTGATTGCATTTTTCCTTGGTGCCATGACACTGCTGACTTTCGTCAATGTTGTGATGCGCTATCTCTTTAACGACAACATTCTCTGGGCCCTTGAACTTACCGTATTTATGTTCGCGTGGATGGTGTTGGTCGGCGCGTCTTATGGTGTGAAGAAACACTTCCACATCGGTGTGGATGTGGTGATTGATAAAGCCCCACCACCGTTACGCAAAGTACTGGCCTTGGTGGCCGTCAGTTGTTGCTTAACCTTTTCTATTTTACTTTTGATTGGCTCTTGGAATTACTGGTACCCCTTTGCGACTGAGCGTGCTTGGTATGAAACCGACGATATCCCGATGCCTGAGATTTTTCAGTTTATGTCGGATTGGTTCAATGAAGGCGAAGCGTACGAGAAGATCCCCCGTTTTATTCCTTACATGGCACTTCCCGTTGGGATGGCGTTGCTGACGTTTCGTTTTTTGCAGGTCGCATGGCGAATTCTGACCAATCAACAAGATCGCATGATCGCGGGTCATGAGGCAGAAGAAGATCTTGAAGCATTGAAAGCGGAGATGGGTGATGCCGACGATTTGATGGGTGGTTCACGTCGTGATGGTAAGGAGCAGTAAGCGATGGATATTCTATTTTTATTTTTGTTAGTCATTGGCTTTATGCTGATTGGCGTGCCTATCGCGGTTTCTCTCGGCTTATCGAGCATTCTGTTTTTGATGTGGCACTCCGATGCGTCTTTGGCGTCGGTGGCGCAGACTTTATTTAATGCCTTTGAAGGCCATTACACCTTGTTGGCGATTCCGTTTTTTATCTTGGCATCCAGTTTTATGTCGACGGGTGGGGTAGCCAAGCGCATCATCCGCTTTGCGATTGCTATGGTGGGGTGGTTTCGCGGTGGCCTAGCTATGGCCTCGGTGGTGGCATGTATGATGTTTGCCGCGCTGTCCGGTTCTTCACCGGCTACCGTGGTGGCGATTGGTAGCATCGTTATTGCTGGGATGATCAAAAACGGTTACTCGAAAGAGTTCGCGGCTGGGGTGATTTGTAATGCCGGGACACTGGGTATTTTGATCCCGCCGTCGATTGTGATGGTCGTTTACTCTGCGGCCACCGATGTCTCGGTCGGTCGTATGTTCCTCGGTGGCGTGATCCCAGGGCTACTTGCCGGTCTTATGCTGATTGTGGCGATTTATATTGCGGCACGAATAAAAAATCTGCCTAAGCAGCCTTTTGTGGGTTGGTCAGAAGCCATCAACGCGGCAAAGGAAGCGAGTTGGGGATTACTGTTGGTGGTGATCATCCTTGGTGGTATCTATGGGGGCATTTTTACCCCAACCGAAGCGGCTGCGGTGGCTGCCGTCTACTCATTCTTGATCGCTAACTTCGTTTATAAAGACATGGGGCCTTTTGCCGATAAGCAAAACCAACGTCCTGCGCTTGTGAAAGTGTTTGAAGCCTTCTTTCATAAAGACACCCAACATACGCTTTTTGAAGCAGGTAAGCTGACCATCATGTTGTTGTTTATCATTGCCAACGCATTGATTCTTAAACACGTGCTGACGGAAGAGCGCATTCCGCAAATGATCACAGAATCGATGTTGTCAGCGGGGCTTGGTCCCATCACCTTCTTGATTGTGGTTAACGTATTGCTGCTGATTGGCGGTCAGTTTATGGAACCATCAGGTCTACTGATTATCGTGGCTCCGTTAGTCTTCCCCATCGCCATTGCGTTAGGCATCGACCCGATTCACTTGGGTATCATCATGGTGGTGAACATGGAAATCGGCATGATCACACCGCCTGTCGGGCTCAATTTATTCGTCACCGCAGGGGTGGCAAAAATGTCGATGATGAACGTGGTCAAAGCCGCATTGCCTTGGGTGGCGGTGATGTTCCTCTTCCTCATTATTGTCACGTACGTTCCGTGGATTTCCACTTGGTTACCAACCACACTGATGGGGCCGGAGATCATTACCAAGTAACGTTTTTCCTCTGAGCCACCCACAAGTAGAGCGTGGGTGGCTTTGTCTTTCGGCCTCGATGCGAAGCATCATGACTTGTAGTTTTCTTTATCTAAACCATAGCGCTGCATTTTGTCATACAGGGTTTTTCTCGCCACTTGCAGCTTATCCATCGTCTCTTTGATGCTGCCACCACATTCCATCAGCGTTTGCTCGATGACGCTTTTTTCAAACTCGGCCACTTGGTCAGAGAGCGCATAATGCACTGTTGTGCTTGCAGGTGTCTCACCGAGCTGCGCCAACTTGCCAAGCAAGATGTATCGCTCAGCCGCATTGCGCAGTTCTCGCACATTGCCTGGCCAATTGTGAGCCAACAGCTGCTGTAAATCGCTGGCAGAGAGCGCAGGGACGGTTTTTGCGTAACGAGCCGCCGCCACCAGTAAAAAGTGGTGAAAGAGGGCGGCGATGTCTTCTTTACGTTCCCGAAGAGGCGGCAAGTTGAGGGTCACCACATTTAGACGATAGTAGAGATCCTGACGAAACTCACCGCTGGCTGCCGCTTGTTTGAGGTCAACCTTAGTGGCGGCAATAATGCGCACATCCAAAGGCAGCAACTGATTGGACCCGATGCGTTCAATCACGCGCTCTTGCAACACTCGCAACAAGCGGATTTGTGCTTGCATTGGCATCGATTCAATTTCATCGAGAAACAGCGTTCCCCCCTGAGCAAATTCGAATTTCCCAATGCGTTGACTGTCTGCGCCAGTGAACGCGCCTTTTTCGTGGCCATAGAGTTCACTTTCAATCAGGTTCTCAGGGATAGCCCCGCAATTGAGGGCGACAAAATTTTTCTCACGACGAGCACTTTGTTCATGAATAGAACGGGCAATCAACTCTTTGCCAGTGCCAGTTTCGCCAAACAGCAGAATATCGGCTTGGGTGTCAGCGATGTGACTGATGGTTGCTCTTAATTCTTGGATGGAGGGCGTTTCACCAATGATTCTCGGCCCAAGGGTTTTGCTCGCTTTAAGCGATTGTCGCAGAAGCTGGTTTTCATTGGTCAGTTTGCGTTTTTCGATGGCCCTTTTCACGGTCTCAACCAGGTGTTCCGGAGAAAATGGCTTTTCAATAAAATCGTAGGCGCCACTGTGCAGGGCTTTCACCGCCATCGAGATGTCGCCATGACCGGTGATCATAATGACGGGCAGCTCTTTATCTCTGTGAATCAAGGTATTGAGTAAATCCATTCCTGAGATCCCAGGCAAGCAGATGTCGGTGATCACTACGCCGGGTGTCTGCTGCTCTTTCATCGCCAGTAACGCGCTTTCTGCATCGGCGAAAAAACGAGTGTCAATGTCAGCAAGTTCAAAACTCTGCTCAATGGCGAGCCTTAAATCGGATTCGTCGTCAATAAAATAAACCAAGCACATATCAGACCTCGCTTGTTGTGGTAGGCAGTGAGACGGTGAATCGAGCGCCACCTAATGGACTGTGGTTGACCATCAGCTTCCCTTTCATACCAGTAAGGATTTGTTGTGAGATGGAAAGACCGAGCCCTAAGCCATTTTTCTTGGTGGTATGGAAAGGCTCACACAGTTGTTGAAATTGCGCAGGCTCAATCCCCGGCCCATTATCATCAATGTGGATGTTGACGTTTTGAGAAGAGTCTATCTCCACCACTAGGTTCAGACGTTTTTCTTCGCACCCTTCCATCGCTTCAATCGCATTCGTGATGAGATTGATGAGAACCTGTTCAAGCTGAATCACGTTAATAACAACCAATATTTCTTGTTCGGGATAGTGCGTATTCAGCTGAACCCGAGCCGATTTTAGAGCGGGTTTCATCAGTTCGTTGGCTGATATTAAAATCGGAATCAGTTTTGCTTCGACCAGTTCATCACCGTTGGATTTTCGTGCGAAAGAGCGCAGTTGTTGGCTAATCTTTGCCATTCTTTCGGTCAAAGCGGAAATGCGACTGAGATTCTCATCGACCCGAAGGTACTTCTCTTTTTCTAAAAAGAGTCTTCCGTTATCGGCAAAACTGCGAATAGCCGCCAATGGATTGTTGAGCTCGTGGCTGATACTCGCCGACATCTGTCCAAGCACGGCCAGTTTTGCTGCTTGGATTAACTCATCTTGGGTAAGCCGTAAAGCTTGCTCGGTCTTGGTACGTTGAGCGATCTCCGCTTGCAGTTCGGCGGTACGCTCCATGACTTGAAACTCAAGCTTTTGTTTTGCTTCTTGCTGCAACTGCTCAATCTGTTTGTGCTTTTGCTGACGATGGTAATAGAGTTGGCCGAGTAGGAAAATAACCGCAAACACCAAGGTTTCAACCAAAAGTAAGCTGAAGGTGGTAAAAACCAAGTTGTGTTTTGCAGAAAGTACCCGAATGGTGAGGTCCAAATTGCGAAGTGGGAGCGAAGAAACAATCATGGTCCCCGCACTGTAAGGGCTGCCTTGTTTGATTTCGCTTTGTGGTGAGTGTAAGTCACCGACGAAATTGAGCGAATCAATGGTCCGGTCTAAATATTGTTGGGAATTCCGAATCTGCTGAAGCTGCTGCTCAGTTTTTGGGGTTAGGCTTTTAAACAGCCAAGATGGTTCACTCGACATAAATACGATCTGATTTTCATCGTTAGCGACAAAAATGCTGCGCTTTTCCTGCCAGTTATCCTCAATCGATATCAGCTCCATCTTGACCACAACCACGCCAATAATAGCCCCAGCGTAAGTGACGGGGAAAGAGTAGTAATATCCGCGTTGCCCTGATGTGGATCCAAGGGCGAAGTACTGGCTGCGTTTACCGATGATCGCCTGTTTAAAATAAGGTCGAAAAGCAAAGTTCCTGCCTACAAATGAGCGATCAATATTCCAGTTGCTTGCGGCAATGGTATTTCCGTATTCGTCAATAAGGTAAGTGTCTGCCGCTTGAATGATCTGATTAACCTCTTCGAGGTAACGATTGGTAATATCAATTTGCGCACTGTTTTGAGGGTGCAACAGCGCTTCTATCAGCGGTGCATCTTTAGCGATGAGCTGAGGGATATGGGCAAACTTGTCGAGTTTATTTTGAATGTGGCTGGCAAAACGTTCTAGCTGCGAACGGTGTTGTTGGGTCAACGATTGATAGCTCTTGTTCCAAATAAAATGACCGCTCACGGCCATACAAATGAAATAGAAGACAATAAACAGCAACACAATACGAGTGCGTTGAGACATCCCATTTCTCCTAGCTAGCAAGTGCAAACCCAAACAACACAAACATTGAAGCGGTGGTGATTCAAACATCACGGGCTCAATGATGTTATCGGTTTGTAGGAAAGAGTGGCGAAAAAGATCTCAACTCTGTGGGGCAAAACAAGAGCAAGATCTCTTTTTACGCTTTTCAATAAAAAAAGCTGTCGATTCTCTTGAAAAACTCGTTATTGTCCCAATCTTAGTTGCTAACCGCCAAATTGCGACATGAATTCGAGATTTTAGGACAGACATTGCGCACATAGTGGTGATTGGCTCGACAGGGTTAGATCAGATCGTTAGAATGTCGCGTCTGAAATTTTGTCCTGAGACTAATAGGAGATACCTTTGGTGTTCGCCGAAGATATCACTGATTAGTCTGGTTTCACTTTGAAACCAAAACTCGATTTTAAAATAGGTGTTCGTAAAGAACACAGACAAGGATGCAGCCGTATTCGTTTGCTCTGGCACTCGTTAGGCTCATATGCTCAGTGAAACTGAGCCATTTTTGAGGTTTATATATAATGCAAGTTACTGTTGAAACGCTAGAGGGCCTAGAGCGCCGTCTGAATATTACTGTTCCTGCTGCTAACATCGAAGATGCAGTTACAGCTGAACTACGCAACATCGCTAAAAACCGTCGTTTTGATGGTTTCCGTAAAGGCAAAGTGCCAATGAAGATGGTTGCGAAAATGTACGGCAAAGCAGTACGTCAAGACATCCTAGGTGAAGTGATGCAACGCCACTTCATCGAAGCGATCATCAAAGAGAAGATCAACCCAGCGGGCGCGCCAACATTCGCTCCTGTGGAAAACAAAGAAGGCACGGATCTAGTATTCAACGCAACTTTCGAAGTTTACCCAGAAGTTGAACTAAAAGGTCTAGAGAACATTACTGTTGAAAAACCAGCAGTTGAAGTGAAAGACGCTGACGTTGAAGAGATGATCGAAACTCTACGTAAGCAACAAGCGACTTGGGCTGAAGTTGAAGAAGCGGCTGAAGCTGGTAAGCGCGTAAGCATCGATTTTGTTGGCTCTATCGACGGTGAAGAGTTTGAAGGCGGTAAAGCTGAGAACTTCCCACTAGAAATGGGCGCAGGCCGCATGATCCCTGGCTTCGAAGATGGTATCGAAGGCAAAACTAAGGGCATGGAATTCGAAATCGACGTAACATTCCCAGAAGATTACCACGCTGAAAACCTAAAAGGTAAAGCAGCGAAATTCGCTATCAAAGTGAACAAAGTGGAAGCACGTCAACTACCAGAACTAAACGACGAGTTCGTTGCTAAGTTTGGCGTAGTAGAAGGCGGCATCGACGCACTTAAAGCGGAAGTTCGTAAAAACATGGAACGTGAGCTTAAGCAAGCGGTTAAAAACCGTATCAAAGAGCAAGCGATCGACGGTCTTGTAAAAGAGAACGAAATCGACGTGCCAGCTGCGCTTATCGACCAAGAAATCAATGTTCTACGTCAGCAAGCAGCACAACGCTTCGGTGGTAACGTTGAAGCAGCAATGCAACTTCCTCGTGAACTGTTTGAAGAGCAAGCGAAACGCCGTGTAGTCGTTGGTCTACTTCTAGGTGAAGTGATCAAAGCTCACGAGCTAAAAGTTGATGAAGAGAAAGTGAAAGCTATCATCACTGAAATGGCGACTGCTTACGAAGATCCAACGGAAGTTGTGACTTACTACGAGCAAAACGAACAGCTAATGAATAACATGCGTAACGTTGCTCTAGAAGAACAAGCTATCGACGCGATCATTGCTAAAGCTCAGGTTTCTGAAAAAGAAGTTAGCTTCAACGAGCTAATGAACCAACCAGCTTAATAAGCAATATCTTGCGTAGAAGGTTGACTAAACGTTAACTATTCTGCTAACAATGGTCCGTATGATATTTATCATCCGGGCCATTTATTTTAGGGACATAAGAATATGAGCTACCAAGAAAAAAATGCAATGTCGCCAATTATCGACGCACTAGTACCAATGGTGGTTGAACAAACTTCCCGTGGTGAACGTTCTTACGATATTTATTCGCGTTTGCTTAAAGAGCGAGTGATTTTCCTAACGGGTCAAGTTGAAGACCACATGGCAAACCTTGTCGTGGCTCAGCTACTTTTCCTAGAATCTGAGAATCCAGACAAAGATATTTTCTTATATATCAACTCACCAGGTGGCAGCGTGACAGCAGGTATGTCAATCTATGACACCATGCAGTTCATCAAACCAAACGTGAGTACGGTGTGTATGGGTCAAGCATGCTCAATGGGTGCGTTCCTATTGGCAGGTGGTGCGCCAGGCAAGCGATATGTTTTGCCGAACTCACGTGTGATGATTCACCAGCCATTAGGTGGCTTCCAAGGCCAAGCTTCCGACATTCAAATTCATGCTCAGGAAATTCTTACTATCAAGACAAAACTGAACAAGTTGTTGGCGGAGCACACTGGCCAACCATTGGAAGTGATTGAGCGTGATACTGACCGAGATAACTTTATGTCGGCAGATCAGGCTGTAGAATACGGTTTGGTGGACGCAGTTTTGACTCATCGCAATGCTTAATTAGCCTGCGCAAACTGATTCAAATTGTTATACACTCAAACATAAAGAGTAAAGGCTAAGAGGTTAGCGAATGACAGACAAAAGCAAAGAGAGTGGTAGCGGTAAGTTGCTTTACTGCTCTTTCTGCGGCAAAAGCCAGCACGAAGTTCGCAAGCTAATCGCTGGTCCATCCGTTTACATCTGTGATGAATGTGTCGACTTATGCAACGACATCATCCGTGAAGAGATCAAAGATGTGCTACCAAAACGTGAATCTGAAGCGTTGCCAACGCCTCGTGAGATTCGTGCACATCTTGATGACTATGTAATCGGTCAAGACCATGCGAAGAAAGTGCTCGCGGTTGCGGTATATAACCACTACAAGCGTTTACGTAATGGTGATACAACCAGCGATGGTGTTGAACTTGGTAAGAGTAATATCTTGCTGATTGGTCCAACTGGTAGCGGTAAAACGTTATTGGCTGAAACCTTGGCACGTTTTCTTGACGTACCCTTCACCATGGCAGACGCAACCACGCTGACAGAAGCGGGTTATGTGGGCGAAGATGTTGAAAACATCATTCAAAAACTGCTGCAAAAATGTGATTACGACGTAGCGAAAGCAGAGCGTGGTATTGTGTATATCGATGAAATCGACAAGATTTCTCGTAAAGCAGAAAACCCCTCTATTACTCGTGACGTTTCTGGTGAAGGCGTTCAGCAAGCGTTGCTTAAACTGGTTGAAGGTACGATTGCTTCTGTACCACCTCAAGGTGGTCGTAAGCATCCGCAGCAAGAGTTTTTGCAAGTGGATACGTCAAAGATCCTCTTTATCTGTGGTGGTGCATTTGCCGGTCTAGATAAAGTGATCGAACAACGCGTTGCAACAGGTACAGGCATTGGTTTTGGTGCGGAAGTCCGCTCTAAAGACGAAAGCAAAACAGTGGGCGAACTGTTCACTCAGGTAGAGCCAGAAGATCTTGTGAAATATGGTTTGATTCCTGAGTTTATTGGTCGTCTACCAGTGACCGCTTCGTTGACCGAGTTGGACGAAGAAGCATTAATTCAGATTCTTTGCCAACCAAAAAATGCGCTAACAAAGCAATATGCAGCACTGTTTGAACTGGAAGGTGCGGATCTTGAGTTCAGAGAAGATGCGCTAAAAGCGATCGCGAAAAAAGCGATGGAGCGTAAAACAGGTGCTCGTGGCTTGCGTTCGATTTTGGAAGGCGTACTACTAGAAACCATGTATGAACTGCCATCGATGGACGACGTGAGCAAAGTTGTCATTGATGAATCGGTGATTAATGGTGAATCAGAACCGCTGCTGATTTACACCAACAGCGACAGTCAAGCAGCTTGCGCTGAGTAAATTTTATGATGGCAATGAAAGGAGGTAAGGAATTACCTCCTTTTTTATTTTCTTTTATTGAATCCAAATAATTAGCCCCCATATACTGCTCATAATAGTAAGTGGAAGAGAGAATTATATGAACTTGGAACGTTCCGAGCGTATCGAGATCCCCGTACTACCTCTACGAGATGTGGTGGTTTACCCACATATGGTTATTCCGTTGTTTGTTGGCCGTGAAAAGTCGATCAGTTGCTTAGAATCGGCAATGGAGGCTAACAAGCAAGTGTTGCTTGTCGCGCAAAAACAAGCAGATACAGATGAACCCACAGTCAACGACTTGTTTGAAGTAGGCACGGTAGCCACGATTCTGCAATTGCTTAAACTGCCAGATGGTACGGTGAAAGTACTGGTTGAAGGTCAACAGCGCGCCAAAATTACCCAATTCAAAGAGAGTGACTTCTTTTTAGCGGAAGCGGAGTTTATCGTCACTCCTGAGCTGGATGAACGCGAGCAAGAAGTTATTGTTCGTAGCGCCATTAGCCAATTCGAAGGCTTCATCAAACTCAATAAGAAGATCCCACCAGAAGTGCTGACTTCCCTTGGTGGTATTGATGAAGCGGCACGCCTTGCAGATACCATTGCTGCCCATATGCCACTGAAGTTAGCGGATAAGCAGCAAGTCCTTGAAACTGTAGATATTACCGAGCGTCTAGAGTTCCTAATGGGACAAATGGAATCAGAAATTGACATTCTGCAGGTTGAAAAGCGTATCCGTAATCGCGTTAAAAAGCAGATGGAAAAATCTCAGCGCGAGTACTATCTGAATGAGCAAATGAAAGCGATTCAGAAAGAGCTTGGCGAATCTGAAGATGGCGTAGATGAGTTTGAAGCGCTCAAACAAAAGATTGATTCGGCTAAAATGCCGAAAGAAGCGCGAGAAAAAACCGAACAAGAACTGCAAAAGCTGAAGATGATGTCACCGATGTCAGCGGAAGCGACAGTCGTGCGCAGCTACATTGATTGGATGGTCAATGTACCTTGGCACAAGCGTTCAAAAGTGAAAAAGGACCTCGCTAAAGCGGAAGAGATCCTTAACGAAGATCACTATGGTTTGGAACGTGTCAAAGACCGCATTCTTGAATACTTGGCGGTGCAAAATCGTATCAACAAGCTAAAAGGCCCGATCCTGTGCCTTGTTGGACCTCCTGGTGTTGGTAAAACCTCATTAGGTCGTTCAATTGCCGCAGCAACAGGTCGTCAATATGTGCGTATGGCGCTTGGTGGCGTACGTGATGAAGCCGAGATCCGTGGTCATCGCCGCACTTACATCGGTTCATTACCTGGTAAGTTGATCCAAAAAATGGCCAAAGTTGGCGTGAAGAACCCACTATTTTTGTTAGATGAAATTGACAAAATGTCTTCTGATATGCGTGGCGATCCTGCGTCTGCTTTGCTTGAGGTTCTCGACCCAGAACAGAACAACTCGTTCAACGATCACTACTTAGAAGTGGATTACGATCTATCTGATGTGATGTTTGTTGCAACGTCTAACTCAATGAACATTCCTGGACCTCTATTGGATCGTATGGAAGTGATCCGTCTTTCTGGTTACACAGAAGATGAAAAGCTCAATATTGCTAAACGTCACCTTGTGGCGAAGCAGGTAGAGCGTAATGGTCTAAAACCACATGAAATCGTTATTGAAGATTCTGCCATCACGGGCATCATCCGCTTCTACACACGTGAAGCAGGTGTGCGTAGCCTTGAGCGTGAGATTTCGAAAATCTGTCGTAAAGCAGTGAAGAACATTCTGCTGAAGCCAGAGCTTAAGTCAGTGACGGTAAACATCGAAAACTTGAAAGAGTATCTAGGTGTTCAACGTTTTGACTATGGTAAAGCGGATGACAGCAACCGAGTAGGTCAAGTGACAGGTCTTGCGTGGACGGAAGTCGGTGGCGATTTGCTGACGATTGAGACTGAGGCGATGCCGGGTAAAGGTAAACTGACCCAAACTGGCTCACTGGGTGACGTGATGCAGGAGTCGATTCAAGCGGCCATGACGGTTGTACGTTCTCGTGCAGAAAAGCTGGGCATCAATTCTGACTTCTATGAGAAGAAAGACATCCATGTCCATGTGCCTGAAGGGGCAACACCAAAAGATGGCCCAAGTGCCGGTATTGCGATGTGCACGGCGTTAGTCTCTAGCTTAACGGGTAATCCTGTCAAAGCAGAGGTCGCCATGACAGGTGAAATCACACTACGTGGTGAAGTGTTACCAATCGGCGGTCTAAAAGAGAAGTTGTTGGCTGCACATCGTGGTGGTATAACGACGGTACTTATTCCGAAGGACAATGAGCGTGACCTAGAAGAAATTCCAGACAACGTTATCGCTGATTTGAAAGTCATTCCAGTTCAATGGATTGATGAAGTTTTGAAAGTTGCACTTGAGCGAGACCCGACTGGGGTAGAGTTTGACGCTAAAAAATAGTGATGTGTAGCAAAAATAAGTAAAAGTTTACGCTGATAGGTTCGAAAAGGCTTGTCAGCGTTTTTTTTGGGCGCTAAGTTAGAGCTCGATGGCTGCCAGCCCTTTTAAGATAAGGCTTGGCGCTAATTTTTAGTATTAATGGAACGAAAGTCATCTAAAAAAATAATCACAGATGGCACAAAGGGGAATGACAGTGAACAAAACTCAACTAGTAGAATCAATCGCTGCAAAAGCGGACATTTCTAAGGCGTCAGCTGGTCGTGCACTTGATGCATTGATTGAAGCCGTGAGCGATACTCTTCAGTCTGGTGACCAAGTTGCTCTAGTTGGTTTCGGTACTTTCAGCGTGCGCACTCGCGCAGCTCGTACAGGCCGTAACCCTAAGACTGGTGAAGAGATCCAAATCGCAGAAGCGAAAGTACCATCTTTCAAAGCAGGTAAAGCTCTTAAAGACGCTTGTAACTAATCGCAATAGCGTGAATTTTGTTCAATCAAACCCGTTTGAACACGATTTTGCGATGTGAAAGCCGAACTTTTTTAAATTATGCGCATCCTACTGATGCGCATTTCTTTTTTCTGGTATTATCGCGTGATTACATTTCAAGAGAAGCATTGGCTTCATGAGTGGAGAGCAGTTTAGTTATGATGGATCGATTGCGCGAAGGCGTGAATAGCATCGCGGTTAAAATTATCCTAGGATTGATCATCCTATCGTTTGTTTTTGCTGGTGTTGGTAGCTATATCGTGGGTGGTAGTAGCAACACAGCTGCCAAAGTTGGCAATATGGAAATTGGTCGTGGTGAGTTTGAAATGGCTTACCAAAACGAGCGTAATCGTATGCAGTCGCAACTAGGAGATTACTTTTCTCAACTCCTTGCTGACCCTGCTTACGTAGAGTCTTTCCGTAAATCTGTTCTTGACCAAATGATCAACGATGTTTTGTTGGATCAGCATGCAGAGTCATTAGGTTTGCGTATTAGTGACGCGCAAGTAAGAACCTTGATTCTTGCGATGCCAGAGTTCCAGCAAGATGGCAAGTTCAATCAAGATATCTACCAAGCAACATTGCGTCGAGCAGGATATTCTCCAGATTCGTTTGCGGAATATATGCGCCGTCAGCTAATTCGCTCTCAACTCTTAGATGCATTGCAGACCAGCGAGTTCATACTACCTGGCGAAGTAGATTCAGAAGGCAAACTATTTACGCAAACCCGCGATGTACGTTCAATCGTCCTGAATATCGATGAGTTCGCGGACAAAGCTGAGCTCAACGAAGAAGACATTCAGCAGTATTACGATGCGAACAAGGCTCGTTTTACTCGCCCAGAGCAGGTGAAAGTCTCTTACATTGAACTGGCTGCAGAATCTCTGAAAAAACAAGTTGCGGTCTCTGATGAAGAAGTGAAACAGTACTACCAAGAGCATCTGGATAAATACTCTTCAGAAGAGCAGCGTCGAGTGGCTCATATCCTCATTGAGGGTGATGACCAAGTTAAAGCGCAAGCGATTTTAGACGAGTTGAACGCCGGTGCGGATTTCGCGGCACTAGCTCAAGAGAAATCAGACGATTTTGGCAGTGCTGATAACGGTGGTGAACTGGGTTGGGTTGAACGTGATGTGATGGATCCTGCGTTTGAAGAAGCGGCGTTTGCGCTAAAAAATGTTGGTGATGTAACAGGCTTGGTGAAGTCTGACTTCGGCTACCACATCATCAAACTCGAAGAGCTAAAAGAACCTGTTGTGAAACCGTTCGATGCAGTGTCGGCTCAAATTAAGCAAGAAATGGTGGATCAAAAAGCGATCGACATGTTCTATGACTTACAAAGTGAGCTAGAGAAAGTGGCGTTTGAGTATCCTGACTCACTTGATCAAGCTTCAAAAGTCATTGGTCAAGAAGTGAAGCATACAGACTTTATTTCTCAAGTCGATGCACCTGAATTATTGCGTACACCAGCGGTAGCACAAGCGATTGTGAGCCCAGAAGTGAAGCTTGATGGATTGAACTCGGAAGCGATTGAAGTTGCACCAGAGCACATCATCGTCGTTCGCGTAGATGACGCTCGTGATGAAACCGTGCTTCCTTTGGTCGAGGTTCAGGCTCAAGTGGCTGCCGAGTTATCTCGCGTAAAAGGTGAGCAACAGGCGCTTGAAACGGCGACTGAAGTGGTTAAAGCTCTGCAAAACGGCAACAATGCAATCTTGGTAGAAAAAGGCTTATCATTTGGCGATCTTGAGAAGATTGACCGTCGTTCACCGCTTGCTCAAACCGTCTTTGCGATGGCGAAACCTGAGCAGGGTGCAGCGGTTTACGCTCAAAGCAAAGACATGGTGGGCAATATCGTAGTTGTCGCGCTAGAGAACGTTGAAGAGAGCCTAGAACCGACACTCGCTTCACAGATCTCAGTACAGCTGCAACGTGTTTCTGCCCAACGTGACCTAAGTGCGGTGGTGTCAGTTCTTCGTGCTAATACCGATATTGAGTACTTTGTTGTGAGTAACTAATCAATTCAATATGAAATTGATATGTCACGTTAAACAGGCCGCATCAGCGGCCTGTTTTATTTTTGTAAGTGCTCGCTTTTTAGCCTTGGTTGTCTTAGGTATAAATCCTTGAACACATCACAAGGAAACGACTATGAAACGTGTAATAACTCTTTTCGTCCTGGTTTTGGCTTTTGCCTGCCCATCGGTAGCACTGGCTGAGGGAACATCGAAATCGGCTGAACAATATGAAGGTATCGAAATCACGGTGAACATCAATACTGCAAGTGCAGAAGAGATAGCCACTATGCTAAAAGGTATTGGTGTCAAAAAAGCGCAGCAGATCGTCGAGTATCGCGAGGCAAATGGACCGTTCAAAGCGATTGATGAGCTGGCGTTGGTCAAAGGAATTGGCAAGTCGACGATTGAGAAGAATCACTCGCGAATTAAGTTGTAGAGACGCTCATTTACCCCAAGACGAGCCGTTGTAGCGTAATATACGTGAGCTCGGTATCAATGAACAAAGCTGACTCTGTCAGCTTTGTTCATTTTATGGCTTTCCACTTTAGCGCGACGAGCTGGTAGAGCGGGCTGAATATTGCCAGTAGCAGTCCTGCGATCATGCCACTAAGGTGTGCTTCGATGGCGACTCTCGCACCGATCAACTCGCTGGTACTGCTTGATGCACCCATCCAATGTTCCCAAGCGACTTTTCCTATCACGCCCACAACTAGGAGCCAACTGCTCCTTCGGCCATTCACTGCTTCCGTTAGTGCGAAGTAAGCGAATAAACCGTGTAATGTTCCAGAAAGGCCAAGATAAATCTGCATGTCAGTTGAGAGATTTGCGAGACCAACAAGGATGCTGACGGCGATTAGCAGCAACAATACTATGTTCCAAGCGGGTTTGAATAAGTGGGTAATGACCCAAAGCCCAGCGAGGTTCATTAATAGGTGAGGGTAGTTGGTGTGCGTAAAGTTTCCTGATAGGATCCGCCACCATTCTCCCTCATTTATGGCTTGTCGATGCCACTCCGTCCACTCAGACAGAAGTGGCTGTTGGAGCAGCAAGCAAATGACACTGGTTATTGTCAGGACTAGCGTAAGGTTCACATTATGTCTCGATATTGTTCTCAATGTGGTAAAGCGAAAAAAGCGTGTATTTGTCAGTGGATAGAATCTCTTGCCTCAGATGTGGAACTTATCATTCTACAGCATCCGAGTGAAGAGCTGAGACCGCTTGGTACCGCGAGAATTCTCGATTTGTCGCTGGAGAGCTGCCAGCTGTTAATCGGTGAAGATTTTTCCACGCATTCACTACTTAACCAACTGCTTGCGGATGATCGTTATCAACACTGGTTGTTGTTTCCTAGTGAGCAGGCAGTAGAGGTTGAAGAAGTGGCGCGTTCACTAACGGCGAACGGCAAAGTTCCACGGATCATTTTACTTGATGGAACATGGAAGAAAGCGTACAAAATGTGGCAAGTTTCTGAGAACTTACAAGGTTTGCCCTGCGTGAAGTTGCCCCAGGGGTTGAGTGGCAATTATCGGATTCGTAAGTCTCCGAGTGAGAATGCCCTATCCACAGTCGAAGCCGGCTTTCATATTCTGCGCTATCTGCAGCCTCAGGGTGACTTCAGCGCTTTAATTACGGCATTCGACAAAATGATTGAATTTCAAATTGCACAAATGCCGCCAGGTGTGTTTGAACAGAATTATCTCGACAAATCCTAGTGGTGTGACGAGAAAAGTTGTTGATGTAAACGCTGTGCATGGCCATCGGTCATTGAAGAAATGTAATCGGCGATGACACGCATTTTGGATGTTTCATCGCTGACCGCTTCCCATGTTGCACGCGTGGTTATGGGCAATAGTCGTTGTGGATCTGCACTGAGCGCTTCAAACAAATCCATAATGATCTGTTGTCCCTTATACTCGACAATTTGAACCTGAGGAATTTGAATTACATACTGGCTGACAAAGTGCTTCAAAATCGACAGTGCTTTCTCCATGCCGATATCGAGATAGGCATTAAAGGCCAACAGTGGACTTTCAAATTCACCGTCGACGGGCTTAACGTCGATGCTGGTGAGTAGTGCGTTAACCATGCCGCCAATGGCGTCTTTTCGTTGATGATGTTGGCCACTGAAAAGCATATCACCGATAGAGGTGATGTGTTTTTCGAACCAAGCGTCACCACAGTCAGCCAGTTGGCTTGCCGCACCCTCCTGCCACTGGTGTCGCGTCACGAGTCCAAGAACAATCGCGTCTTCGAGATCATGCACCCCGTAAGCGATATCGTCGGCTAACTCCATAATAGAGCAGTCAAGCGACTTGAAACGCGTTTTACGATGTTCAAGTGGCGCACGCGTTTCTTGCTCACGCATGGCGCTAAGCTTGATTTTGTCCTCTTCATCGAGTGGTTCGAGCACCCAATCAAACAGCGCCTTATCACAATCGTATATGCCTTTTGCGGGGCTCCACTGCTTGGCTTTGATTTGACGTTGATGGACCGCTGCTGCAGGTTGCTGAGGTGCTCGAGTTTGGCTGATCAGGGCGGGGTATTTGATTAAACCCAGCAGCGTTCTTCTCGATAAGTTCATCCCGAAATGTTCAGTGTAAGGCTCTAATTGCGTCACGATACGAAACGTTTGAGCGTTGCCTTCAAAGCCGCCATGGTTGCGCATCATATAATTGAGCGCAATTTCACCGCCATGGCCATAAGGTGGATGGCCGATATCATGTGCTAGGCATAGTGCATCAATGAGGCTATCACTCGGCAATAGATCGCGAAAAATAGGCTGTTTTTTCTTTATTTGAGCGACGATACCTGTGCCGAGCTGCGCAGCTTCTAGAGAGTGCGTCAAACGTGTGCGATGGAAGTCCTCTAAGCTATTGCCATGCACTTGCGTTTTAGCTTGCAGACGGCGAAAAGCCGCGGAATGAAGAATTCTGGCGCGATCTCGTTGAAATGGGCTTCGGTGATCATCTCGACGAATCTTATGTTCGTCATCATGGCGTTCAAGCCACTGAGGGCTAATGGTTAATGACACAATACTTCTCCAAAGTCGTTAACTGATTTCGTCCAACGAGAGCTCAAAACTGGGGGCAAAGGTATGGAGAAAATACTCCATTTCTGGTGTTTTTCGCTCAGCCAAAGTGATGTCGAGGCGTTTTTTTGCCAGTGCAAACTCGTGGTTGCCTGCACTGAGCTCTTCGAGACATTTAAGATAGGCACAAATGGAATCAGCTTGTTTGACGATTTGAGCTTCTTCTTCCGAAGTTTGTTGTGAGATGACAAATGGACGAAAGTCTTCCTGAAACTCTTCAGGTAGCATGGAGAGCAGTTTTTGCTCGGCGGCAGCTTCGATTTTCTTATACTCCTTTGCGATTTCAGGGTTGTAATATTTTACTGGTGTGGGCAAATCCCCCGTCAAAACCTCACTACTATCGTGATACATGGCCAACACGGCCACCCGCTCTGCATTAATGTGACCACCAAACTTCTTGTTTTTGATCAGCGCTAAAGCATGGGCAACAAAGGCGACCTGCAAACTGTGCTCAGAGACGTTCTCACTGGAGACAGAGCGCATTAATGGCCAGCGTTGAATTAGCTTCATACGAGCCAAATGAGCGAAAAAATGGCTTTCTTGCACGATAGTCACCTCAAAACGCAGTTAGAAAAAAGGTGTTCCAATGGAACACCTTTAAGCATATGAAAGTTTAACAATAATTACTACTGGCTATAGCCATGTAAGAAACGTTCAAAGCGCCCAATCGCGGTTTCGAGATCTTCGATGTGTGGTAGAGTGACAATGCGGAAGTGATCTGGTTTTGGCCAGTTAAAGCCAGTGCCTTGTACAAGGAGCACTTTTTCTTGAACCAGAAAATCGTAAACCATCTTTTGGTCATCTTTAATGTTGTATTTTTTCGCGTCGATCTTAGGGAAAAGATACATTGCGCCTTTCGGTTTCACACATGAAACGCCAGGGACTTGGTTGATCAGCTCCCAAGCGCGATCACGTTGCTCCAATAAACGACCGCCAGGTAAGATCAATTCATTGATGCTCTGATAGCCCCCCAAGGCAGTTTGAATCGCGTGTTGCATTGGTACGTTAGCGCACAGGCGCATCGAAGCCAACATGTCCAAACCGTTAACATAGCCTTGCGCTAAATGTTTTGGTCCGGTCATAAACATCCAACCACCGCGGAAACCACAAACACGATAGGCTTTTGAGAGGCCATTAAAGGTCATCACCAGCACATCATCCGTTAAGGTCGCGACTGAGGTGTGAACCGCTCCGTCGTACAACACCTTGTCGTAGATTTCATCGGCGAAAATCATCAGCTTGTGTTGACGCGCGATCTCGATTACTTCCAGTAGAAAATCGCGGCTGTAGACGGCACCCGTTGGGTTGTTTGGGTTGATAAGCACAATACCACGAGTTTTGGGCGTGATCTTCTTGCGCATGTCGTCAAGGTCAGGATACCAGTCTGCTTGTTCGTCACATAAATAATGTACTGCCTTACCACCAGAAAGTGCGACGGCAGCTGTCCATAGTGGATAGTCTGGTGCTGGGACCAGCATCTCGTCACCGTTGTTAAGCAATGCTTGCATGGCCATTACGATCAGTTCAGAAACACCGTTACCAATGTAAACGTCTTCCACATCGAGAGAGCGAATCCCTTTGCGCTGATAATGCTGAACAACGGCCTTACGCGCTGAATAGATGCCTTTAGAATCACAGTAACCTTGCGACGTAGGCAGGTTGCGAATCACATCGACCAAAATTTCATCAGGGGCGTCAAAGCCAAATGGGGCGGGGTTTCCAATATTTAGCTTAAGGATTTTATGCCCCTCTTCCTCCATGCGCTTAGCATGTTTGAGTACCGGCCCCCTGATGTCATAGCAGACATTGTCGAGTTTTGACGACATCCCAATATTTTGCATTGTACAATTCCTGAAAATTTGTAAATTTCTTTATTTAAGGATACTAAATTGACATTTTTTAGAATAAAAATCTACACAAAAGTCAAAATTAGATCTGTGTCGCTATCTTATTGGTGAAACTATTGATGGTAAGGTACGTCTGTTATCACAGGATTCTGCAAAAGATCGCACACAACCTTGATTTGATCTGGGTCTATCAATAGAGTAACCGCAGTTATTCTTTATCCTCTAAATGTTCGAGGTTGTTTTGTCACATTTCCATCAAGCCATAACTACTCTCATTGAACGTGTCAAAAATGCCAAGGATGACGAGACTCGTCTGGTCGAGCTTTTAACTACAAAACCTACATTTGCGTTCATTGACTGGCTTGAAGCCCAGCCGGTTTTTCCCAAATTTTATTGGCAATCACGCGATACCCGAGAAGAAGTTGTTGCATTAGGACAGTTGCACACTTTTGTTGACCCTGGGCCAGCTTACGCCATTTTGTCCCCAGGACAGCGTGTCTGGGGAGGACGATCCTTTGATGGAAGTAGCGAAAAGAACCGTCGCTGTATGCCTTCTTTTTTCTTTTTACCTCAAGTGGAACTGATTCGTTTAGACGACAAATGGTCGCTTGCGGTGAACGTCGCGGGTGATAAGTCTCGAGTTCTTGCCTCTTTAAAGAAGCTAACATCCGACGCCAAGTTGTTAGTGCCACTCACCGCTCATATTCAATGCATCGAGCACATCCCTGAACGAGCGGGGTGGTGTGACTTGGTGAGCAAAGTGCTTGAAGGTATTGAGTCGGACGCATTTAAAAAAGTGGTTCTGGCACGTAAAACAACGGTGCATTTAGACTCTGCGCTGTGCGCGGCGCAGTTGCTTAAGGCAAGTTATCTGCAAAATCACCACAGTTTTCACTTTATGCTGAGTCTCGACAGTAAACACAGTTTCATCGGCTCAACACCAGAGAGACTTTACTTGCGTCAAGGGCAAGAGTTGTATACCGAAGCATTGGCGGGCACCATTGGTCGTGGCCACAACGCTACGCAAGATATGGAACTGGCCAGTTGGCTTTCACAGGATGTCAAAAATCTGAATGAAAACCAGTATGTGGTTGACGATATCGTTGATCGCCTTACACCTCATGCTGCGAGTGTAGAGGTTGAGTCTGAAGCGCGTTTAGTGCGCCTGCGTAAAGTTCAGCATCTGAAGCGCAATATTCATGCTCAGTTGAAGGCGGGAGTCAATGGCGTTCAACTGCTCTCGGCTTTACAACCAACCGCGGCGGTTGCAGGATTGCCTCGTCAAGAGTCCATGCAGTTTATTGTTGACAATGAACCGTTTGCGCGCGGCTGGTACGCAGGCTCTGTGGGTTACATCAGTCATGAAAAAGCGGAGTTTTGTGTCGCTATTCGCAGCGCTTTGATTGTTGATGATTCCCTTCAGCTCTTTGCTGGCGCCGGTATTGTGCCGGGCTCGATTGCAGAACACGAGTGGAGTGAGTTAGATAAAAAGATGTCGACTTTACTCTCCCTCATTTCGGAAAACCCGCCATTAGGAGTGGCTTCATGAGTCACGATCAAGCCGTATTAAATCGGATTTGGTGTGAAACACTGCTTGAGGAGCTCTATCGTCACGGTGTTCGAGATGTGTGTGTTGCGCCGGGTTCGCGTTCCACCCCATTAACCTTAGAGGCCAATGCGCATCCTGATCTCAAACTGCATACACATTTTGACGAAAGAGGGCTCGGTTTTCTGGCGTTGGGTTTAGCGAAAGCCAGTGAACGTCCAGTCGCGGTGGTGGTGACTTCTGGCACTGCTGTCGCAAACTTGTTACCTGCCGTTGCCGAGGCGGGTTTGACGGGAGAGAAACTGGTGCTGCTCACCGCAGACCGACCGATAGAACGTGTGGGATGCGGGGCCAATCAAGCTATCGCACAACAAGGTATTTTTTCGTCACACGTGAGTGGTTCGTTAAACCTCCCAAGCCCAACGTTGCAAACACCTTTGAGCTGGCTACTCACCTCGGTGGATCAATTGATGCAGCAGCAGGCGAGTTCCGGTCACGCTGTGCACATTAATTGTCCGTTCCCTGAGCCACTCTATTCTTCACAGGAGAAATCGATTTACCAATCGTATCTGGATACTGTTGCAGCGTGGAGAATGAACGAAGAAACCTACTGCCAACAAGTGACGATGCCAAGCGCGGTAACAATTGCTGCGCAAGAAGTGGAAAATCGCAAAGGGCTTGTGATTATTGGTAGTGTGCCACGCGATCAAGCTCTACACGCCTATCGATTTGCTCAGTTAATGGGATGGCCAGTGCTTTGTGACCCTCAATCGGGGCTGACATCCTCATGGAGTGGTTTCGATATTTGGCTACAGAATGCCAGCGCGGCGTCATGGTTATCGCAAACCGATTTGGTGGTGCAATTTGGTAGCAGAATTGTTTCCAAACGCTTGAACCATTGGCTAGAGAAACAAATTTCGCCTGAGTGTGACTATTGGTATGTCTCTGAACAACGAGATCGCAACAACCAAGCGCATTTGCCTCAGCGACACTATGTTTGTCGAGCCGATCTTTGGGTTTGCACGCTACTAAGTGATGGGGTCCCGGCATCCTTGTTTTCAGGATGGGGTGATGAGCTAACGAGATTTAGTTCTGGCGTGATGGCTTGTGCAAACGACATTTCGATGCAGTCGCTCTCCGAGTTAGCGATTGCTCACCAACTCGCGAAAATGCTCGGGTCGGCAGACCTGTTTTTGGGCAATAGCCTCTTTGTTCGCTTGGTCGATATGGTGGCCCAGTTGCATAAAGTTGAAGTTTTTTCCAACCGAGGCGCATCAGGTATCGATGGTTTGTTTGCCACCGCTTGTGGCGTGCAACGTGCGAGGAAAAAGCCAATGCTACTGACGATTGGCGATACCTCTGCGCTCTACGATCTTAATTCTCTAGCACTCTATACGCATTTAACAACACCGGTCGTCATTATTGTTACCAACAACGATGGTGGCGCGATTTTCGATTTGTTACCTGTCCCTGAACAGCAGAAACAAGCGCTTTATCAGATGCCGCATGGATACCAGTTTGAATATGCCGCCAAACAGTTTGGACTTGCTTACCAGCAACCTGATAGCTGGTCTGCACTGCATTCTATCGTCAATACTCACTTTGAGTCGGGTAGTGGGACACTGTTGGTGGAAGTGATTACGCCGCCAAACCAAGCGTCACAGCACATAAAACAATTGGCTGATCATGTCCGTGCTCTCGTTTAATTATCAGCAAGGCAATGGTGATGACCGTTCGCCCGTGTTGGTATTTCTGCACGGATTATTGGGCTGCGCGGAAGATTGGCGTGCCACGCGATGTTCACTCAAAGCGTATCCAACCCTAACGATTGACCTTGCAGGGCATGGCCAAAGTGTTGGCATTGCCCCAAGTTGTGCTGCGGAGAGTGCAGAGCAAGTAGCGACGGTGATTGAGCAGCAATTGGCCCAACGCCCATGTATTCTCATTGGTTATTCAATGGGAGGCCGAATTACCATGCAGGGGCTTGTTGAGCACGCCTTTGCCGCACTGAATCTACGCGGAGCTTTGATTGAAGGCGGCAATTTTGGTTTAGTCAGTGAGCAAGAAAAGCAGCAACGCTGGATCAGTGATAGCCATTGGGCGAAGCGATTTCGTGAAGAGCCCATTGAACAGGTATTAGCCGATTGGTATCAGCAAGGGGTATTTTCTTCACTAAACCATGCGCAAAAACAAACCTTGATAGCAAAACGAAGTGCTAATCTTGGTGCGTCAGTCGCGGAGATGCTATTAGCCACTTCTTTGGCGAAGCAACCGAATCTTTTGCCTCAGTTGCAACGCTCTAGCGTGCCTTTGCACTATGTATGCGGCGAAAAAGACACAAAATTTCAAGAACTAGCGAGGCAGAGTGGCTTGTCCTGCTCGATAGTTGACAATGCGGGCCACAATGTCCATCAAGAGCAGCCTAACGCTTTTGCTGACATCGTCCGTGCGTTTATTCATTCGGTTTATCAACGATAAACACATTAGAACAATGGGAACCACCATGGCTAAAACAGTAGGCATCACTGAAGCAGAACTTTACGCACCAGTTAATTGGAATGACTGTAGTGCGCCCTATGAAGATATTCAGTACCACAAGTCGGAAGACGGCATTGCAAAAATCACCATTGCACGCCCTCAAGTGCGTAATGCATTTCGCCCGCAAACCGTCAAAGAAATGATCCAAGCACTGGCGGATGCTCGCTATGACTCTAACGTGGGCGTGATCATTTTGACCGGTCTCGGCGAAGACGCGTTCTGCTCTGGCGGTGACCAAAAGATCCGCGGCGATTACGGCGGCTATAAAGATGACTCTGGTGTTCATCACCTGAATGTTCTTGATTTCCAACGTGATATTCGTACTTGCCCAAAACCTGTTATTGCGTCAGTCGCTGGTTGGGCTGTTGGCGGTGGCCACGTTCTTCATATGATGTGTGACTTAACCATCGCGGCTGAAAACGCGCAATTTGGTCAAACTGGACCAAAAGTGGGCTCGTTTGATGGCGGTTGGGGTGCGTCGTACATGGCACGTATTGTCGGACAGAAAAAAGCACGTGAGATTTGGTTCCTATGTCGTTTTTATGACGCTCAAGAAGCGTTGGATATGGGGCTAGTAAACACCGTTGTGCCAATTGATGATCTAGAAAAGGAAACCGTACGTTGGTGTCGTGAAGTACTTCAGCACAGCCCGATGGCACTACGTTGCTTGAAAGCGGCATTGAACGCCGATTGCGATGGTCAAGCGGGACTTCAAGAGCTGGCGGGCAACGCCACAATGATGTTCTATATGACGGATGAAGGGCAAGAAGGGCGCAATGCGTTCAACGAAAAACGTCGTCCAGACTTCAATAAGTTTCCACGCAACCCTTAATTTTCTTCCCAATGTGAGAGCGATGCAGAGGCACAGAATCTGCATCGTTTAGGGACTTTTCTTTGCGATTGACGGTCTCATTCATAAAGAGTCTGACTTTCAGTAAAGCAATTTGTCGATGAAGTATTAAGGGACAGCTATGAAATCAGCCAAACTGTACCGCTACACCTTGCCAATGGACAGCGGTGTTGTGCTAAGAGATGAGAAACTGACGGAGCGTGTTGGCTACATTATTGAGCTGAACATGAACGGTCAAAAAGGGTATGGCGAAGTTGCACCATTACCAGGATTTAGCTTAGAGACCATAGAAGAAGCGGGCATTGAAGCGCAAGCACAGCTTGAGTTGTGGATGAACACCGATCATCCCATCGATTACGACGCCTTACTGCCTTCCGTTGCGTTTGGTCTTTCCACCGCGATGTATGAGTTGGAAGGGAAGTTGCCTCGCGATGGGCACTATTTGCCTGCGCCACTTTGTACTGGCGATCCCGATGAACTCATTCCGGTATTGAATGCGATGCAAGGTGAGAAAGTCGCCAAAGTCAAAGTGGGTTTGTACGAACCAATTCGTGATGGCATGCTGGTCAACTTGTTCTTGGAAAGCATCCCAGATCTCACACTGAGACTGGATGCCAATCGTGCTTGGACGCCAGAAAAAGCGCAGCAATTTGCCAAGTACATCACCCCCTCTTTGCGTCAGCGGATCGTGTTTATCGAAGAGCCCTGCCAAAAGCCCGGAGATAGCCTCTCTTTTGCTATCAACACCGGGATTGCGATTGCATGGGATGAAACCTTACAACATGCGCTGCACCGACCTGACTTTGCGCTTGACGATCTCACGGGCGTGAAAGCGATCGTCATCAAACCAACGTTGATCGGTTCGTTGCCTCGTTGTATTGCGCTGATCAAAAAAGCGCACTCTTTGGGCATCAAAGCGGTCATCAGCTCAAGTATCGAATCAAGTTTAGGGCTTACCCAGTTAGCGCGTTTTGCCAAATGGCAGTTGCCAGATGTGACGCCGGGTTTGGACACCATCGGTTTGTTCCAATCGCAGTTAATGGTGGGATGGCCGAAATGCTTGCTGCCGATCGCCTCGTTAGAAGAACAGCAATTGGTGTGGCATTCATAATGGGTGAAACGGCATTGGTCAGTAAACAACCATTGTGGAAATATTGGGCTCAGCAGAGCCCATTTTCTATGGCGCTCAATTCATCGCGTTATCAATTCAACTGGCAACAACTGAACGACGAGATTGAACGCTTAGCCAAGGTTCTTGGCGCGCAAGGGGTGACTCGTGGAGATGTCATCACTCTGCTGGGTAAAAACCATGTTGATATGGTGCTTATCTTGCTCGCTGCGTATCAACTGGGGGCTGTGGTGGCGATCACCATGCCGCAATCAATTGCAATGTTCTCAGCAAAGCTTGATACGCTTTACCGTGAGCAGCAAACGCGCTTTATTTGGCTTGATCCTAACGTTGATGGGCAGACCCGCTCGGCTTGCTCTCACGATCGTCGTAATGTGCTGCTAGAAATCTCACTCGCTTCGGATCATCTTAACTCGGTGCCTAGCAACTACGTTTGCGATTATCGCGCCGATCAACTTGCTACCATCATTTTTACCTCTGGTTCCACGGGCAATCCCAAAGCGGTGGCTCATACTCATCGGCAGCATTTCGCGTCAGCACAAGGATTGTTAGAAGAGTTCGGTTTTACTCAGCAGGATACGTGGTTGCTCTCCCTGCCGCTGTATCATGTTTCTGGCATGGCCATTGTTTATCGCTGGTTGTTGGCCGGCGCATGTTTGAAAGTGGGACATGGCGCTCTGGCTGAAGACATTCAAGGAGTGACACACGCGTCTCTCGTCGCGACTCAGTTGAAGCGCCTGCTTGATGACAACACGCCTTTGCAACTGAGCCATGTTTTGCTGGGGGGGAGCCATGTGGAGCATGCCTTGGTCCGAGCGGCGCAGCGTAAAGGAATAGAGACCTGGCTAGGCTATGGCATGACAGAGGCCGCTTCAACCGTGACCGCCAAGCAGATCGACAGCGTGAGCAACGCTGGGCATCTATTGAAAAATCGAGCACTGCAACTGATTGGTCAGCGCATTTATATCGGTGGTGAAACCTTGGCAGAAGGCTATTTCTTTCAGGGTAGCTTAACGACACTGGTGGATGAGCATGGGTGGTTTGACAGTAAAGATTTAGGCGTCTGGCAAGGTGAGGAACTTAAGATCATCGGCCGTGCGGACAATCAGTTTATCTCTGGCGGGGAAAACATCCACTGCGAAGAGATTGAAGCGGTGCTAAACGAGATTGAAGGCGTGGAACAGAGTATTGTGGTTCCCATGCCCGATGCGGAATTTGGCTATCGGCCGGTTGCTGTCATCCAAGCGCCATTGCTAGCAAACAGAGCGCAGTATGAGCAACTCTTAAAAGAGAAACTGCAAAAGTTTAAGTGGCCAGTCGCCTATTACTTAATGCCTGAGGCGTTACTGAAGGAAGGGATTAAAGTCTCGCGGCAAGCCGTTAAAGCATGGCTGGAAAATCAACTTAGTTGATTTCGACATGAATTAGTCAAAAAGAGAATTTCTCAACCTTATAACCCTCAATCATAATTGCGCATCATATGACAAAGAAAAGGCATAAGGTTGAAGATGGTAAGAGGGATCTTAATAGCAACGGCAGTTTTGCAGCTCGGTATTGCTTTGCTGAGTGATGGCCTCTATCGCTCTTTGGCCGAATTGACGGCCTTTTTGATTGTTGTCGCCATCGTTTTTGACTATCGACGCCAAGCAACCACCACCTTGCCTAATTCCCATCACTCAGCTTAATTGAGTCAGTTTAACGTGTGAGTAACAACCAACTGAGCGAAGTGGTGGAGATGACCACCCATAGGCTTAAGCCAAAGATCAGAGGTTTTGCACCCGCACTTTTCAGCTTCTCAACAGAAATACTGCAACCAATCAAAAATAAACACACCACCAGTGCCTGTTTCGCTACCGAGAAAATACCCTGATAGACGCTCTCAAATTGAGGGAAGAGATCGCTAAAGGCGATGGCCGCGCAATACCAAAAAATGAAGTATGGAAGCACTAACTTGCGCTTACCTTCCTCACCATTTCCGCGAGCAAAGAGAATTGCACTGAGTAGGGCAACGGGAATAATCCATAATGCACGGGCAAGTTTTAATGTCGTCGCGGTGGTAAGTGCTTGCTCACCGTACGCGGATGCAGCTCCAACGACAGAGGAGGTGTCATGAATGGCGATTGCTGCCCATGTCCCAAAAGTTTGTTGATCCAATGCTAATGCATGTCCAATCACCGGAAAAATAAACAATGCAAGGGAGTTAAGAACGAAGACGGTCGCCAGTGCGAGGGCAATCTGCTGATCTTTGGCTTTGATCGCTGGCGCAACTGCCGCAATCGCACTCCCCCCACAAATCGCAGTGCCTGCTGAAATAAGGTAGGCGGTTGTGGTTTCGAGCTTAATCACTTTAGCCACTAAAAAGCCGAGTAGCAGGGTACCAGCGATGGTGACCACAATCAGGCCGATACCATCAGAGGTTACAGCAATGGCTTGTTGAAATTGGATACCAAACCCCAAACCAATAATAGAGTAAGACAAGAGCTTTTTAGTGTAAGTCGGAAGGGGCAGTTGGGATGGCACCAACCCCGTGCTTGCGAGCAGAAAACCCAAAACCAATGCTGTGGGGGAAGAGACCCAAGGACTCAGACAGAGCAGTAAAGCGAAAATAAAAGGAAGATGCTTACGATTCAAAGTGATTGCGTTTTATTAAGTGAAAGCGCGAGTATAGCTGAGTCGATGAGATCAGAAAGTCTTAATGATTTGAACAAGCGTTCAGATAAACTGAACGCTTAGCGCCAATCGCCTCGTAACTCTGCCACTTTTTGCTGCATAACTTCCGCAGAGGCGGCTTTAGGCTCAATAGGCAACCCTGCTTCAATTTCTAGTCGAGACCAGAAACGGCTAGGTAACCCTTTACAGGCTCGGCCTTTGTGGCGGCTGAAATAGCTACCCCACAAGCCTTTTAGCGCCATTGGGATAACGGGCACCGGGCTGCGACGAAGGATGATGTCAATTCCGCGCATAAATGGATTTATGTCGCCATTTTCCGTTAATCTGCCCTCAGGGAAAATACAGACAATATGCCCTTCACTCAAAGCTTGTTCAACATCGTTAAATGCACGGCGGATAGAGGTTCTGTTGCTGGCGGAGATAGGAATGACCCCGGCAGTGCGTAAGAAGCGACGCAAAACCGGCAGCCTTGCGTATTCTTCTTCCATGACAAAACGAATCAATCGAGGGCAGACGGCACTCAGCAGTAAGGCATCCATGTAACTCACGTGATTACAAACAATAAGCGCACCACCTTCTTTCGGTAAGTGGTGTAGATTCTTATGTGTCACACGATAGAGTGTGTGAGTAAGCACCCACACGAGGAAACGCACGACAAACATGGGTGCTTGCAAAAAGAGATACGCAGCCACTAAAAAGTTGAGTATCGAAAGTAGCACAAAAAATTGTGGAATCGATATGCCGATCGCGGCAAGACAGACGATGCCCAATACTGCACTGCCCACCATAAACAGTGAGTTGTAAATATTGAGGCCCGCAATCACCTGCGCACGTTCACTTTCCTTGGCACGATGTTGCATCAGGGCATACAGAGGGACGATAAACAATCCACCTGAAACGCCGATCATGAGTAAGTAGCTAAACAGTGGCCAAAATGGCTGATACTGCACAAACTGTGCGAAGGTATGAAAGCGAGGTAGCTCGCTGGGTATCGATGTGGCCATCAAGTAGCCAAATACCGTAATACCTAACGCACCAATTGGGACGATACCCACATCAATGCGGCCTTTAGACAGTTTGTTGCACGCCAGTGAACCGAGCGCGATACCAACAGAAAAGAGTGCCAACAAGAAAGAGACCGCACTTTCTGTGCCATTGAGATAAATCTTGGTGAAGTTGGGAAATTGAGTGAGGTACGCAGCACCAAGGAACCAAAACCAGCTGATCGCCATAATACATTGATATACCACACGGTCCGATTTCGCGATGGCAATTGTGTGTTTCGTTTGACGATAAGGTTGCCAGCGAAATTTTAGCTCTGGCGCGCATGCGTGCGCGACAGGAATCGCGCGGCTCGCGAGATAGCCAAATACAGCGAAGATAACGACACAAAAAGCGGCAACGTATTTTGCTTGCTCGTGTGAGGCAATAATACCCGCGCCTAATGTGCCCACTAGAATAGCAATAAAAGTCCCCGCTTCAACCAAAGCGTTACCGGGAACGAGCTCTTCTTGTTTCAGTTGCTGCGGAAGTAGCGCATATTTGACTGGACCAAAAAATGCCGACTGTGTGCCCATCAAAAACAACAGCAGCAATAAGATGGTGTAGCTTTCGGTAATAAAACCGATAGCGCCGAGCAACATAATGGCAACTTCAAACAGTTTGACCTTGCGAATAAACCAAGACTTTTCGTATTTGTCTGCCAGCACACCCGCTGACGCGGAAAAAAGGAAAAATGGCAGAATGAATAAGCCTGCGGCAAGGTTGATGAAAAGATCACTGGAGATTGACAGGGCACCAGTACCTGCAAACGCGACAAGCAGCAACAGCACATTTTTGAATATGTTGTCGTTAAAGGCACCGAAAAATTGAGTAATGAAGTACGGCAGAAACTTACGCTGTGTTAACAGCGAGCTTTGGCTATTCGCGGCCATGAAAGTTCCTTGTATTACCAGTTGGTCAGATAGTTGGTCAAAAGACTGTCTATCAACTCTTTGCCATCAATTGGCTCACTGGAGAAAAATTTGTCATCCACACTCAGTAGCGTAATACCATGTACGCCAGACCACAACACGCGGCTCGCTTGCAACACTTCGGTTGGTGTGCGAGATGGTGCAAGTTGTTGCAATAGCGCTTCTAGCATACCGGTCATGTTGTCGATGCGCTTTGCTTGCCATTCTGGTAACTCTGCACCATTCATGTTGTGCTCAAAAATTAAGCGCCAGCGGTGAGGGTGTTGCTGGGCAAAGTCATGGTAGCAATAGGCAAGGTTAAATAGTGCCTGTTTTTTGTCTTGTGATGTTTTGACCACTTGCATGGCTTCTTGGGAAAGCTCATCCAAGGTTTGCGCGACGGCGTGCAACAGCAACAAGTTGTAACTGCCAAACACATTGACTAGGGTGCTTGGAACATAACCGATCATGTTTGCCAGCTTACGCAAACTTAACTCGTGATACGAGTGATCTGCCAGAAACTCTTTAACAGTTTCAAGCGTTAATGCGATAAGTTCTTCTCTGGTGTGATCGTTTCTACGGGCCATTTTTTCGTACTACAAATTGAACAACGTTCAATATTCTAAATTTGTCAATTATATACGTCAACAAGACATCCAAATTAAGCATAGTACAGCGGCAATATTCTGATACATGTCTAACTATTGTTTCCGTTTCAATGACGAAAGGATGCTTGTATGATGCATATTAGCTGGTGTTCTTCAAAACGCTTTGTCACACGAAGGGGACTAGTAAGTAAAGTTTCAATCAGACTACAAAAGGATAAAGATGAAACGTTTATTATCGATTGTTGCCCTGCTGATGGTTTCTGTGATTGCTACTCCAATCGCCGAAGCGAAAAAAATGGGTGGTGGTAAGTCGTTTGGTAAAAGCTACAAAACGGCACCTGCACCAAAACAACAGCAGCAAAATACGAACAATATTGGTAAAGAGCAGACAGCAAAACAGAGCTCTAAGAAAGGCCTGATGGGCGGTATTCTTGGTGGCTTGTTGGCGGGTGGTTTGCTTGCTGCGTTCTTTGGGGGCGCGTTTGAAGGTATTCAGTTTATGGATATCCTCATCATCGGCTTAATTGCTTTCGTGATCTTTAAATTAATGCGTGGTTTGCTGGCTTCTAAGCAAGGCAGCATGAATCAGCATCGCCAGCAGCCGGCATTTGGCGGCCAAGCACCTAAGTTTGAGCAATCAAATGTTCATAACTTCGAGCAGTCACCAAATACGCCAACTGGTGGTTTTGGCTTTGGCGCGCAATCTGATGTACCACACAACTACCCTCCAGGTTTCGACCAAGTCGCGTTTGTGAATGGCGCGCGTGAACACTACCGTATCCTGCAAGGCGCTTGGAACCATAATCAACTGGAAACGATTGAAGAGTATGTTTCTCCAAGCTTGTGGGAAGACCTAAAAGCGGAGCGAGCGAAACTCGACGGTGAGCAGCATACGGATGTCATGTATGTGGATGCACAAATCGTTCGTGCTGATTACGACGCATCAACCGCGCACTTGAGCTTACAGTTCAGTGGTCGTTACCGCGATGCAGTTGAAGGCATTGAAGAAGATATCACCGATATCTGGCACCTTGAGCGTGATCTAACAGCGCCAAATGCGCCGTGGATGATCGTGGGTATTCAAGGCTAAACAGCGCTTTGGTCTCAGTGTCACTCCGTTCATGTTTGAGACCTTGACAATTAAACCGCCCAAACTTTGAGAGTTTGCGGCGGTTTTTTATTCGATCAAACTTTTGTTTTGTTGCCTCAGTCGCCTCGTTGAGGACAGGTTGCCAAGATTTCTTTGTGGCCGGTTTCTTTTACTTCTTCCAAAATAACGTCAAACCCCCACAAACGATATAAGTGCTTCATCACCTCGTTGTAGCTCTTATCCAGAGGAATGCGGTTATGCGGGACGTATTGCAGGGTTAAAGAGCGATCGCCACGCACATCAACTTTGTAGACTTGAATATTGGGCTCCAGGTTGGCTAGGTTGTATTGCGCTGCCAAGGTTTCCCGAATTTTTCGATAGCCCATATCATCATGAATAGCGTTCACTTCGATGAAGTTTCTTCGGTCATCATCTTGAATCGCAAACAGTTTAAAATCGCGGATGAGTTTTGGGGATAGATACTGGCTTATAAAACTCTCATCTTTAAAGTTGCGCATGGCGAAATGTACCGCATCGAGCCAATCGCTGCCTGCCAAATCAGGGAACCACTCTTTGTCTTCATCTGTCGGTTCTTCACAGATGCGCTTGATGTCACGGAACATCGCAAAACCTAACGCATAAGGGTTGATGCCGCTAAAGTAAGGGCTGTTATAGGGCGGCTGAGCAACCACACTGGTGTGGCTGTGCAGAAACTCTAAGATAAATTTGTCAGAGACCATCCCTTCATCATAAAGATGGTTGAGAATGGTGTAGTGCCAAAACGTTGCCCATCCTTCGTTCATCACTTGCGTCTGCTTTTGTGGGTAAAAGTATTGGCTAATTTTTCGCACAATACGCACGATTTCACGCTGCCAAGGTTCGAGCAGCGGCGCGTGCTTCTCAATGAAATAGAGAATGTTTTCTTGTGGCTCGCTTGGAAAATGGACAATACTTTGCTCTTCCTTGGATTTGGCCTTAGGCACCGTTCTCCAAAGCTCATTGACCTGTGATTGCAGATAGGCCTCCCGCTCCTCTTGTCGGGCCTTCTCTTCAGTGATTGAGATCTTCTCTGGGCGTTTATAACGGTCAACCCCATAGTTCATCAGTGCATGGCAGGAGTCGAGTAGCTTCTCTACCTCTGTGTCACCATATTTGGTTTCACATTCAGCAATGTACTTTTTAGCAAACAGCAAATAGTCGATAATCGAGCTGGCATCAGTCCAAGTTTGAAACAGATAATTGCCTTTAAAGAAAGAGTTGTGACCATAGCAGGCGTGAGCAATGACTAACGCTTGCATCGTCACGGTGTTTTCTTCCATTAAGTAGGCAATACAGGGGTTGGAGTTTATGACGATTTCGTATGCGAGCCCCATTTGACCATGCTTGTAATTTTGTTCGGTCTGAATGAATTTTTTACCAAAAGACCAGTGGCTATAGTTAATCGGCATACCGATACTTGAATACGCATCCATCATCTGCTCAGAGGTAATGACTTCGATCTGATTAGGATAGGTATCTAGGCGGTAATGCTCAGCAACACGTTTGATCTCGGTATGGTATTTTTCCAACAGATCAAAGGTCCAGTCTGGCCCATCTGGCAACATCTTGCTTTTTTTCTTTGTCTTGGTTGTCATACAGGCCTCCTATGCCGTTTCCTTGTGAAACAGCTCTCTGAATACCGGGAAGATGTCTTCAACGCTGCGAATGTTCTTCATCGCAAAATTATCAAAGCTCTCCTCAAGCTTTTCATATTCATGCCACAGCGTTTGGTGTGAACGTCGGGTAATTTCGATATAGGCGTAGTATTGGCAGTTAGGTAACAACTTGTTGGTTAATAGATCTTTACAGCGAGGGGAATCGTCTGCCCAATTATCCCCATCTGAGGCTTGTGCTGCATAGACATTCCATTCACCAACGGGATAGCGAGCTTTAACAATTTCATCCATCAATTTGAGAGCACTGGAAACGATGGTGCCGCCAGTTTCTTGTGAGTAGAAAAACTCGTGCTCATCGACCTCTTTTGCTTGCGTATGGTGACGTATAAACACCACTTCCACGTTTTCATACGTGCGATTAAGGAACAGATAGAGCAGCACATAAAAGCGCTTAGCGATGTCTTTGGTCGCTTGATCCATGGAGCCTGAAACGTCCATCAGACAAAACATGACGGCTTGGCTTGAAGGAACCGGTTTGCGCTCATAGTTTTTGAAACGTAAGTCAAACGTATCGATAAACGGCACGCTTTCAATCGCTTTACGTAGCTCTGCGATTTCTTGTTTAAGTTTCATTTCCTCCAGCTTTTGTGCGGGTTCTTGATTCTGGATGCGTTCCAGCTCCAGCTCTAGCTCGTGCAATAAACGCTTTTTGCCCGCAGACATTGCGGTCCGACGCGCAAGGGATTGCTGCAAAGAGCGCACAATGGAAATGTTGGAAGGCATCCCGGCGGTTTGATAGCCCGCGCGGTGTTTCTTCCACTCGGTAATTTTGTTCACCTGGTTTTTCTTTAGATTTGGCAAAGCCAAGTCCTCAAATAACAGGTCTAAGTACTCATCTTTTGAAATTTGGAAAACAAAATCGTCTTGTCCTTCGCCATCAGCACTGGCATCACCGTCTCCAGCGCCACCGCCTCCTTGGCCACCTTTGGGTCTTTCAATTTTATCGCCGGTAATGAACTGGTCATTGCCAGGATGGACACGTTCTCGTAACCCCCCTTTGCCTTGATGGAAAAGAGGCTCTTTGATGTCTTTGTGCGGAATAGCAACGTCCTCACCCGTCTCCGTATTGGTGATCGAGCGACGATTCACCGCGTCCGCTACCGACTCTTTTATCTGCTCTTTATAGCGTCTCATGAAGCGCTGTCGGTTGACAGCGCTCTTGTTCTTGCCATTGAGCCTACGGTCTATAAATTGCGCCATGAAATTCCCCTCTCATGTTCCACAGACCTAACTCACATCCGGGTTAGGACGATTTACGTACGCGCAGGTACCACTCAGAAAGCAAGCGAACTTGTTTCTCGGTGTAGCCTTTTTCCATCATACGAGCGACAAAGTCATCGTGTTTCTTCTGGTCTTCAGAAGAGGTTTTTGCGTTAAAGGAGATAACAGGAAGAAGATCTTCGGTGTTGGAGAACATTTTCTTCTCGATCACAGTGCGAAGTTTTTCATAGCTGGTCCACACAGGGTTTTGACCGTTGTTGCTGGCTTTCGCACGAAGCACAAAGTTAACGATTTCATTACGGAAATCTTTTGGATTAGAGATGCCCGCTGTTTTCTCAATTTTCTCCAACTCACCGTTTAATGCTGAGCGGTCAAACAACTGACCTGTTTCTGGATCGCGGTATTCTTGATCCTGAATCCAGAAGTCTGCGTACGTAACATAGCGATCAAAGATGTTCTGACCATATTCAGAATAAGACTCAAGATAAGCGGTTTGAATTTCTTTACCGATGAACTCGACGTAGCGAGGCACCAAGTAACCTTTCAAGAATTCCAAATAACGTTCAGCCGTTTCTTGCGGGAACTGCTCACGCTCAACTTGCTGTTCGATGACATAAAAGAGGTGGACAGGGTTAGCGGCCACTTCAGTTTGGTCGAAGTTAAACACACGAGAAAGAATCTTGAACGCAAAGCGCGTTGATAGCCCCTTCATGCCTTCGTCCACGCCCGCATAATCGCGGTATTCTTGATAGCTCTTGGCTTTTGGATCGGTATCTTTCAACGTTTCGCCATCGTATACCCGCATTTTAGAGAAAATGGACGAATTTTCTGGCTCTTTGAGGCGGGAAAGAATACTGAACTGAGCCAACAGTTCTAGCGTACTGGGTGAACATGGCGCTTTGGAAAGCTCAGAGTGCTCTAGCAATTTCTGGTAAATTTTCACTTCTTCAGAAACGCGTAAGCAGTAAGGGACTTTGACGATATAGACGCGATCCAAAAACGCTTCGTTGTTTTTGTTGTTACGGAAAGTCTGCCACTCGGATTCATTGGAGTGAGCCAATATCATGCCTTCAAATGGAATCGCAGAGAGTCCCTCAGTACCATTAAAGTTGCCTTCTTGAGTCGCCGTCAAGAGAGGGTGGAGCACCTTGATGGGTGCTTTAAACATCTCTACAAACTCCATCAAACCTTGGTTTGCTTTACATAACGCACCAGAGTAGCTGTAGGCATCGGGATCGTCTTGCGAATAATGTTCCAGTTTGCGGATGTCGACTTTGCCGACCAGTGATGAGATGTCTTGGTTGTTGTCATCACCTGGTTCGGTTTTTGCGATACCCACTTGATCGAGTATGGAAGGGCGAACTTTCACGACTTTAAACTGACTGATATCCCCACCAAACTCATGCAGACGTTTAGCTGCCCAAGGTGACATGATGGAGCGTAAATAACGTTTTTCGATGCCATATTCTTTTTGCAATATTTCGCCATCTTCATTGACGTCAAATAAGCAGAAAGGGTGGTCGTTTACAGGGCTGCGTTTCCCGTTGGCGGTGAGCACGTAAATCGGCATTTGTTGCATTAGTGCTTTGAGCTTTTCTGCCAGCGACGATTTACCACCGCCCACAGGGCCCAGTAGGTAAAGAATCTGCTTGCGTTCTTCCAGCCCTTGAGCGGCGTGTTTTAGGTAGGAGACGATCTGTTCAATCGCTTCTTCCATTCCATAGAAATCTTTAAAGGTTTTATAGCGTGAAATCACACGGTTAGAGAAAATACGGCTTAATCGTGGATGCATCGACGTATCGACTAACTCAGGTTCTCCGATGGCCATAAGAAGTCGTTCAGCGGCATTCGCATAGGCACTTTTGTCATCTTTACATAGTGCAAGAAAGTCCTGTATCGACATCTCTTCATCTTTTGCTGCTTCATAGCGCGCTTGATAGTGGTCAAAAATACTCATGTCACATTCCCCTTCTTATTCGGTCTGCTGACGAACGTTGGCAAATATCGTCCCTTCTCATTGATAAGCCTAGACGGGGATTTTCAATTTTGCCCAATAAATTATGCATTTATTTAAGATAGGCGAGAGTTTGTTGCTTGCAGATTTGGCAGGTTTTTTTCCCAGTTAAAGAGCTCGAACCAAGGTGAGACAAGGGAAGCTAGATGATTGAAAGAATGGGAATTGTTAAATTAATGTTGAAGTTTTTTGTCGTGTAGATTGGGATTTTTTTGTCTTGCACGAACAAAAAAGGCTGACACTGGTCAACCTTTTATTTGAAATCTTGTCTGTTCGTCTGCGAAACGCTACGTTCTAAAACTAGGCATTAAAAATTTGGCGCAGTTCTGTCGCACATAAGTGGTATTGACGAGGGCACTTGCGCCAAGTCGCCAACATACGGCGGTATTTTTCCAGCATCGGCATTTGGCTGTTGAAGTGGTGGTCACCTTTATCGAATTGAGGGTAGAGACCTTCAGATTCGGTTAAGAATCGAACGTAGTGAACCAATTGTGCTTCAGAGGCAATATCAAAACCAAGGAACTGAAGGCGACGCTGATCAACCTGGGTAGATTCATCCGCATCGAGCATGCGGAAAGACTCTTGCATTGCATGGTACATTTCCATCACATCGATAATTTCTTTGCAGAGTGCTTCAGTGATGCAGCCGTAATCTTTGTTCAACTCACGCATTTGCAGCTCATAGCCACGCTCAACGATGGTCTGAAAACGTTGATATTTTTCGGCATTTTCAGGGTCGAGCTGAGACATCAACTTGTACTGGTTGGATAGGATCAATCGTTGTGCATTCGACATTTCCATGGTGACCTCACTATATATTCTCTAATTGTGTTGTTGACGTTAGGTTAGCGGAACATCACACGATGAAACATGATCTCAACACAGTTTTAATGGGAAAAATGGAAAATTTGTTTGTTGATCTGAGCACTATTTTCGGTAGTGGTTGTAAATGTAATCACGGTCTGAAAAGACACGTAGCCACTCTGGTTTAAAGACGCAGAGCGCAGCCAAAGACATCCCATTGAGTAGCGCTTCAGGAAAGGCGAGCAGAGGCATAAAAATGAAATAGTTGTGCCATATGGTTTGCCAGTCGTAATGGCCAACATAGAGATGATAAAGGGCATTAATGAGAAGGTGAACGCTGCCAGTCAGTCCTGCGTTGAAAAAACCAGCAATGAAAATAAACACAAAGATGTTTCTCGGCAAATAGTGATAGCTGAGTACGAAAACCGCGTAAGAAAACAGAATCGGGGCGAGGGAAGAGAGGAGAATCGTACTTGGCAACTGCTGAATCGTTAGATCACCAAACGCGGTGAGTAACGCGTAGACTGGAAGTGTGAGCAAAAATGCCATTCTCCAGCCAAACATCATGGTGAGCGTGGTCAGTGCCAGAAAATGGATGTATAGCCCTTCTTTGACTCCTGCTTGAGCATTCCAAAGCAAAAATAGCAGCAACATCACCGCAAATGTCATGTGTTGGAAAGGCTTGTCTGCCACTAGCTTCGGGAGAAAGGTTTTGAGGAAGTCATCTTTGCAACCAAACCCAATCACCAGCAAAATAACGCCTAAGCAAAGAAAGGCAAATACATCCATGTCATTCATACCTGTAGATAAAACAATACCCACGTAAAGTGGGTATTGAATAACGAATACGATGCTTAGTATTTCACATTGCTATGGTATTGCGAAAGGATAGAAACAATATTATCCATCGTCTCTTTTGGTGGTGGATTCACCCCTTCCAGTGGATACTCTAGACCCAACGCTTCCCATTTGTGAGCGCCAAGCTTGTGGTAAGGAAGCAGTTCGACCTTCTCGATGTTGTCCATGTCTTTGATGAACTCACCAAGCATATGAGCCGCTTCAGGATCATCGGTATACCCAGGAACGACCACGTAACGAATCCAGGTTGTTTGCCCAATTTTATGCAAGTAGCGAGCAAAATCGAGAGTACGACGGTTGGAAACACCGATGAAATCATGATGAATTTCATCTTTCATGTGCTTGATATCGAGCATCACCAAATCGGTTGCTTCTAATACTTCGTCAACAACGTCAGTGTGCTTTCGGATATAACCATTGGTGTCTAGGCAGGTATGAATGCCTTCTGCTTTTGCTGCACGGAACAGATCACGCACAAATTCAGGTTGCAGCATCGCTTCGCCACCGGAGCACGTGATACCACCACCAGAGGCGTTCATAAAATGACGATAAGATTTCGCTTCCTTGATGATCTCTTCGACGGTGACCTCTTTACCGTCGTGCGTGTCCCATGTATCGCGATTGTGGCAATACATACAACGCATTAGACAGCCCTGCATAAAAACAATAAAACGAATACCTGGTCCGTCAACCGTTCCGCAGGATTCAAAAGAGTGAATACGACCCGTTGTTGTCATGTCTAGCTCTCAATTCTTATCAAATTTCGGCTGTTATTTTATTACAAAAACTGGGGTTAAAACAGTATGCAAAACACTGGAATGAGTCTCTAAGCGAGAAAACTGACTCCGCATGATGAGAAAAACCTAATAGCAGGCTAATGACATTTGTGTTGATTGTGATTATTGTTATAAATGTAAACATAACGTTAATTATTACAATAAGAAAATGTGCTGTAGGGAATTAGACCATGGATATGCTTGCGCTTTCTCAGAAACGTAAAATTCAGCTGTTTTTGAGTATTTTGACTTTGGGTTTTGTTGCACTTGCCGCTTACACCTCGAACCAACTCACCTCATTGACTGAACAGTATTCGCAAAGTAGTCGAGTATCGACTGGAGCAGGGCAGATCGCTCAAACCCAAGTCGAGCTGTTGCAGTTAACGGGAAAACTAGGCCAACTGACCGCTGCTAATGTGAATGCCGTTAAAGCGGACGTTACGCATTTAGAGCAAAACGTTCGTCAAGCGGGTGAAACTCTCGTTCAGTTTGACCTCACTACACAAGCCGACAGCATGCAGCAAGCGGTTGACGCGCTTGCAAAATCGTTGGCTCCGTGGCTCAGCGTTAAATCAGAACTTGGTTTTAATGTTGATGAAGGCAAATTAGGTCAGTTAAAAGATCTGGCGAAGGTCATTGAACAAAAGATCGAAGAAACGGGCATGGTGACGATTAACTCCGATTTTCAAGCCATGATCAAAACCCAGCAAAACTACTTGTTGCTGCCAAATGAACAGAACATGAAACTGTTTAATCGTGCGATGACGATGTTTGTTAACGTCTCAAACAGCTATGGCATGTTGGATATTTATGAGAAAGAGATCGAACAGTTTAAACAAACGTTTGTTCGAGTCAGTGAGCTCTCTCAGCAATTGGGCGCGCTTGAACAGCAGTTGAAAAACAACCAACGTGAAGCGATCAACTTAATTCAGCAAGCTTCAGAGCAGTTGAATGCAGTCGCGGATGATCAGCAACAGCGAGCCGCATCTTCAGCGGGTAAAACACAGTGGTCAGTATTGATTGCATTAGCGGCACTGGCCGTGTTC
Source organism: Vibrio floridensis (assembly GCF_021852965.1). NCBI lineage: Bacteria > Pseudomonadati > Pseudomonadota > Gammaproteobacteria > Vibrionales > Vibrionaceae > Vibrio > Vibrio floridensis. The sequence goes on along the minus strand of NZ_JAKGCY010000003.1, from coordinate 21,926 downwards.
ACTATTGTGATTTTTTTGAGCATCAGTGTGTCGTTGACCCGCTCGCTTGACCGTATCAGCCAAGTGATTAAAGCGATTTCTAATGGTGACTTGTCTTGCCGTTTGACACTAAGCGACAACGCCAATGATGAGTTCAATCAGTTGTCTCAGTCGGTCAATGAAAGCTGTGAAAATCTTGGTAAGCTTGTTTCTGAAGTACAAGAAAGCAGTCATTCACTGGCTGGGCATGCAGGAGAACTGCGAGTCGGGCTTGACAAATTCGCTCATCACCAAGGCGAGATCCTTGGCCAAACCCAATTGCTTGCCTCGGCAACTGAAGAGGTGAGTGTAACAACGCAAGAGGTGTCTAATTCACTGGAATTCGTGACCCAAATTAGTCGCGCATCAAACCAAGCAGCAGAAGATGGCGGCAAAATCATTTCAGAAGCGATCGGCTCACTTGAGCAGGTCGCACAAATTCTCAACTCGGCGGCTGGGCACATCAGTCAATTAGAAGAAGCGTCCTCAAAAATTGACTCGGTGATGGACATTATCAACGGCATCGCCGAACAGACCAACCTACTGGCACTCAACGCAGCCATAGAAGCGGCCCGCGCTGGGGAGCAAGGACGTGGTTTTGCTGTTGTGGCCGATGAAGTTCGTAGCCTCGCGGTCCGCACTGTCGATGCGGTGAGTGAAATCACTGGCACCATTCAAACCATGAAAAATGAAAGTGCCGAGGTGATTCAATACATCAGTAGCTCGGGTCAAACGATTGAAAAAGGGCAACAAAAAGGGCATGAAGCGATGGATGCGCTCAAACACATTACTGCCAAAGCGGATGAAGCTAACCATCAAACAGAGATTATTCTCTCATCGATCAAAGAACTGGCCACCACCAGTCAATCCATGGCTGATAGCATGACGCAAATCTCTCAAGCGATGCGAGAACTGGAAAGTAACAATGGTGAGTTACGAGACGTCAGCCAGCTTGTTGATGACAGTTCTCGTCAGTTGAGTAACGAATGTCAAAAATTCACGATTTGATCTGATTTTGAAAAGCAAAAGCGGGATAACTCAATGATCCCGCTTTTTTCACTAGAACTTTTGGCGTTGAAAAGCCTGCCGTTAGAAAAAGGCGTACAGAGAAAGTGCGCCATTACCGTAGATTCGTTCTGGTGCTTCTTTGTATTCAGGGGTTTTAGCCGACAGCGCGAAGCTCATGCCAATACGACGATTATACAGCGCCACACCCGCGACAGCGGTACTTTGCCAGTTCTGTAGGGTCACATCATATAAGTCAGATGGCTCTGGTAATCCGGAGCGCTCACCTTCCAATGTGATGTCATTAAAGCGATAACGGTTTGAAAGCCCACTGTAAACAAACCATCCGTATGAGGAATTTCCCATCATGCTTGCGTGAAAAGGATTTTCGGTTGAAATACTCGCTGCGCCAAGTGTATTGGCCAAATCTGAACCGTAGCGAAACATCACACCAGATGCGACATCACTGCGGAAATTGCCTGCATTGGCTTCAAAAATATGGCTCATTTCCCAATTTGACTCAGTGAGATTTGCGGAACGTATCAGCAGGTCATGGCGTTGGTAACCAATACTACCAGCAACATAGTCATCCACTTGATATTCCCAACCATTGGGATCCGTCGAGCCAGTAATGCTGTGCACCAGCTTTTGTGCTTTTTCGGATAGCGCATTTTCGCCCGTGGTACCTAGCGTTAGGTTATAACGCACAGCTTGCTGTGGGTGGAGAGAAAGGTAGTTGAGCTCGGCGTGAAAGTAGCCCGCATAAGGACGATCATTCAAAACGGGAGTCGTCTGGGAAATATCAGCAGGCGTCCACATTTTGTGGCCTATTGAAAATTCCCATTTATCAACAGAACCGCCCAGTTTATCCGCCAAACTTAGACGACGGATTTGGTGCTCTGAACTTAAAGCGGGTGACGCATAAGCGAAGAAAATACCATTGGTGTAGTCTTGGTCTACGCCAAAAATTCCATCGTTGTCCAAGCTAAAGGCTGTGGTTGACTTTATCGAAGCAAAGGCACAATGAGTTGAGAGTGCCAATAAGCAGAAGATCTTAGGGTGTATCATGCTAAATTCATTTGGGCGATCACGTTACAGTTAACGATAGAAAGCGTAACAGAGTAAGGCTAATGCATCTTAGTTGAAAGATTATTTTTTAAAGAAGTGTGGGCCCACTAAAAGTACTTCCTTTAAAACAGTAGACAAAAAGCGTCTCGAGGACGCTTTTTGAACTAGACGACTAAGCCATTTTTTGTACCGTGACGCCTTGCTCTTTGTCACTGACTTCGGCGGTAGGCTCGCACTTGTCGACAAACCAACCCATGTAGGAGGTGAAAATCGTCACTGCGATACAAACAAAGCTCAACCACATAAACGGTGCATACGACAGGGTAGCGACACCAAGAATACTCGCCATGTAAATGCCGTTATCACTCCAAGGCACCATACCGGATGTTAGCGTGCCGCCAAACTCGGCATTTCGTGATAGATTCTTACGTTTGTAACCTAGGCGGTCGTAGTTTTTCGCACAAATCTTTGGTGTCAGAATCAGTGAAACGTACATCGCTGAACCGAACACGTTACCCATAAACGCTGTACCAATCGTGCTGGTTGCGAGAGAGCCCGCATTTTGCACGCGACGTTCAAACAGTTTCGCGATGGTTTCTAGCACGCCAACTTTATCCAGTAGACCACCAAAACCAAGACCAAACACGATCACGGCCACCGAGCCCAACATGGAGGACATACCACCACGGTTTAGGATGGAATCAATGAAATCAACGCCTGAAGAAATCGCAAACGGTGCCCAAGCAGTATTGAACGCGGTTAGGAAATCCACATCTTGGATCATCACGGCCCAAATAATACCCAGTAGAGAACCAAAGCTGATGACTGGGAATGAAGGCATGCGCATGGCAAGCAGTGCCAATACGATAATGACAGGAACAAACGAGTAAGGCGTGATGTAGAACTGCTGATCCATCGCTTTAATCACCGATTCCACTTGGCTCATGTCAACATTACCTGCGTAATGGAAGCCAAATGCTGTGAACATAATGCCGGTAATGATGTAGCTGATCAGAGCGATAGGCAGCATGCCTTTAATGTGCTCCATAACCTCAACGTTCGACATTGAAGAAGCAAGGATCACAGAATCTGAAAGCGGAGACATTTTGTCACCGAAGTAACAGCCTGATAGTACCGCACCTGCTGTGATCGGTGCTGGTACGCCAAGGCCTTGGCCAATCCCCATCATTGCGATACCTGCGGTACCTGCTGCGCCCCAAGAGGTGCCTGTTGCAAGTGCTGTTAGGGAGCAAATGATCATAGTGGCTAAAAGGAAGATAGAAGGATGTATTGCCTTCAGACCATAGTAAATAATAGTGGGTACGATACCGCCGGAGATCCAGGTACCAACCAATGCGCCAACGGCTAATAGAATAAGAACAGCGCCTAAACCATTCGAAATTCCGTTTAATGCCGCTTTTTCCAGGTCTTTATACTGATGACCTAGACGTAAGCCCAACACCATAATAATGAACCAGCCGATATAAAGTGCTAGCTGAATAGGTAGATCTAATTTCGCGGTAAACGAAAAAGCCAAAAGTAAAAACAATCCCAGTGAAATGAGCACTTGGGGAAGACTTGGTAAGCGAGTAATTTCCTGCTTCATATATTCCTCTGATAAATGTCGGAGCGTTAGAGGGATTACGCCCCCGTATGTTTAGGATGCTTACATTACATTAACGTAGTGGATAATTCGATTTATTTAGTCGTTTGTTTTGATTTGGATCGGTGTAATACGTATTTTGTGAAATAATAAACTACTAAAGTTTAAAATAATTAGTTTTAAGTGTTGTGTAATGTGAAATAAATGTGCTTCATATGTGAACGTGGCGGCCGGGTAGGAAATCCTGCTCGGTCAGAGCTCTTACCAAAGCTAAATCATGAAGTTTTGCGACCTTAACAAATCAAAACGAAAAAGTTGGACGTTTTCGTCAATTAGTGCTTGAGATTTTGCCTAGAAAATAGAACTATTAATGCAAATTTATTTTGTTATTTGAATACACGGAGAGTTAATGTGATGAGAGTGGGTTTAGTTGGTTGGCGTGGCATGGTTGGCTCGGTGCTGATGCAGCGCATGGTTGAAGAAAAAGACTTTGATCTGATTGAACCAGTCTTTTTCAGTACCTCTCAAATTGGTATTCCAGCGCCAAATTTTGGTAAAGATGCTGGTTTACTACAAGATGCATTCAATATTGATGCGTTGAAACAGCTCGACGCAGTCATCACTTGTCAAGGTGGTGGTTATACAGAAAAGGTATACCCAGCACTGCGTGAAGCGGGTTGGAAAGGCTACTGGATTGATGCAGCTTCTACACTGCGTATGGCTCCAGATTCGATTATCACTCTTGATCCTGTGAACTTAGCTCAGATTCAACAAGGCATCCATAGTGGCACAAACACCTTTGTTGGTGGTAACTGTACCGTTTCGCTAATGCTGATGGCGTTAGGTGGACTATACAAACAAGGTATGGTTGAGTGGATGAGTGCAATGACTTACCAAGCCGCTTCTGGTGCAGGCGCGCAGAATATGCGTGAACTGATTTCTCAAATGGGCGTGATCAATGATGCCGTAAGCTCAGAATTGGCCAACCCATCAAGCTCTATTCTTGATATCGATCGTAAGGTTGCGGAAACGATGCGCAGCAGCTCGTTCCCAGTTGACAACTTTGGCGCGCCTCTGGCTGGCTCATTGATTCCATGGATCGACGTGAAACGCGAAAACGGTCAAAGTAAAGAAGAATGGAAAGGTGGCGTAGAAGCGAACAAGATCCTTGGTTTACAAAATTCTCCAATTCCTATCGATGGAACTTGTGTTCGTATCGGTGCAATGCGTTGTCATTCACAAGCGCTGACTATCAAGCTTAAGCAAAATGTCCCTCTTGATGAAATTGAAGAGATCATTGCGAGCGACAACGAGTGGGTTAAAGTGATTCCAAACGAGCGTGACATTACCGCGCAAGAGCTAACGCCAGCTAAAGTGACAGGAACGCTTTCAATTCCTGTTGGCCGTTTACGCAAAATGTCGATGGGTGATGATTTCCTTAACGCATTTACCGTGGGTGACCAACTTCTTTGGGGCGCGGCAGAACCTTTGCGTCGTACGCTAAGAATCATCCTTGCTGAGAAGCAATAACTCAAATATGAGACATCATTCTAAAAAGCGCCTAAAAGGCGCTTTTTTATTTTTTCAATGACAGTTCGTTGACATTGATGACCTAATTTAGCGTGGGTTTTGAGAGTGGTGTGCTGTATGTATAAGAAATTTCGAGGTTTTACGCTAATAGAATTGATCGTAGTGATTGTGCTTGTTGCCGTGTTAGCGGTGGTCGCTGCGCCAAGATTCCTGAATTTACAATCCGATGCACGGCGTTCCGTCGTTGAAGGTTTAGCTGGCGCCGTAACGAATGCGGCGGAGATGGCGTATGGAAAAGCCGCTGTGGAAGGGATGGAAGCACTTGAATTCTACCACGTGCCAAACTACGGGGCTGTGCAATATGGTTATCCGAGTGTCTCGCGTGGTGGAATGGAAAGCTTCTTACAAATTGACACGGGCTACCATGATTTAGAACGTGAATGGGTTTGGGCTGCACACAATAATGGTTCAGTCTCAGATCCCGATTGGTGGATCATTACGCAGTCACAATGGTTGGCCGATGACAACATTGTGGATTTCAATAAAGCCATCGAAGAGAGCCGTTGCTACGTCAAATATACCGCCGCGATGGAACCGGGTGCGGACTTTGCAGTGGAAACCATCACAGACGGATGTTGAAGCTGCTACGGCTCATGCAACAAGGCAATCAAGCGCTCATACGAGCGCTTATTTTTTGTCGGCTTCTGTGCTTTGTACTGCGACCACTCGTTTATCGGGATCCGCCAGTTCACTGCCGCAGTGTTTGCAAAAGAGTGCATCGGATTCATGTCCAGCACGTGAGCAGTTAGGGCACTTGACCAATTGTCGGTGTGAGTTCATCTCTTGATTGAGTTCGGCGGTAATGATCCCCGTCGGCACCGCCAAAATTGAGTAACCGAGTAACATTGTCAGAGATGCGATGGCTTTGCCTAGATCGGTTTGTGGCACGAGGTCACCATAGCCTACGGTCGTAATGGTCACAATGGCCCAGTAGATACTTTTGGGAATACTGGTAAAGCCATTGTGTGGACCCTCAATTACGTAGATCAGGGCGCCAAATATGGTCACCAAAATAGCCACCGCGCTGAAAAATATCAGTATTTTTCTTCGAGCCATCAGCAAGGAGCGCATCAACAAATTTGAGTCTTGCAAATAACGAACGAGTTTCAGAATGCGGAAGATACGCATCACACGCAGCAGTCGAATGACGCCCATAAAAGCCGCTGATGGGAATAAGAAAGCAAGGTAGGTCGGCAGTATCGCCAGTAAGTCCACCACACCATAAAAACTCCGTGCGTAGGCGGTAGGTTTTGGTGAGCAATATAAACGTAGCAAATACTCGAGCGTAAATAGGGCGGTAAAACCGTACTCAAGGTATTTGAGTTCGCTTGCCCACTGAGCGCGAATCGACGGGATAGATTCGAGTAAAAGCACCAGCAGCGAGGTAAAAATCGCGACGATCAAGCCAATGTCAAAGGCTCTGCCTGCAGGCGTGTGCGTACCGAAAATGATAACGTAAAGATGATGCTTGAGTGACTGGCGTGACATGATGTTGCGACATAGTTGAAACGTTGCAACATCATACCTTTAATTCTGGAATCAGGCTAATCCGGGGAAGAGATTGCGTAGACCATTGGCGATGAACTCTATGCCGAGTGCACCCAAGATCAGACCCATAATACGGGTGATCACGTTGATGCCGGTTTGTCCTAAAAAGCGAACGATAATTGGCGCTGAGCGAAAGAGCAGCCATGAACAAAAACTAAAGGCAGCAATGGTGATCACAATACCCATGGTATCGAACATGCTTGGGTAGCGAGAGCCATAAACGATGGTCGAGCTAATCGCACCAGGGCCTGCCATCAAAGGCATTGCCAAAGGCACAACACCAATTTGCTCGCGGCTCACGTATTCCGATTGCTCTTGTTTGTTTTGTTTATCTTCACCCAACTTACCGCTCATCATCGAAAAGGCGATGCTAAGTAGTAGCAAACCACCGGCAACACGGAAGGAGTCGAGAGAAATGCTAAACATGTCGAGTAGCATCTGACCAGCTAGTAATGAAACGGTCAGAATAATCGCCACCGCCACATTGGCGGTAAGGGCGGTTTTGTGTTTTTCTTCCGGTGTCATGTGGCCAGTGAGTGACACAAATACCGGCATGATACCGACGGGGTTTACTGCGGCGACAAGGCCAAGAAAAAACTGCAGAAAGATAGCGACTTCGAACGTTTGCATCAGAGAAACCACATGGAAATTAGGTGAACGGCTTGACCGCGAAATATAGTCGAAAAAAGCATAGTTCACGAATGAAAAAAACTAACGTGTGGTGTGTTTGATTGTTGAGAAAAACTAATTATTGAAATGCGTGTGAAGTAATTTGTCATACTTTGTTGCGTATAATTTGCCTTGCTCATTCAATAAGTTTACATAAACGTTAACATTCGCACATTTTTGATAAAAACTGAGTCGTCGTCTTTAGGAGGAGGGGGAATTGGATATACTCTCAGTAGCACAAAGTTTCACGTCTACATGTAATTTTATGTAATTTTGTAGATTTATAATGAAACTTTTTTACAAGGTTGCGTTGCTTATTTGTACGATTTGTTTGTTTGCATGCTTTTTGTTCGATATAAATTGAAAATTTATTTATCTATTTATCAATGATTTGAGTGAAATTATTGCGTTCATGCACCACTTTTGGGGTATTTAGAGTGTTGGATCTGATCCAAGTCAATTTTTTTCATACTCTGAAATATTATACTCAGCCCTGAAAGCGATTTACTAAGTCGGTTGCTAAGTAACTTACTGATTCACAGTAAGAGTGATAGACAAACAGCCTTACTAAAAAGTTTTTAATATTTGTTAATTTTAGGAGATTCCCTATGCCTGTTACTAATATGGCTGAACTAGATGCGATGGTTGCACGCGTTAAGAAAGCGCAAGAAGAGTTCGCTACTTACTCTCAAGAGCAAGTAGACAAAATCTTCCGTGCAGCTTCTCTAGCGGCTAACCAAGCTCGTATCCCGCTAGCACAAATGGCGGTTGAAGAATCTGGTATGGGTATTGTTGAAGATAAAGTAATCAAGAACCACTTTGCGTCTGAGTTCATCTACAACAAATACAAGGACGAAAAAACATGTGGCATCCTTGAAGAGGATGACAACCTAGGTACGATGACTATTGCTGAGCCAGTAGGTATCATCTGCGGTATCGTTCCAACCACTAACCCAACATCTACTGCAATCTTCAAATCTCTTATCTCTTTGAAGACTCGTAACGGTATCATCTTCTCGCCACACCCACGTGCGAAAAACTCGACTAACGATGCAGCGAAACTGGTTCTAGAAGCTGCAGTAGCAGCTGGTGCGCCAAAAGACATCATCGGTTGGATCGACCAGCCATCGGTTGAGCTTTCTAACGCGCTGATGAAGCACGATGACATCGCACTTATCCTTGCAACTGGTGGTCCAGGCATGGTTAAAGCCGCTTACTCTTCTGGTAAGCCAGCAATCGGTGTAGGTGCAGGTAACGTTCCTGTTGTTATCGATGAAACAGCGGACATCAAACGTGCAGTTGCATCTATCCTAATGTCTAAGACGTTCGATAACGGCGTAGTATGTGCTTCTGAGCAAGCTGCAATCGTTGTTGATGCTGTATACGACGAAGTGAAAGAGCGTTTTGCTTCTCACAAAGCGTACGTACTAAGCAAAGCTGAAGCAGACAAAGTTCGTAAAGTACTGCTCATCGATGGCGCACTAAACGCGAAAATCGTTGGTCAACCAGCTGCAGCGATCGCTGAAATGGCAGGCGTTAAAGTTCCTGCTGATACTAAAGTTCTTGTTGGTGAAGGCCTAGGCAAAGTGTCTTACGACGATGCATTTGCTCACGAGAAGCTATCTCCAACTCTAGGTCTATTCCGCGCAGACAACTTCGAAGACGCAGTTGCACAAGCAGTAACCATGGTTGAAATCGGCGGTATCGGTCACACATCTGGTCTATACACTAACCAAGACGTAAATGCAGACCGTATCCGTTACTTCGGTGACAAACTGAAGACTGCACGTATCCTTGTAAACATCCCAACTACTCACGGTGGTATCGGTGACCTTTACAACTTTAACGTTGCACCATCTCTAACTCTTGGTTGTGGTTCATGGGGTGGTAACTCTATCTCTGAGAACGTAGGTCCTAAGCACCTAATCAACAAGAAAACTGTTGCGAAGCGAGCTGAAAACATGTTGTGGCACAAACTACCTAAGTCAATCTACTTCCGTCGTGGTAGCCTTCCAATCGCACTAAGCGACCTAGAAGGTAAGAAACGCGCATTCCTAGTAACTGACCGTTTCCTATTCAACAACGGTTACGCAGATGACGTAGTACAACTGCTTAAAGCTCAAGGCATGGAAGTTCAAACATTCTTTGATGTTGAAGCTGACCCAACGCTATCAGTAGTACAGAAAGGCGCAGCAGCAATGCAAAGCTTCCAACCTGATGTGATTCTAGCACTAGGTGGTGGTTCACCAATGGATGCTGCGAAGATCATGTGGGTAATGTACGAGCACCCAGAAACTCACTTCGAAGAACTTGCAATGCGCTTTATGGATATCCGTAAACGTATCTACAAGTTCCCTAAAATGGGTCAAAAAGCTGAGCTTGTATGTATCACTACCACTTCAGGTACAGGTTCAGAAGTAACACCATTCGCGGTTGTTACTGACGACAAAACTGGTGCTAAGTACCCACTAGCAGACTACGAATTGACTCCTCAAATGGCAATCGTAGATGCGAACCTAGTGATGAACATGCCTAAGTCTCTAACCGCATTCGGTGGTTACGATGCAGTGACTCACGCTCTAGAAGCTTACGTATCTGTTCTTGCGAACGAATACTCAGATGGTCAGGCTCTACAAGCACTTAAGATGCTAAAAGAGTACCTACCTTCAAGCTACGCGAACGGTGCAAAAGACCCAATCGCTCGTGAGAAAGTACACAACGCAGCGACCATCGCTGGTATCGCATTCGCGAACGCGTTCCTAGGTGTATGTCACTCTATGGCGCACAAGATCGGTGCAGAGTTCCACCTACCACACGGTTTGGCGAACGCTCTACTTATCTCTAACGTGGTACGTTACAACGCGAACGATAACCCAACTAAGCAAACTGCGTTCTCTCAATACGACCGTCCACAAGCACGTCGTCGTTACGCTGAAGTTGCTGACCACCTAGGCCTAAGCCAAGCTGGTGACCGCACTGCTCAGAAGATTGAACGTCTACTAGCATGGTTGGATGAGCTAAAAGGTAACCTAGACATCCCAATGTCTATCCAAGCGGCAGGTGTTGCTGAAGCTGACTTCCTAGCGAAAGTTGATGAACTAGCAGTAGAAGCGTTCGATGACCAGTGTACTGGTGCGAACCCACGCTACCCACTAATCGCTGAGCTAAAAGAAGTTCTACTGGCTTCTTACTACGGTAAAGCTTTCGTTGAAGGTGAAACTTTCGAAGGTACGACTGTAATCAAGAAGAAAGCAGACCAAGTAGCGCCAAAAGCGAAAAAATAAGTCTGATACTTAGTCACTAAGTGTCAGCAAGAAGTAAGACTCAGGAATGAGGTAGGTTTTCGCTAGCACGAAACCTAAAAAAATCGGGAAAAAGATCAAAGCCCCAGTCGAAAGACCGGGGCTTTTTTTATCAGTTTGATTTTTTGAGTTCGGTTAGATTTCGGTGGTCACCACTCTGCCACTGAAATACTCATTCGCCACGATGTACTCAGCGTTGCGAATGAGTTCATCCTGTACTTGAGCCCAATGTGTCGCGTCTATCTGTCCGTGATGGTGTGATACCGATGGAATCACACCACCAACGCGAATATTAAAAGGGGTGAGCTCTTTTGCCCAACTGTGAGTAAAACCCGAAACGAGGGAAGTCACACTCTCAACACCGGTAAAATTTAGATGATCATCGTGCGAAATAACATTGACGATCACGCCTTTCGTTTCTGTGCGTCGCATTCGTTCCGCGCACACTTGCACATAGCCGTATAGTGCGCCTGCGGTACTTGATAGTTTTTCTATGAAGCCTTCTGAGGTTGCTTCAGTATTCAAAAGTGGCAGAGGAGAGCTGGTCCAACAGTTCACGAGTACATTGGGGACGCGGTTAAATTGTGCCTGAATGTGGTCAAACAAGGATTGAATGGAAGATTGGCTGTAGTCTTGCAAAGTGATCGGATAAACATCTTGAGTGATGGCATAGAGCTCTTTGTGTGTATCACTCAATGCAGCTTGGTCTTGGTCGCAGAGAATAACAATGGCACCGAGACGCGCAAAGTGCGCTGCCACTGTTCTGCCCAATAATGAGCCCGCACTCGTCACTAAAATCAAAGCGTTCTTGATATCCATCTCGTTGCTCTCCCTCAAGCATTCAGACCGTACTTTCATCTTGGGTGAGAAATTGGGTACGCTGTGTGAATAACTTCAAACAACGGTTAATCGTGCAAAAGAGATGATGAGATATTTGTAAACAGTCACAGTTTGGTGTTCTGAGGGATGAAAAATTGTCGCATAGCGTCTAGCAAAGTTGATCCGTGCCATGCCAGTAAATACAACGATAAACAGCGTGTTACGCGTAGGTGGCAAATTTCGCTTTGACCAGTGCAGTGGATAGGTGGTTGTACAACCCGGCTTCTGGTAGCAATTTAACTTCAGGGGTTGCGAGTTTTGTTCGCTCGTGCCCAGAAAGGTTTTGATAAACCTCTTCTGGTAGATCAAACGTCTCTTCTGGCATATAAGCTAATGGCTCTGCGTTGAGATAGTGACTCAGTTTGGCAGAAGGAAGCCCTGCATTGTGGAACTGTTTCGCTTGTTCTGCAGAAATCGCGTAACTTGATTGATCGCTTCTCAATTTTTGAGGTTCAGACAAACCAAATTGCTTACGCAACACGGCATCCGTCATTTCCTGCGTTTCAATTTGTTCTACGGGGGTGATGTGACGAGCGTCTTCAGAAAACATCGAAAGCAGCAGTGCAAAGTCGGCACGACGTCCTTGCTGAACGGCTTGGCTAATGCCATTACCGAAGCTCAGCTCGTTAATGATGCTTGCTTTGTCTAATGTGTGTATCTGCATGCGGCTCTCCGTGTGATGCTTTATTAGCGGCACGTCGGCAGATAACTTTAGGGAAAATAAACAAAAAGCCCGCGAATGCGGGCTTTCAAGTATGACTAAATTGGAACTTAAGGGGCGAAAATTATTTCGCTAGGTTCTCTGCAACGAAATCCCAGTTAACCAGTGCCCAGAAACCGTTCATGTAGTCAGGACGTAGGTTGCGGTAATCGATGTAGTAAGCGTGTTCCCATAGGTCTACAGTCAGTAGTGGAGTTACGCCTTCTTCAGTGATTGGTGTTGCCGCATTTGAAGTGTTAACGATTGCTAGAGAACCGTCTGCTTTCTTCACCAACCAAGTCCAAGATGAACCAAAGTTGTTGATTGCTGAATCGGTGAATTTTGCTTTGAACTCTTCGAATGAACCGAATGCTGCGTTGATCGCTTCTGCAACTGCACCTGTTGGCTCGCCGCCTGCATTTGGAGCAAGACAGTGCCAGTAGAAAGTGTGGTTCCACACTTGCGCTGCGTTGTTGAAGATACCGCCAGTAGAAGTCTTGATGATCTCTTCTAGGGTTTTACCTTCGAATTCAGTACCAGGAATTAGGCCGTTCAGTTTCACAACGTAAGTGTTGTGGTGTTTGCCGTGGTGGAACTCAAGAGTTTCTGCAGAGATGTGTGGCTCAAGCGCGTCTTTTGCGTAAGGAAGAGCTGGTAGTTCAAATGCCATTGCTCGATTCTCCATTTATATGAAGGGATTACCTTCGGTTGCTTCCAGTGAATTTATAATTAAATCAATCCGTTTGATTATTCATCAACGAATCGACTGTCAATATGACTGACTTGCGCTATAGTTTAGCAAGTTTTTACTTTATTAAAAGGAAAAATCCGCTTTTTGATATGAAATTTCTTTGTCATTCTAATGCGGATCTAGTACGGACAATAGCCCTTAATTTTATGTGCTTTTTATTCTGCACTAATAAGGTAGAATGTGCGAAAAATTTGCAGTCATTCCGTGAACGAGGAAGCAATGGAAACTATCGACAAAATCAAACAACAAATCGCAGAAAACCCAATCCTTCTCTACATGAAAGGTTCTCCAAAGCTACCAAGCTGTGGTTTTTCTTCTCAAGCAGCTCAAGCATTGATGGCATGTGGTGAAAAATTTGCTTATGTAGACATCTTACAAAACCCAGATATTCGTGCTGAGTTGCCAAAATACGCGGAGTGGCCTACTTTCCCACAACTATGGGTTGAAGGTGAGTTGATTGGCGGTTGTGATATCGTGATTGAGATGTTCCAAAAAGGCGAACTTCAACCATTGATCAAAGAAGCGGCAGCACGCGCAGCGGGCAGCGACGCGGAATAATTTGGCCAACCACTATGGAGCTTGAAAGAGTTTCGGTAGTGGTTATCGTCAAACGAAGATAGAATACGAAGGAGCTGTTTGGCTCCTTTTTGTTTTTGAGTTACTACCATGAAAATCAAACTATATTACGTCCATGATCCTATGTGCAGCTGGTGCTGGGGATACAAACCTACCTTGGAAAAATTGAAGCAACAGTTACCTGGAGTCATTCAGTTTGAGTATGTGGTTGGCGGCTTAGCGCCAGATTCAACATTGCCGATGCCACCTGAAATGCAGCAAAAAATTGAAAGCATTTGGCATCAAATTGAACAGCGTCTAGGTACTCAATTTAATTATGAGTTTTGGACACGTTGTACACCAGTTCGTAGTACCTATCAGGCGTGTCGTGCGGTGATTGCCGCAGGTTTTCAAGATTCTTATGAGCAAATGCTAGAGGCTATCCAACACGCGTATTATTTGCGCGCCATGCCACCACATGATGAAGCGACACATCGCCAGCTTGCGCAAGAAATTGGACTCAATGTTCAACAGTTTGAAAACGATGTGACGGGGCGTTTATTGGAAGGTGTCTTTGAAGATCAACTGAGTTTAGCTCGAAGCTTAGGCGTCAACGCTTACCCAAGTTTAGTATTGCAAATTAACGATGCGTATTTTCCAATCGAGATCGATTACCTCTCCACCGAACCGACGTTAAAGTTGATCCGTGAGCGCATTGTCGAGAATATGCCCGCTCAATAGTGTGATGAAAATAACGCGATGAAATAGGCCAGCGAGACACGCTGAAAAAGACCAACCTATTTTTATTGAAAGAGAAAGCCGCTCAACAGAGCGGCTTCTTTATGATTGTCGATCGTACAACGTATTAAAGCGCTTACAGCACCATAGCTGCGATCCAACCAAAAATAATGAGCGGGATATTGTAGTGGATAAAGGTTGGAACAACCGTTTCCCAAATGTGCTCGTGTTGCCCGTCGGCATTCAAACCAGAAGTTGGGCCTAACGTTGAATCAGAAGCGGGTGAACCTGCGTCACCAAGCGCTGCAGCGGTACCCACAAGAGCGATGGTTGCCATCGGTGAAAAACCAAAAGCGATGGAAAGCGGAACGTAGATGGTTGCTAAGATTGGAATGGTAGAGAAAGAAGAACCAATCCCCATCGTAACAAGCAGACCGACCACAAGCATAAGAAGAGCAGCGAGGCCTTTGTTGTCACCGATGCTGGTTGACAGCGATTCTACCAGTGTTTCAACGCCACCCGTTTGTTTCATTACCGCAGCAAAACCAGCGGCGGCGATCATGATGAAGCCGATCATTGCCATCATATGAACACCTTTAGTGAACACATCATGAGTCTCTTTCCAAGCAATGACACCACCAAAGGTGAAGACCATAAAGCCAGCCAGTGCACCAATGATCATTGAACCCGTGTATAGCTGAACACTAAGAGCTGCGATGATACCTAGGGCTGCAACCAGAATGTGCTTTTTGTTGATGCCTTCGCTTTCTTCATGCACCACGGTCAGCTCGGTTTCACGGTATTCGCGAGGTTTGCGGTAGCTAAAGAAAATAGCAGTCAAAAGACCAAACACCATACCCGCACCTGGTAGGAGCATTGCGGTCGGTACTTGGCTGGCGACAACGCTTTCTAAACCGTTATCGTGCAGGTTCTTCAATAGGATGTTATTGAGGAAAATACCGCCAAAGCCGACAGGCAAGACCATGTATGGCGTAATCAGGCCAAATGTCAGCACACACGCAACCAATCGACGATCGAGTTTGAGTTTTGCAAATACGCCCAATAGAGGTGGAATTAAAATGGGAATAAAGGCGATATGGACAGGAATGACGTTTTGGGATGACATGGTCACCAGTACGAGCGCGACCAAAACAGCGTATTTTAAGCCGGTGGTTGAAGCGTCACTTTCTTTGCCGTTAAGGCGCTTAATAACGCTTCTGGCAAGTAGGTCAGTAATGCCCGATTTTGAAATAGCAACCGCGAAGGTACCCAACATGGCGTAGCTCAGTGCGATGGTTGCACCGCCACCAAGGCCACTTTCAAAAGCAGCGATGGTATCGCCTAGGCCCATTCCAGCAACAAGGCCACCAACGATGGCACTGAACGTGAGGGCGACCACCACGTTCACTCGCATCAAGGCTAAAATTAGCATGACGCAAACAGATATAACGACAGGATTCATAGTTTTCTCAGGTAGTTGTGTTTACTTATTATTTTTCGTTTTCATCTTCAATTAATGGCCAGCCTCCAAGCGCTTTCCATTTATTGACGATGCCACAGAACAGCTCTGCGGTTTTTTCGGTATCGTAAAGCGCCGAGTGGGCCTCACGATTGTCAAATTCCATCCCTGCGGTTTTACACGCTTTCGCCAGTACAGTTTGGCCATAAGCTAAGCCACTGAGCGTTGCGGTATCGAAAGTGGCAAAGGGATGAAACGGGACTCGTTTAAGTTTGCAACGCTCATTAGCGGCGTTAACGAAACTTAAGTCAAACGCTGCGTTGTGTGCCACCATAATGGCGCGGCTACAATCAGCGGCTTTTTGTTCTCTACGGATGAGTTTATAGATCTCTTTTAGCGCTTCTTGTTCCGTCACGGCGCCGCGTAATGGGCTAAACGGGTCACGAATGCCGTTGAACTCAAGTGCTTCTTTTTCGAGATTTGCCCCCTCAAAGGGCTCAACATGAAAGTGAATGGTCGATGCCGGGTGAAGATCACCGTTTTCATCCATGGATAGTGTGACGGCGCAAATTTCTAAGAGGGCATCCGTTTGGGCATTGAACCCGGCGGTTTCAACATCGACGACAACAGGAAAATAGCCGCGAAAGCGTTTTTTCAGGGTCAGTGCTGTGTTTTCTACAGTCATGTTTCTATATTTTTGTGTGACAAAGGCTGCATTATTACAGATTATCCTTATGAAAAAAACGTTACAAAAGGAGAAAACCGCAAAAGTTTTGCTCCTATTTGGCGAGGTTTTTGCATAAATGTGTAAGTCAGATAGAATTCATCCGGTAGTGGCAAATGTCTGCCACGCAACCGTGAGCGAGTAAGAGAAGTAGTGATAATGAAAAAGTGGCTAATAACCAGTGGTTTAGTACTAACTACCTTTGCATCATTGCCATCGGCAGCGATGACGAAGCGTTATATTGCCACCCCGCAGCAATCACAATGGGAAATGGTGATGAATTCACCGCTGGAATGCCGTTTGGTGCATCCGATCCCTAACTACGGTGATGCGGAATTCTCTTCACGCGCAAGTAAAAAAATTGTGTTGGATTTTGAGCTAAAAATGCGTCGACCTATGGGCGAAACGCGCAATGTGAGTTTGATTTCGATGCCGCCTCCATGGCGACCAGGAGAAAATGCCGACCGCATTACTAATATTAAGTTCTTTCAACAGTTTAATGGTTATGTTGGTGGACAAACGGCATGGGGCATTCTGTCTGAGTTAGAGAAAGGACGTTATCCGACGTTTAGTTATCAAGATTGGCAAAGCCGTGACCAAAGAATTGAAGTTGCGCTATCTGCCGTTCTGTTCCAGCAAAAATACAACGTATTTAGCGATTGTGTCGCCAATCTGTTGCCTTACAGCTTTGAAGATATTTCGTTCACTATTCTGCATTATGAACGCAATGGGGATAAACTCACCAAGGCATCGCAAAAGCGCTTGTCGCAGATTGCTGAATACGTGCGCTACAACTCTGATATTGATTTGGTGTTGGTTTCGACTTACACCGATTCCACTGATGGTACTAGCGTGAGCCAAAACTTATCAGAACGTAGAGCGGAATCGTTGAGAGATTATTTCAAAGCACTAGGATTGACGGAAGATCGCATCCAAGTTCAAGGTTATGGTAAACGCCGCCCAATTGCAGACAACGCAACGCCTATTGGTAAAGATAAAAACCGCCGCGTTGTCATTTCACTGGGGCGAAGTGAAGTTTAGTTGAGTTTGAACTTTGCGATGATTTCGCAATGGGTAGCCGTGTCAATCTTCTCTACCAGTTGCGCGATCTTTGGGTTTGGGTGGCGCTTTAAAAAATCGAACAACGCTTTTTTGCAGCAGCCAATAGACTCGATAAAACTTTCACATTGGTGGTGAGGGCACTGAGGAATTAAGGTCAGCACCTTTTCCGAGGCCAGTTGCAGATATTTTAGCTCATAGTCGGTGTCACCCGCCCAACGCCAAAATTGTGCCAAGTTGTGGCACGAGATCACGGATATCAGTAATTTGTCGTCGGCTTCTACCGTTGAGGAAGCAATGATGTCTTCGCTCAAATTGTAGGCTTGTTGATAGTGCAAAATACTACGAATTGGATCGTCAAGTTGCAGCGCGGTATCGGCGAGCAACGTGTGTTTTTCCCATTCACTGATCATGTGCTTATCCCAGTTAGCAAAATTGAGATTAATCTAAATGAAAATTATTATCATGTAAAGTTTCATGATTAAGATCAAAAGAGGAGGCTTTAGCCTCCTCGTTGCTATTCCGCCATATTGACGTGGCGATTAGCCTTCTAAACCTGCTGATGCTTGTTTGTTTTGGATCAACTCAATCATATAGCCATCAGGATCTTTCACAAAAGCTATGTGGGTCGTGCCGCCTTTTACTGGGCCAGGTTCGCGAGTGACGTTGCCGCCAGCAGCTTTAATGGCATCGCAAGTGACATAAATGTCGTCGACGCCAATCGCGATGTGACCAAATGCACTGCCGAGGTCGTACTCCGTTTTTCCCCAGTTGTAAGTTAACTCGATGACTGCGCCTTGTGATTCGTCACCGTAACCTAGAAACGCCAAAGTATATTCATACTCTTTGTTTTCATTGGTACGAAGCAATTGCATGCCCATAACTTCGGTGTAGAACTGAATCGATTTATCTAAATTACCCACACGCAACATAGTGTGAAGAATGCGACCATTTGACATTGTTATGCTCCTTACAGATAGAGATTAATTCTCTGGGTAGACTTTTTCTTTAAATTCGCACAGGTCTTCAATGATGCAACTGCCACAGCGAGGCTTGCGTGCAATACAGGTGTAGCGTCCATGCAAAATCAACCAGTGGTGGACATCGAGTTTAAACTCTTTTGGTACCACTTTAAGTAACTTTTGCTCGACTTCATCCACGTTTTTGCCTGGGGCAAACTTTGTGCGATTGGAAACGCGGTAAATATGGGTATCGACAGCGATGGTTGGCCAGCCAAAGGCGGTGTTGAGCACTACATTGGCGGTTTTGCGCCCAACCCCGGGCAGTGCTTCAAGAGCGTCTCGGTCTTCAGGGACTTCACCGTTGTGTTTTTCGAGCAGAATGCGACACGTTTTGATGGTGTTTTCCGCTTTGGAATTAAACAGGCCAATGGTCTTAATGTACTCTTTCAGACCTTCCACCCCAAGATCCAACATCGCTTGAGGGGTGTTGGCGACTGGGAACAGTTTGTCGGTGGCTTTATTGACACTGACGTCCGTTGCTTGTGCTGATAACAAAACCGCTATCAGCAGCTCAAAAGGGGAGTTCCAATTGAGTTCGGTTTGTGGGTTGGGGTTGTTTTCTCGTAATCGTTCGAGAATTTGTATGCGTTTGTCTTTATTCATTGCTGACTTCCAGTTGTTCTAGGCTCATGGGCACTCTAGCGGTGCATATTTTGATGAGCCTAGACAGTGACTTACGCGTTAGTCACGCGTGCGCGTTCAATCGCGGGTTTTTCCTGTTTAGGTTGGCGAGCTTTCAACTGTGTATCGATGACATTTTTCAACGCGATGAGCAGGCCGACACCAATAAATGCCCCGGGCGGTAACAGTGCCAGTAGGAAGCTACTGTCAAATTGGAATACCTGAATCCGCAGTGCGCTCGCCCATTCACCCAGCAGAAGATCTGCGCCATCGAAAAGGGTTCCGTTGCCGATGATTTCGCGCATTGCGCCCAAAACGACAAGCACGGTGGTCATACCCATGCCCATCCAAAAGCCATCTAATGCCGCAGGCAAAGGATCATTTTTTGATGCGTACGCTTCAGCACGGCCGATGATGATGCAGTTGGTCACAATCAAAGGAATGAAAATGCCCAATGATAGGTATAAGCCATAGGCGTAGGCGTTCATCAGTAATTGAACGCACGTGACCAGTGAGGCAATGATCATAACGAATACCGGAATACGAATTTCTTTTGGTACGTAGTTACGAATCAGAGAAACAGTGACGTTGGAGCCAACGAGAACCAATAATGTTGCTATGCCGAGACCAAGTGCGTTGGTGACGGTTGACGATACCGCCAGTAGCGGACACAGACCAAGTAGCTGGACCAGTGCAGGGTTGTTGTCCCACATGCCATTTTTAAGTAATTTTTTATGCTCACTCATAGTGGCCTCCACAGTTAAGTGGTTGATTCAGAATCTGTTCACGATGGGTATTGACGAACTCAACGGTGTTGCGCACCGCTTTAACAACCGCACGAGGTGTAATGGTCGCGCCGGTAAACTGGTCAAATTCTCCACCATCTTTACGCACTTTCCAACTGTTATAGTTGCCATCATTTAACTGTTTTCCGGTGAAACTGGTGATCCAATCTGTCACTCTAAGGTCAATCTTGTCGCCTAACCCTGGAGTTTCTTGGTGGCTAAGTACGCGCGTGCCAAGCACGGTACCGCTGGTATCGATACCCGTAATGATCTTAATGGCACCGTTGTAGCCATCTGGTGCTATGGACTCAATAGCAATGGCGGTGGCTTGGCCATTACGTGTAGCAATATAGGCTGTCATCGCCTTATCGGAGCCTAGCGCGGAATCGCTCACCAATGTACAAGATTCAAACAATAAGTTGTCATGTGCACTTTCCGGGATGACTTGATTAAGGACCGAAGAGAGCTGCTTTTGCTCCTGAAGTGTGATTTGGTCCTTAGTTAAATATTGCGTCATGGCCACTAGCCCTGTGGTAGCACAGGCAAATATTGCTAGTGTTAAACCGTTCTTTCGTATTGCGTTTAACATTTCATTTCCTGCCTTTTAGTGCCCGTAAGTTCTTGGTTTGGTGTAGTAATCGATCAAAGGTACACACATGTTGGCCAATAACACTGCAAATGCCACACCGTCTGGGAAGCCTCCCCAGCTACGTATGATAAAGACGAGAGTACCGATGATCGCCCCAAAGAGGATACGCCCCTTTATTGTTGTTGAAGCGGATACGGGATCCGTTGCAATAAAGAATGCGCCAAGCATCGTCGCACCGGAAAGGAGATGAAACAGTGGTGATGCCGTTTCACCAGGGAAGAACAGGGAGAAAAAGCTGCTCATCACAAGCAACGCACCTAAAAATCCGACAGGAATATGCCATTGGATAACGCGTTGCTTGAGCAAAATCAGACCACCCGCCAAGTAGGCAAGGTTAACCCATTGCCAGCCCACACCGGCAAAACCTTCAAAAATAGGTTGGCTGAGAATTTCTGACGATGTCGCTCCGCTGTGCAGACCAGTTTTGAAAGCATCAAGCGGCGTTGCCGTGGTAATGCCATCGATGCCTGCACGAACTTGTTGCAGAGAAGAACCATCGATAGTGAGTCCGGTAAAGATCAGGGAAAGAAGATCTCCGAATGTCACTGGATCTTTGGCCACTTCGTGTCCTGCTTCAATCAGAGGTAGAGGAGCACTCCAACTGGTCATTTGCACTGGGAAGGAAATCAGCAGTACCACATAAGCTATCATGGCAGGGTTGAACGGGTTTTGCCCTAGACCACCATAGAGATGCTTTGCAATCACGATCGCAAACAAAAGGCCAATTGTGATGATCCACCAAGGGGCCATTGGGGGGATGGCGACGGCCAGTAACCAAGCGGTGACCAGAGCACTATGATCGCGTAGCGCTCGCATTGGTGGACGTTTTCTTAATAGCATCACGAGTGCTTCTAAAGATAACGCGATGGTGATTGCCAAAATGAGTTGAACTAATGTGCCCCAACCAAAAAAGTAGGTTTGCGCCAACAATCCGGGTAACGCACATAGTGCTACCCATTTCATTAAATCTGGGGTGCTTTTGCGACTGTGGGCGTGTGGTGAGCTCGCAATAAAAAACGACATTACTCGTTCTCCTCAGTATTTTGTTTTTGTTCTGCTTGTTGAGCTTTACGCGCTTTGGCACGAGCAATCGCCGCAGCGACGGCCGCTTTCTTCGGATCGTCTTCTGCTGGTTGCGATTCTTCGCGGTTTTGCTCAGGTGCAGGTTCGTCTGTTTGCTG
>NZ_JAKGCY010000029.1:0-6757 GCF_021852965.1 Vibrio floridensis | reverse complement strand
CCAATCGCGATGGACGAAGGTCTACGTTTCGCGATCCGTGAAGGTGGCCGTACTGTAGGTGCTGGTGTTGTTGCTAAGATCATCGCTTAATTCTTTGAATTAAACGAAATCTTGCACTCTTCTTCAATTTGAAGAACAGCGCACAAGAAAAGAGGAAGCTTTGGCTTCCTCTTTTCGTTTATATAAAATACCAAAAGCTAATAACAAATTGGTCTAAAGGAAGAGTAAATAAACATAGTAATGATAATGATTATCTATTATATTTGCTGTTGTGATTTCAATTGCTAGGTTCTTTTATGTACGTTTGTTTATGCCACGGTGTCTCTGATAAAAAGATTCGCAAGCTTGTTATTGAGCAAGGTGTTGCGGATGTTCGTGGAATCAAGAAGTGCACTGCATTGGGAAGTCAATGTGGCAAATGCATACGTATGGCGAAAGAGATTATCAACGAGACTGCTCCGGCACTATTCAAGCAAGCCAGTTAACCTAATCGGCTTTCTTTTTGACACTTGCTCAATTGGTTCTACAGTTATAGAAGCCAAAGAGGAGGGCTATGTCATGAAAGGCGATCCAATAATTATTCAACATCTCAACAAAGTATTAGGCAATGAACTGATTGCCATTAACCAATACTTTCTCCATGCTCGCATGTACAAAGATTGGGGGCTTAAGCACCTCGCGGACAAGGAATATCACGAATCGATCGATGAGATGAAGCATGCAGATCATCTTGTTGAGCGCATTTTGTTTCTTGAAGGTATTCCAAACCTGCAAGACCTTGGTAAGTTGATGATCGGTGAAGATACTAAAGAGATGCTGGAATGCGACTTAAAACTTGAAATGTCCGCGATTCCCGATCTAAAGGCAGCAATTGCTTACGCAGAAGATGTGCACGACTATGTATCACGTGATCTTTTTCAAGATATCTTAGAAGATGAAGAAGAGCATGTGGATTGGCTCGAGACGCAATTAGGCCTTATTCAATTGACGGGTATTGAAAACTACTTACAGGCCCAGTTTGTTGATGAGGATTAATCTGACCTCTATTTCTATCGTACCCACAAGCAAAAGGCGAGTTCTCACTCGCCCTTATTGTGTTGCCAACACAATCAAACGTGTCAGTGATGGCGATTACTCATAGCCATTTGGGTTATTGGACTGCCAACGCCAAGTATCTACCACCATGGTCTCTAGCGAGCGTGTCGCTTTCCACCCCAATACTTGTTCCGCATAGGTAGGATCGGCCCAGCATTCAGCAATATCACCTGCACGGCGAGGTTTGATTTCGTAAGGAATAGGACGCTGAGCCGCTTTTTCAAAAGCAGCGACCATTTCAAGCACGCTATTCCCTTGGCCAGTGCCAAGGTTAAAGATATGCAATCCTGCTTGCTGCCCCACTTTATTCAAAGCCGCCAAATGACCGTCTGCAAGATCAACAACGTGAATGTAATCACGAACCCCAGTGCCATCTGGTGTTGGATAGTCGTTACCAAATACGCCCAGTTTTTCGCGTCGACCAACCGCAACTTGAGCCACAAAGGGCAATAAGTTATTTGGAATGCCTTGAGGATCTTCACCGAGCAAACCCGACTCGTGAGCGCCAACGGGATTGAAATAACGCAGCAGGGTGATGCTCCAATCAGGATTGGCTTTGTGGAAGTCAGTCAGACACTCTTCCACCATCAATTTGCTGCGGCCATAAGGGTTGGTAGCTGAGGTTGGGAAATCTTCACGGATTGGTACGGAGGCGGGATCACCATAGACGGTGGCGGATGAACTGAAAATAAGGCTCTTAATACCAGCTTTATCCATTTCACGTACGAGATTTAGGGTTCCTGACACATTGTTATCATAATACATCAGAGGTTTTTCAACCGATTCTCCTACTGCCTTTAGGCCTGCAAAGTGGATGACGCCCTGGATATCATGCTGAGCAAAGACGTGTTGCAGAATCTCGCTGTCACGAATGTCACCTTGATAGAAAGCGGGGCGCACGCCAGTGACCTGTTCAATGCGATCAAGCACCAGCAACTTGCTGTTATAAAGATTGTCCAAAATGATGGGCGTCATTCCTGCTTCGATCATCTGAATACAGGTGTGGCTGCCAATATAACCGCTGCCACCAGTGACCAGTATGTTCATAGTTGTCCTCTGAAATTATATTTCCAATTATCTAGCCAAACTAACTTTGTGAGTTTATTAGAAAAGATTCTCGATGAACAGAATAGGGCAAAATCAAATTCGAGAAATGTTGAGGCTAAAATAAAGGGCGTATTCCCGAAGAAATACGCCCTAAATACAAAGATAGGATGGCGTTGAATTACGCTTTCATTTTCGCTGCTGCTTTCGCGATCGCTGCGAAGCTCTTAGCGTCTAGAGATGCGCCACCAACAAGAGCACCATCGATGTCTGGTTGTGCGAAGTAAGCTTCCGCGTTTTCTGGCTTAACAGAACCACCGTATTGGATGATCACTTGCTCTGCTACTGCAGCATCTTTTACTGCGATCATCGCACGGATAGAGGCGTGGATACGCTGTGCATCTTCTGCTGTTGCAGCTTTGCCTGTACCGATTGCCCAGATTGGTTCGTAAGCGATGATGGCACCGTTTAGCGCTTCAACACCGTATGCGTCGATCACTGCGTTGATTTGACGTGCACAAACAGCTTCAGTTTCGCCTGCTTCGTTTTGCGCTTCAGTTTCACCGATACAGAAAACAGGTTTTAGGCCGTTCTCTTTTAGGAATGCAAACTTCTTCGCTACGAACTCATCTGATTCATTGTGGTATTCACGACGCTCAGAGTGACCAATAATGATGTGAGTAGCACCAAAGTCTTTTAGCATTGCAGGAGACATGTCGCCAGTGAATGCACCGCTGTTGTTGATGTCAGTGTTTTGTGCACCAAGAATGATCTTGTTGCCACCTTCAGCGATTAGGCGCTCTGCAAGGTCGATGTAAAGTGCTGGCGGCGCTACCGCTACATCTACACCTTCAACGCCTTCTAGTTCAGCGTTTAGACCAGTTAGCAGTTCAGCAACCATCGTTTTGCTGCCGTTAAGTTTCCAGTTACCCATCACTACAGGACGACGCATAGGAATATCTCCATATCTTTATTGAATCGAAGTCTTCACAGGCGAACCAATGAAGCCAATTTATGTAAAAAATCTACGTAGGAATATAACAGAAATATGTGGATAGATCATGACTCGTGTCATTTCTTGTCGCTTTCTTTGGCTGGTCAGAGCGCGTCAAATTCACTGATATTTCGCTCAGACGAAAACGATTGGTGATCTATCCTGCATAACCATAGCCAATTACTCGGAATTTGTCGGTGAGCTTGGTATTACTCTATGTCAGCGTTACCAATCAAAAATCGGCAACAAAAGGAAGTATCATGCCAAATCTAGTCTTAGAGTATTCAAATTCCGTTGAAGAGCGCGTTAATATTCCTGGTTTACTGGAGGATCTTCACCACATAGCCATCAAAAGTGGTTTGTTCGATGCGCCATCGGTTAAGTCGCGCACGCTGCGCTGCCACCATTGGTTGATCGGAGAAGAAGGGGACAGTGTCGACTTTATTCATGTAAGCTTTGATTTATTATCAGGACGAACCGAAGAACAAAAACGAGAGCTCTCACGTCAATTGATGTCGGCCCTTCAGGAAACCGCTAGCCATGTGCGCAGTTTGACGGTGAATATTCGAGATATGGATAAGGATAGTTTTCAGAAGGTGGTAAACTGATCCCCATTACGTTACTTTTTTCGGTAACGGTGGTGTATTTTGTTTGGGATTTAATTTGATGTCGTTAAAAGAACTGCTTTTTTCTTTCCAAGGTCGTATCGGTCGTAAAACATATTGGCTTTGGAATTTGTGTTATTACTTGGGTATTTTGGGTTTTGTAAGTGGAGTTTCTAAGCTGTTCCCATCTTACAGCCACATCTTACTGCCGATATTTTTGTTGGTAATTTTAATCCCCGATTTGGCAGTGACCACCAAGCGTTGGCACGACAGGAACAAATCTGTTTATTGGCTGTCCCTTAATATCCCATTAGTTTTTGGCCGTTTAGCAACGCCAATGTCTGGTACGTTGACTCAGCAGCCAACAGGCATGGAAACCATCGTAGGTTCAATCGCGTTACTGTGTGGAGCATGGATTTTACTTGAGTGTGGCTTTTTGAAAGGCACGGAAGGACCAAACCGTTATGGGGAACCAGAAAAGTAAATGTTCCATCCTCCGAGCAACAAAAGAATTAAGGCCCGTTTTGGGCCTTAATTCTTTTGTTGGTGTGAATCATTAGTAGAAAGTCTTTGGGGTAAAAGGAATGATTTGTGCGTCTTGATTCAATGTGTCTGAGCCATCACTATCAAGGGCTTCGCGAAATTTTACCATCTGTTTGGTTAACTCATTCATCAACACCACGTTAGTGTGAACAGGGTTCTTACAACGGCTAATGACCAAATCAATGTGGCTTTGCTGTGCGACTAACCTCTCTCTCATGGCTTCCGAAGCAGATTGAATCATCTCGTGACACATCTCTTGTTTAAATTGATTAAAAGCATTTGGGTTTTCTGCGGCGAGCGCCATCATTTCATCAAACGATGGTAATTGTTGCTCCGTTTGAAGACTGCCCATAGCGCCTCTCCCTATCTGGTGCTGTTGATAAAATAAACAGTAGCTATAAACAAAGCATATGTCAGATTTTGAAAATGGAAAGGTTGCAATTAATTTGTCTTAAAAATAAGACGCTCATTCTCTGTATTTAGAGGTCTAGCATAGTGTGGTGGTGAAGAGGCACCCTTGTTATTTCACTAAGTATGGTAATAGATTATCAAGACTTTTCTTTACTAACCCTATGGCGCATAATATCTCTATCGGGTGAGAGGGATGTATGAAGACCATAGATAGGATTATTCAATCTATTAAACGTGATGGCGAGGTAACGGCAAAGCAGATTGCAACGGAGCTTGGTATGACAACCATGGGAGCCCGACAACATTTGCAAAGCCTTGAAGAGGATGGAATGGTGAGCTTTCACGATGTGAAAGTGAAAATCGGACGCCCTACTCGTCACTGGTCTTTGACACAAAGAGGGCATGATCAGTTTGCCGATCGCCACGGGGAACTCACCATCCAAGTGATTGATGCGGTAGAGGCGCTGTTTGGTGTTGAAGGTTTGGCGAAAGTGGCCGCTGAGCGAGAGCAGAAAACATTTCTCCACTATGAAAGAGCATTGGCGGCATGCTTAGACCTAACCAGTCGCTTGGAAAAGCTAACGGCGATGCGTGAAGAAGAAGGGTATATGGCGGAGCTGGAGAAAACGGATGAAGGTTTTCTCTTAACTGAAAATCATTGTCCAATTTGCAAAGCGGCAATTCGTTGTCCGAGTTTGTGCCAATCCGAATTGAGTATATTTCAGAAACTGCTTGGCGAGCAGTGTCATGTTGAACGCAGTGAACATATTATCCAAGGGGAACGTCGCTGTGCTTATCGGATCCGTCGACGTTAGACTGATGATCAGTAATAAGGCCGCTTGAAGCGGCCTTATTCGTATCTTGGTGCGAAAGTGGATTAAAGAATGATCGCTTTCACTTCGTCGTCTTTACGCTCAAGATAATGAATCGACTTGATACGACGAATGGTGCGACAGCGGCCACGAATCAGCAGTGTTTCAGTGGTCGCAATGTTACCAGTACGGGTGATCCCTTCTAGCAAATCGCCTTTGGTAATGCCCGTGGCCGAGAAAATAACGTTGTC
Source organism: Vibrio floridensis (assembly GCF_021852965.1). Taxonomy (NCBI): domain Bacteria; kingdom Pseudomonadati; phylum Pseudomonadota; class Gammaproteobacteria; order Vibrionales; family Vibrionaceae; genus Vibrio; species Vibrio floridensis. The sequence goes on along the minus strand of NZ_JAKGCY010000029.1, from coordinate 1,002 downwards.
GCTACGAGCCATATCTTCCAGCTTCAACACTTTGTTTGCTTCAACACCCATTTCAGCACATCGCTCAAGCTCAAACGCCGCGAACTTACGATTCTCTTCTGTATCCCCTTTCACTTCATTGCGGGGCAGCAAGCGACCGTGCATGTCACCATCTAATGCACGAATAACTGCAGCAGAAACGACCCCTTCCGGGGCTCCACCAATGCAGTACATCACATCCACTTCGCTATCCGGCATGCAGGTGAGAATCGAAGCGGCAACATCCCCATCAGGCACTGCGAAGACGCGTACGCCCATGCGTTGCATCTCGGCGATCACCTCATCATGACGAGGCTTAGCAAGGGTAATCACCACCAAGGTATCAAGCGTTTTTCCAAGCGCTTGTGCGATGTTCTCGAGGTTTTCTTTAAGTGGCTGGTTGAGATCGATCACGCCTTTTGCACCGGGGCCAACTACCAGTTTTTCCATGTACATATCCGGCGCTTTCAAAAAGCTGCCCTTTTCGCCAGCCGCTAAGACCGCAAGGGCGTTGGATTGGCCCATAGCGGTCATGCGAGTCCCTTCGATAGGATCGACTGCGATGTCGACTTCGTCACCACCTAGACCAACGTTTTCGCCGATGTAGAGCATAGGTGCATCATCAATTTCACCTTCACCAATGACGATTTCACCACAGATGTCGGTTTTGTTCAGCAAGGTACGCATCACTTCAACGGCTGCGCCATCTGCCGCGTTTTTATCACCACGGCCAAGCCATTTGTAGCCAGCGAGCGCTGCGCCTTCAGTTACGCGGGAAAAGGCCATTGCTAAATCGCGTTTCATGTTGTCTCCAAAAAGTGTCAAATCGAAGGAAGAGAAAAATTGCGGCGATTCTAGCATAAAAAGCAGGGAAAACGTTTGCTAAATTGAGTTTTGAGCTGAAAATCGAGGTGCGAGGTGCGAGGTGCGAGGTGCGAGGTGCGAGGTGCGAGGTGCGAGGTGCGAGGTGCGAGGTGCGAGGTG
>NZ_JAKGCY010000028.1:0-7070 GCF_021852965.1 Vibrio floridensis | reverse complement strand
GCGGTTAGTTTTAGTGGTGAAAGTGGTTTGCAGAAAGCTGGTTTATGCGGCATTCACCCCTTAACGCAGCGTTATGTTCTCGCAGCCAAACATTGAAGTCGACCGAGTTTTACGCATTTTGGTGCTCTAAGTGTTGCGTGTTGTTTCATAATGCCTCCTTCCTTGCGGAGGACATATGGATCAAATCAAAATTACCAATGCGATTGTTACATTTATTATGGGTCTCGTTATTGCGGTAACGGTTTCTGGAGGAGCCTTTCTCACAACAGCCATTAAGTATCCTTTTGACTTTATATTTATTGGATTAGGTGGTTTTTTGGCGTTTGGAGTATCTCATTTCTCGGTCAAATATATGCAGAGAGGTTTTTGGAAAGAGTCTGTATTGATGTACTTACTCTACTATTATGGCTCGTTTGGCTTATTTTCGGATGGCCATGCTGCAGGTTGGACCCATAGCGAAGGGATCATAGAAAAGTTAGTGATGTCACAAATGTACATTTTGATATCAGTATTTTCGTTGTTTATTCCACTTTTGTTTATTGCTTTGACGATTACTCATACCTTTTTACTTTACTCTGAAGTGAAAAAAGCGCGAACATAACAAGGCGTTCAAGAGGGATTCATGCCGCGTGGCATTTTTGTTATGCAGTGATTTTTGGTGGTGAAAGTGGTCTGCGGAAAGTTGGTTTATGCGGCATTCACCCCTTAACGCAGCGTTATGTAACAAGGAGAGTCCGGCTAAATGGAAATAATGTCTGAAAGGCTGCGGATGAAGCCATTATCGGAAAATGACTGGTCTTTATTTCTGCAACTCCATACGAATCCTAGTGTTATTTCGCTTTGTTTCGATGAACTGCCAAAGTCAGAAATTGAGAGTAAATTTAAATCTCGATTAGCACCTTGGTTTGTAGATTCGAAGCATTGGCTATGTTTAGTTGTTGTCGAATTCACAACGAACAAAGCAGTAGGTATAACAGGTTTTTGTGTTAACGATTCTGTTGCTGAAGTTGGGTTTATGTTTTTGCCCGAATATCATGGACTCGGGTATGGTACAGAGTCACTGCAAGCTCTCATAAATTATTCAATGTCAGAGTTCGGCATCGATAAATACAGTGCAATTGTTACCGAGGGCAACATTGGTTCCGAAAAGGTACTTACAAAAGTGGGTTTTGTGCTCGATAGGATAGTGCCTCAAGCTTATGAAATTGGTGGTCATTTGTACGCAGATCATGTCTACAAATACGCGTAAAATTGTTACATAACAAGGCGTTTAAGTGGGATTCATGCCGCGTGGCATTTTTGGTATGCGGTGATTTTGGCTGGTGAAAGTGGTCTGCGGTAAGTTGGTTTATGCGGCATTCACCCCTTAACGCAGCGTTATGCTTAATCACGTAAAATCAGTGGTTTATGATTTTCCTTTGTTCCCTCGGCTGATTAGTTTCGAGTTAGTCGGCAAGTTGGCTTCATTGGGCGCTGCTTTCTGGACACTTATTCTTTGGCGCTGGAAATTCAGAGAATTGCCTCAATCGGTTTTCGCGTAAGCGCAAGGTTGGGGCAGTTGGCTCAATCAGAACTTTGAACTTAGGTTTTTGAGTTTTAGCAGCCAAATTTCCAAGCCTGATTTAAAAAATTATGAGTCATTTCGGTTTTCTACGTTTTGGCTTTTGTTTGTGAACCAAAGTCGAGTTAATCTTGGTTTAGGTAAAATGTAAGTTATTGAAGCTTAAGCATAACAAGGCGTTCAAGCGGGATTCATGCCGCGTGGCATTTTTGGTATGCGGTTAGTTTTGGTGGTGAAAATGGTCTGCGTAAACTTGGTTTATGCGGCATTCACCCCTTAACGCAGCGTTAGGCTACCAACCGAACGCTTGATTATTCTTTGAACAGACCCCATGTGTAGGTTTTAGGAATTGATAAACAAGGAATGCTACATGGAACACCTCTATGCTGTTGTTTTGTTTGCCGTTTCATCTTCAGTGACTCCCGGCCCGAACAACATTATGGTCATGACATCGGGGCTGAATTTTGGCGTGAAGAAAAGCTTACCTCTACTTACAGGTATTTGTGTTGGTTTTACAGTTATGCTTCTGCTTGTAGGTCTTGGTTTTGCGCAGTTATTCGTAACGTTTCCTAGCCTACACTTAATCATCAAGTGTGTTGGCGTACTTTATTTGTTATACCTTGCTTACCTTATTGCGCGTTCCGCGGGTAAAGTTGAATCAAGTGAACAATCTCAACCATTTACTTTTATGAAAGGCGCACTCTTTCAGTGGGTAAATGCCAAAGCTTGGGTGGTCGCTACAGGTGCAATAGCTGCGTTTACAACGGTAGGGGCTAGCTTCTTTAGCCAAAACTTAATGATAGCAGCAACATTTTTCTTGGTTTCGTTTCCATGTGTAGGTGTGTGGTTAATGTTTGGTTCTATGCTAAAAAATGCGCTCAATAGCCCAAGAAGCAGATCTGCTTTTAACTATGTAATGTCAGGGTTACTGGTCTTGTCAGTTGTTCCAGTTGCTAGCGAAATTACCGAACAGTTAGCCTAACAAACGCTTCAAGAGGGACAGCCAACGTGTGGCATTTTTACCATGCGTTGGCTTTTGTGATTACGATGTTATGCAGCAAGTTGGTAGTGGCGTTGGCTGCCCCTTAAGCGGGCGTTATGCCTTTTAGGAGAAATACATGACTATCCCAAAGCATTCCAAGCTTTATGGTTACGCGCAAGGCTCTTATTTTGCTGACAGTTTTTCTCGTGAGATCCCATACACGAATCAGACAGCTTTCGATGTTTATCTTGAAATCGCCAAGCAAACACCGCGCTGGGTTTCTTTCTTGATGGAAATGAGAAACCGTATTGTATCCATGTTTGGCCTGAAGCATTTAGGTCGATTTCAGGATACCACTTTGGAGGCCGGTGTTGATAACGTCAAAGTAGGCGATCGGATAGGTATTTTCACGCTCGTAAGTAACGAAGCGCATGAAATTGTTCTGGAGGACAGCGATAAGCATCTTGATGTGAGAGTGTCGTTTCTGCTGGACGTGAAAGGTGACAAAGTCACAGTTCATGCGACAACGGTAGTGCATGTCCACAACTTGTTTGGCAAAGCATACATGCTTGTCGTAGCGCCTATCCATAAAGTTATTGTCCCAAGCTCATTGAAAACTTTGGCACAGGCATAACAAAGCGTTAAAGAGGGACTTGGCACGCGTGGCATTTTCAATTTGCGTTGTGTTTAGTGGTTAAGGTGTTATGCGGTCACTTTTGTATTGCGTGCCTGCGCCCCTTAACGCGGCGTTATGCTTAATCAAATAAAATCAGTGGTTTATGGTTTTCTTTGTTCCCTCAGCTTTTCAGTTTTGTGTTTGTCGGCAAGTCGGCTTTTTTGAGCGCTGTTTTTCGGACTCTTATTCTTTGGCGCTAGAAATTCAGAGAATTGCCTCAATCAATTCTTGAGCAACTACGCGGCTAGGGCGGTTGGCTCAATCAGAAATCCATTTTTGGTTTTTAAACTCCAAGCCAGTTTTGCCAAAATCCGAAGTCTGATTATCAAAACTATGATTCATTTCGGCTTTCTAATCTTTGTCTTTTGTTTGTGAATCAAAGTCGAGTTAATCTTGGTTCTGGTCAAGCGTAAGCCATTGAAGCTTAAGCATAACAAAGCGTTAAAGTGGGATTTGGCACGCGTGGCATTTTCAGTTTGCGTTAGGTTCAGTGGTTACGGCACTGTGCGGTAGCTTTTGTATTGCGTGCCTGCACCCCTTAACGCGGCGTTAGCCGTCATCAATAAACAAAGTTTGCCTAATGAGTAAAAAGGGTGTAATTTTTACTCATGATTAAATTTGAATTTGATGAAAACAAAAGCAGAAGTAATCTCGAAAAGCACGGTATTGATTTTCATACAGCTCAAGGGTTGTGGAATGATTCAGATCTTATCGAGATCCCTGCAAACACGAGTGATGAGCCCAGATATTTGGTTGTCGGCTTACTAAACGGTAAGCATTGGTCAGGAGTAATTACCTACCGAGGTACGAATATCAGGATCATCTCGGTTCGGCGTTCACGGAAAGCGGAGGTAAGCCTTTATGAAAGCGCATGAATTTGATGCCAAGTTTGAAAGTGACGACGATGATATCGTAATGGATTTGGATCTATCGCAAGCTAAAAGACCGATGCATAAGCAAAAACGAGTCAATGTAGATTTTCCAGCCTGGATGCTTGAGTCCTTGGACAGAGAAGCGAGTCGTATTGGTGTAACACGTCAATCAATCATTAAAATTTGGTTGGCAGAAAGGTTAGAGAGCGTATCTCATCATTCAAGTGTGAGATAAACGGCTAACAAAGCATTTAAGAGGGACTCACAACGCGTGGCATTTTTGCCATGCGTTTGTTTTTGTGATGAATTTGCTATGCATTAAGTGCTTTTGTACGTTGTTCGCCCCTTAATGCGGCGTTATGCCTTTTAGGAGAAATACATGAGTATCCCAAAGCATTCCAAGCTTTATGGTTACGCGCAAGGCTCTTATTTTGCTGACAGCTTTTCTCGTGAGATCCCATATACGAATCAGACAGCTTTCGATGTTTATCTTGAAATCGCCAAGCAAACACCGCGCTGGGTTTCTTTGTTAATGGAAATGAGAAACCGTATTGTATCCATGTTTGGCCTGAAGCATTTAGGTCGATTTCAGGATACCACTTTGGAGGCCGGTGTAGATAACGTCAAAGTAGGCGATCGCATAGGTATTTTCACGCTCGTAAGTAACGAAGCGCATGAAATTGTTCTGGAGGACAGCGATAAGCATCTTGATGTGAGAGTGTCGTTTCTACTGGACGTGAAAGGTGACAAAGTCACAGTTCATGCGACAACGGTAGTGCATGTCCACAACTTGTTTGGCAAAGCATACATGCTTGTCGTAGCGCCTATCCATAAAGTTATTGTCCCAAGCTCATTGAAAACTTTGGCACAGGCATAACAAAGCGTTAAAGAGGGATTCATGCCGCGTGGCATTTTTAGTATGCGGTGAGTTTTGGTGGTGAAAGTGGTCTGCGGAAAGCTGGTTTAGGCGGCATTCACCCCTTAACGCGGCGTTATGCTTAATCATGTAAAATCAGTGGTTTATGCTTTTTCTTTGTTCCCTCGGCTTGTTAGTTTCGGGTTCGTCGGCAAGTCAGCTTTACTGGGCGTTGTTTTCCGGACACTTATTCTTTGGCGCTGAAAATTCAGAGCGTTGCCTCAGTCAATTTTCGGGTAAGCGCGAGGTTAGGGAAGTTGGCTCAATCAAAACTTTGAACTTAGGTTTTTGAGTTTTAGCGGCCAAATTTCAAAGTCCGATTTTCAAAACTATGAGTCATTTCGGTTTTCTACGTTTTGTCTTTTGTTTGTAAATCAAAGTCGAGTTAATCTTGGTTCTAGCAAAACGTAACCCATTGAAGCTTAAGCATAACAAGGCGTTCAAGAGGGATTCATGCCGCGTGGCATTTTTGGTATGCGGTGATTTTTGCGGTGAAAGTGGTGTGCGGAAACTTGGTTTAGGCGGCATTCACCCCTTAACGCAGCGTTATGTTTAATCACGTAAAATCAGTTGCTTGCATCTTTTCTTGGCTGTCTAATTCTGGCTTTGTCGGCAAGTGAACTTCAGTGGTTGCTGTTTTCTGGACTCCAATTCGTGGGCGCTAAAAATTCAGAGAGTTGCCTCATTGAAATGCAGTGTTTGGGTGAGGTGAGTGCAGCTTACTCAGTTTTAAAGTTAGAGCTTCAGCTCTCGTTTCTCACGCTGAGACTCAATGCAAATTCAATCAATTTTATGAGTTAATTCAGTTTTTTAGCCTATGGTTTTGGTGTGCAAAGGTAAGTCGAGTTAAGCTCTTGGTATCGTAAAACTTAACCCTTTGAGTCTTAAACATAACAAAGCGTTTAAGAGGGATTCATGCCGCGTGGCATTTTTGGTTTGCAGTGAGTTTTGGTGGTGAAAGTGGTCTGCGGAAACTTGTTTTATGCGGCATTCACCCCTTAACGCGGCGTTATGTGCTTGGAGGAAAAATGCAATATATCGAAGTCAAAAGTAGCCAGATTCCGCTAGATTTGCTGCTTGAAGCCGATCCTTCTGAAGCGAGTATTTCTTCATATTTATCCGATTCATGGTGCTTCGCTGCACTAGATAATGGGCGTGTTTTAGCTGCTTGCATAGTGAAGCTACAAACCAATAGTCTTGCTGAGATATTCAATGTCTCTGTATATCCAAAGTTACAAGGTCAAGGTGTTGGTTCTGAATTGCTTAAGTCGGTTCTGTCTCAGTTATCAAGTAAGGGAATCTCACGTGTTGAACTGGGTACAGGCACCTTTGGCTATCAACTGACTTATTATCAGCGTCTTGGCTTTCGGGTTGACTCAATCGTCAAAGATTACTTTTTGCTGAATTATCCAGAGCCAATCTATGAAAATGGTATTCAACACAAAGACATGCTGAGATTGTACGTACAACTTTAGTACGCACATAACAAAGCGTTTAAGAGGGATTCTCAACGCATGGCAGTTTTGGTTCAAAGCTTAGCTTTTGTGTTTATGGCACAATGGTTTAAGTTGGGTGGCATCGCGTTGTTCACCCCTTAACGCGGCGTTATGTTTAATTACGTAAAATCAATAGCTTGTGCCTTTTCTTGGTTTTCTAATTTTGGCTTTGTCGGCAAGTTGGCTTCAGTGGTCTCTGTTTTTGGACTCCAATTCTTGGGCGCTAAAAATTCTGAGAGTTGCCTCATTCGGTTACAGTGTAAGTGCGAGGTTAGGGCGGCTGGCTCAATCAGCAATTTAATCTTAGGTTTTTGAGTTTTAGCGGCCAAATTTCAAAGTCCGATTTTAAAACTATGAGTCATTTCGGTTTTCTACGTTTTGGCTTTTGTTTGTAAATCAAAGTCGAGTTAATCTTGTTTCGAGTAAAACGTAACCCATTGAAGCTTAAGCATAACAAGAGACTATGGCGTCAATAGTTAATTTTTGGCGCTATCTGCATTCCACATACAGCCATCTCTGAGCATTGAATTTAGAATAACTACCATCTTTCTGACGCAGGCAATGAGC
>NZ_JAKGCY010000027.1:0-7177 GCF_021852965.1 Vibrio floridensis | reverse complement strand
TATGCGGTTAGTTTTGGTGGTGAAAATGGTCTGCGGAAGGTTGGTTTATGCGGCATTCACCCCTTAACGCGGCGTTAGGTGCTTGAAGGAAAAGGTAAGTATGGAAATTTCTTTTCAGCAGATAAACATTGATGATTTCGAATTGTGCGTTGCTGCGAGAAAAGATGCATACTTCTGTAGTTTTGGGCATTACGATGGTTTCGACGACTTCATCAGTGGTTATCGTGAACGAGTCTTAGACCGGTTAGTAACATCAGGATGGTTCTATGTCCATATATTTGTGGATGGTCAGTTTGCTGGGCAGCTAGAGTTTCGTAGCTTTTCACCCGAGCCGGAGACTGGCTATGTGCATCTCATTTACTTAAAGCCGAATTTTCGTGGATCAGGACTCGCCCCAAAAGTGCAGGATTATATTGCAACCACTTTGAGTGAAGCGGGTTGTTTGCGTGCCGTACTTTCAGTAAGCCGAACTAACCATCGAGCTCTCACATTCTATAAGCGCCATGGTTGGGAGTTCGTGTGCAAGAATCCCAAGCACGATGAAACAGACTTTTACCAACTTTGGCTACGCACCTAACAAACTGTTTAAGAGGGATTCGCAACGCGTGGCATTTTTACTATGCGTTGAATTTAGTGGTTAAGGTGGTTTGCGGCGGGTTCGGTATTGCGTTGCTCACCCCTTAACAGAGCGTTATGCTTAATCAAATAAAATCAATGGATTATGGTTTTTCTTTGCTCCCTCGGCTTGTTAGTTTCGAGTTAGTCGGCAAGTTAGCTTCATTGAGCGCTGTTTTTCGGACACTAATTTTTGTGCGCTGAAAATTCAGGGAGTTGCCTCAGTCAATTTTCGGGTAAGCGAGAGGTTAGGCCGGTTGGCTCAATCAGCAATTTGATCTTAGGTTTTTGAGTTTTAGCAGCCAAATTTCAAAGTCTGATTTTCAAAATTATGAGTTATTTCGGTTTTCTACGTTTTGGTTTTTGTTTGTAAATCAAAGTCGAGTTGATTTTGGTTCAATTAAAACGTAACCAATTGAAGCTTAAGCATAACAAGGCGTTCAAGTGGGATTCATGCCGCGTGGCATTTTTGGTATGCGGTTGGTTTTGGTGGTGAAAGTGGTTTGCGGTAAGTTGGTTTGTGCGGCATTCACCCCTTAACGCAGCGTTAGGCTAGTCGGTGATATCACTAACTGACTCGCATTAATAACGTAATTTTCGTGCCTTAATTTTTAGTCTTTCTTTGGTCGGGATTATCATATTTTCGATGAATGTTGTTACCACTTTCGATAGGTAAGTTGATGGGTATATTGGTTTTTATTGCAACGATAGTTTTGGTGAAACTCATAGAAGCGCAACTTGGTTTCACATACAACATATTCTCAGATCCATTTAACGTAAAACTGGCTGCATTAGATTTACTGTTGTTTGTGTCTATTTATGCTGGGTTAACATTTGTCTATGAAAGAAGTAGCAAGTACCTAAGAAAGAAGCAGCAAAGCTAAAGGTTCATTGCTAACAGGTAGCACAAGCCTAACAAAGCGTTAAAGAGGGACTTGGCACGCGTGGCATTTTCAGTTTGCAGTTTATTTAGTGAATAAGGTGTTATGCGGTCACGTTTGTATTGCGTGCCTGCGCCCCTTAACGCGGCGTTATGCTTAATCACATAAAATCAGTGGTTTATGGTTTTTCTTTGTTCCCTCGGCTGATTGGTTTTGTGCTTGTCGGCAAGTTGACTTCATTGGGCGCTGTTTTTCGGACACTTATTCTTTGGCGCTGAAAATTCAGGGAGTTGCCTCAGTCAATTTTCGGGTAAGCGAGAGGTTAGGCCGGTTGGTTTAATCAGCAATTTGATCTTAGGTTTTTGAGTTTTAGCGGCCAAATTCAAAGTCCGATTTTTAAAACTATGAGTCATTTCGGTTTTCTATGTTTTGGCTTTTGTTTGTAAATCAAAGTCGAGTTAATCTTGGTTCAAGAAAAACGTAACCCATTGAAGCTTAAGCATAACAAGGCGTTCAAGTGGGATTCATGCCGCGTGGCATTTTTGGTATGCGGTGAGTTTTAGTGGTGAAAGTGGTCTGCGGAAAGTTGGTTTAGGCGGCATTCACCCCTTAACGCAGCGTTATGTTACTGCACTTTACGAGTAATTGAATGAATATAAAGTTGTTAGTTGGCGGTTGTTTACTCGGTGTAACCGCTCTATTTTTTGTCGGTAAACGAGGTGGTGAGGAGTTATCGCTCCCCGTGTGTGATTCCGTCCCTAAAATTGATACGCCAGTGCATTTTTTCACAGATGACTCCATTAGTGAGGCACGAATTGAAGAGTTTATTGACTATTCAAACCTTGTTCTAGAGAACTCTTGCATTCCAATTAGAAGGACCCTTTCAGGAATCACCAAACTTGATTTGACCAGTTTTAAAAGTCAAGACAGTGGTAAGTTACATCAACAGTTACTCCTAAATGTTGGTAGCTCGGTTCTTGAGCCAATGCAAAAAGTTGGAAGTTATTATGTTCTAGTTCTTCCTAAAGACTTTCCTTTTGCAAAAGACAGTGCAGGAACTGCTCATGTAAATTTTAGTCGCAGTTTTTTGGTTCTATCTTCTGATGCAGAACTTCATGTACTTGAGCATGAGTTGGGGCATCTGGCTTGGGCATGGCACGACAACACAGCAATACATTGGTTAAAAGGGCAGCTTCTAAAAGAGCATCACAAGCAAATTAAGCCATATGCATTTGGGGCATTGTGTCATGAAGCGGGGACGGTAATGACTTATGCAGAGAAGCCGTTGCCAGCCTATTCATCACCGGATATCAAATATTATGGACAGGCTTGTGGCAATGCCGAAACTGCTGATAATGCACGTCATATGCGAGAGTTTGCGCTATCACTGGTAGCTCCGTAACATAACAAGGCGTTCAAGCGGGATTCATGCCGCGTGGCATTTTTGGCATGCGGTGAGTTTTAGTGGTGAAAGTGGTCTGCGGGAAGTTGGTTTGTGCGGCATTCACCCCTTAACGCAGCGTTATGCTTAATCACCTAAAATCAGTGGTTTATGGTTTTTCTTTGTTCCCTTGGCTGATTGGTTTTGTGTTCGTCGGCAAGTTGACTTCATTGGTCGCTGTTTTCTGGACACTTATTCTTTGGCGCTGAAAATTCAGAGAGTTGCCTCAATCAGTTTTCGGGTAAGCACGAGGTTAGGGCAGTTGGCTCAATCAGCAATTTGATAGTAGGTTTTTGAGTTTTATCTGCCAAATTTCAAAGTCTCATTTTCAAAGATTATGAGTCATTTCAGTTTTTTAGGTTTTGCCTTTTGTTAGCTAATCCTAGTCGAGTTAATCTTAGTTTTGGTAAAAATGTGGGCGTTGAAGCTTAAGTATAACAAAGCGTTAAAGTGGGATTTGGCACGCGTGGCATTTTTAGTTTGCGTTGAGTTCGGTGATTACGGCACTGTGCGGTAGCTTTTGTATTGCGTGCCTGCACCCCTTAACGCGGCGTTATGCGCTATTCAAATCTTTATTAACTTGGTCGAAAATACTCAAAGTATTCATGATTGTGCTCAGACCAAAAGTTACCATGTTCTTTTTATAAATTGGGGTACGATGCATGAGTATAGATCAACAAGAACGATGGGCTAAAAATAGGGAGAAAGGATTTGCTAGATACGTCGCTAGTAACACTATCTCGTTCCTACTGATCGTTTCCTTAGTTCGTGCAGTGTTTTACTTCGCTACTCAAGACAATGCTTCGATTGAAGGCTTTATCTCCGAGCAGTCCATGACCATAGTTTTTATAGCAATAGTTCTACCATTTGTATTTTGGTTTACTTGGTTGTACCAAGAGTCAAAATATAAAAAGGATTAGTAAAGCTGCGCGCATAACAAAGCGTTTAAGAGGGATTTGGCACGCGTGGCATTTTCAGTTTGCGTTGAGTTCGGTGGTTACGGCACTGTGCGGTAGCTTTTGTATTGCGTGCCTGCACCCCTTAACGCGGCGTTAGGTGTTACATAGCGTTAGTGCTAGAGGAAAAATTATGGAAATGATTAAAGCGTTAGAAATTATCTCAGCGTTATCAGACGGAGTTAACCCTGAAACTGGTGAAGATTTATCGGGTGAAAGTTGTTTCAACCAACCACAAATAATTCGAGCTTTGTGTGTAGCAAAGCAGAATCTCGAAGCATCAATTGCTGCTGAGAAGCGCAAATCCGATTTACCCGAGAATGCTGGTAAACCATGGAAGTCAGACGAAGATGAAATGCTGTCTAAAGGGTTTGACTCGGGTTTAAGTATTGATGAACTATCTAAATCTCATAAAAGGACAAAAGGCTCTATTGCTTCTAGGCTAGTCCGTTTAGGTAAAGTTAATGAGCGCTCAGATGTTTATGTCAGAGAGTCAACGGCATAAAAACACCTAACAAACTGTTCAAGAGGGATTCGCAACGCGTGGCATTTTTACTATGCGTTGGCTTAAGTGTTTAAGGTGGCATGCGGTAGCTTAGGTATTGCGTTGCTCACCCCTTAACAGGGCGTTAGGTGATATGCGAAAGTTCAGGCTAAAGCTTCCTATATTTTTTTTACTTTCACTACCCGTGATGTTTTGTGTGGGGTGGGTGTATGAAGCGCATCAAAGCAATTTATCTATTGTTAGTGTTTTCAATCGGTACCTGCAAGATACTGGCTTAATGATATTATTAGGCCAACTTTCTTTAGCTAACTTTGTTGCGTGTTTTACTGTAGTAAACTCTGCTATTGAGTTTGATAAGCAAAACCAATATGTCCAAAGGTTGTACTTTATTTTTGTTTTTTTTGTTAGTTTTATCGTTGTGAGTCTTTTAAGTTGCCTAGTTACATTTGGTAATGTGTGTAATCTCACCTAACAAAGCGTTAAAGCGGGATTTATGCCGCGTGGCATTTCTGGTTTACTGTGAGTTTTGGTGGTGAAGGTGGTCTGCTGAAGGTTGGTTTAGGCGGCATTCACCCCTTAACGCGGCGTTATGCTTAATCACGTAAAATCAGTGGTTTATGGTTTTTCTTTGTTACCTCAGCTTTCGGGTTATGTGCTCGTCGGCAAGTTGGCTTCAGTGGGCGCTACTTTTCGGACACTTATTCTTTGGCGCTGAAAATTCAGAGAGTTGCCTCAATCAATTTTCAGGTAAGCGCGAGGTTAGGGTGGCTGGCTCAATCAGCAATTTGATCTTAGGTTTTGAGTTTTAGCGGCCGAATTTCAAAGCCCGATTTTCAAAACTATGAGTCATTTCGGTTTTCTACGTTTGACTTTTGTTTGTGAATCAAAGCCGAGTTAATCTTGTTTCCAGAAAAACGTAACCCATTGAAGCTTAAGCATAACAAGGCGTTCAAGTGGGATTCATGCCGCGTGGCATTTTTGGTATGCAGTGAGTTTTGGTGGTGAAGGTGGTCTGCGGGAAGTTGGTTTGTGCGGCATTCACCCCTTAACGCAGCGTTATATTTATGGAGATTAATATGCTAGGTAGTTGTAAACTCTGCAAAGAGACAAAAGAATTAAAGAACAGCCATGTAATTCCAAAGTTGATCTATCGTTTTATGCGCAGGTATCAGGATGATACACATAACTTAAATGGTTTATTAGTTCTTGATAGTAAAAAAAATAAAATTGATGTAACTCAAAGGCAATGGAAGAGCTTTCTATTTTGTAATGACTGTGAAACTTTGCTTTCAGATAATGAAACGAAATTTACGCGAATTCTTCACGATATAAATCGTCTTGATAAAGACGAAATCAAAAAAACTATCTACTCAACTGATCATGACGCTTTGTTTTTAGAGCTAAAAAAGTCACAGTGCAAGATAACTTTTGATATGTTCAAAAAAGCTTTAGAGTCGGGTTATTTTAACGAAAATAATGCCGAAACTCTAAAATACTTCGCAGCTTCATTTGTTCTGAGGCAGCTTTATATTATCGAGCACAACCTTGGGGAAAAAGAAATTGAAATGCTAGAAAGCTATATCTTTGGCAAAGGTGTTGGCAATTTTAGTCTGCTTGTTAATCTGAACGCAGGTGAGGATTTTTGGGCATTTTGCTCCTCACTTACTATTGATCAACCAGATGATTTTAAACATTATAATTTTGTTGTTCCTAACATTTGGTTTCACTTGATCTTTGATATTAATAACACGATGGGGAAACCAAAAGTACTCATTCAGCCAGATGATTTTAAAAATAATGCTGTGATTGTCAATCTACTGTCTCAGTTCTATAAAGGTGTGCAGGTGTCAAAAAAAGCAGAACGTGCTATTTCGAAATAATAAATATAACAAGCAATTTAAGAGGGATTCACAACGCTTGGTGCCCTCACTTCAAGTCAGTTAAGTGTTTATAGCACAATGCTTTAGGTTTGGGTGGAGGCGTTGTTCACCCCTTAATTGGGCGTTATGCGTTCATGATAGTTTTGAGGTGCACATGGAAGATATTTACAAAGTATTGTCACGAGAGGTGACAGAACTTCATTATCGATGGACAGTCTATCGAGAGGTTTATGCGCAAGGTGAAGATGTTACCAAGCTACTGAATGAAAATGGAGCAAGTTTCTTTTATTTCGTAGACTTCTTAATGCTTGACCATGTAGCGCTTACTTTTTCTAAGCTTACTGACCCCAATAGGCAGGGCTCAAATGACAACTTGAGTTTAAAACAGCTTGTTGTTTGCGCTAATGACCAAAAAAACACTCTGTTAGCACAAGAGCTTAGTTCTGATTTTGATACTCTGAAATTGGCTTGTGGAAAATTTAGGTTACTGAGAAATAAGCGTATTGCGCATGCCGATTTAATACATAGCTTAGGTCAAGCGAAGGAACCGCTCTCAGGGTTTTCGCGAGAATATGTCGAAGAAGCATTAGAGTTGTTACGTTTGTATATGAACAAATTCGAATCAAAGACTTTCGACAAACCGATAGCTTATGAATACCTTGTCACACCTATTGGTGCGGGTGGTAGCGCGCTGATAGAAGCGTTAAAATTAGCTGACAAGCACCGTAAATAAACGCATAACAAAGCATTTAAGAGTGATTCGCAACGCTTGGCAGTTTCGCTTCGCTCAAGTATAGCCAAGCGTCGCTCACACCTTAATGCGGCGTTATGCTTAATCACGTAAAATCAGTGGTTTATGGTTTTTCTTTGTTCCCTTAGCTTTTCAGTTTGGTTGTATG
>NZ_JAKGCY010000026.1:0-7410 GCF_021852965.1 Vibrio floridensis | reverse complement strand
TTTCTCTCAAAGCGGAGGTGAATTCTAGCGAGTTAATTTGAAGAGTCAAACACTTTTTCAAATTTATTTTCTCAGAAGCTTTTACCTCACCCGACCTCGCCGAAGCCTTACGCTGTCTGCCGTGTCGGTGGATGCGCATTATAGGCAAGGTTGTTTCTTTGGCAAGTGGAAATTTTAAAAAAAAAACAAAAACAAGTTCACTTGCTTGCTTTTTAAGCTCTTCAAGGCAAAATCGAACACAAAACAGACAAAGCTATCTAATTAACGGCAGCATTGTTACTTCTATCTCGCCCTATCTCAACAAACCAGTAGTATGGTTACCGGCTAAATACGCAATATGTACACGAAATGGGGTCCTATAAATATCAATCTTTACAGGCCAACTTTTACAAGCTCTTCTCGCGCGAAATCACGAGTGATCGATACATAGCCATCTTTTTCCACTAATGCTTGCCCCTGTGCCGAAAAGATAAACTTAATAAACTCCGCTTCGATGGGACTCAACGGCTTATTCGGATGCTTGTTGACATACACATATAGATAACGCGAAAGAGGGTAATCGCCAGTCAGAATGTTTTCTCGACTCGGATAAACAAACTCATTACCTTGCTTAGCAATAGGAAGTAGGCGCACGCCCGCCACACGATAACCCACACCAGAGTAACCTATGCCACTGAGCGTGGATGCCACCGATTGCACTACCGAAGCCGACCCCGGCTGCTCATTCACTTGGCTTTTAAAATCGCCGCCACACAGGGCGTGCTTTTTGAAGTAGCCGTAGGTTCCAGAAACCGAATTGCGCCCAAAGAGCTGAAAGTTGCGCTTTGCCCACTCCGCATCAATACCAAGCTGCGCCCACGTGCTGACAAAATCTTCTGCACCACAGCGTAAAGTCGCGGAGAAAATGGCGTCCAACTGCGGAAAGTTGAGACCTTGAACCGGATTGTCTTGATGAACAAAAATACCGATGGCATCAATCGCAACTCGCAACGCCGTAGGTTTATAACCATGAGTTCGCTCAAAGGCTTCCACTTCTCTTAAACGCATTGGGCGGCTCATTGGGCCAAACTGCGCCGTTTGTTCCGTCAGAGCGGGAGGCGCCGTTGAGGAGCCCGAGGCTTGCACCTGAGCATTGATGTTCGGATAAAGCGCCTTAAACTCTTCCACCCAAAGTGTGGTCATCCCCGCAAGCGTATCCGAGCCGACAGATAACAAATTCCCAGAAACACCGGGGATTTTTTTATAAGGTTGCAATGGTGTATCTAATGCCTGAGCACTCGCACTTATTCCACCCATCAACAATAAACTCAACCACCATCGTTTCATTTCGCCACCAACTTTGCCGGTAAAACGAATGAAAACTTACTGCCACTGCCAACTTTACTTTGGATATCCAAATGAGTGTCGTGATGAGTCAAAGCATGTTTTACAATCGCCAGACCTAAACCACTGCCCCCGGTGTCACGAGAGCGTGCTTTGTCAACGCGATAAAAACGCTCTGTCAGACGATGGATATGTTGCGGTTCAATACCATCACCACTGTCTTCCACTTCTAGGCAAGCACCCTTGCTATTGCGATACCAGCGAACCTGTACGTTTGCACCAGCAGGTGTGTACTTCACGGCATTGTATACTAGGTTCGAAATAGCACTGCGCAGTTGATCTTCATCGGCATAGACTTTAAGCGCTTTATCCACTTGGAAAGAAATGGCGTGCTGATTATCACCACTCAAACTTACCGCTTCTTTCTCTAGCACTTCCAGCATGGCTGGCACATCAACCACTTCATCCAACTCATGAATTGGCGACGCTTCGATCTTGGATAAGGTTAACAACTGATTCACTAAACTGTTCATTCGATTCAGCTGTTCCGTCATCACACGATGGGCTTTGCCCCACATGGGGCCAACCAACATGTCCGGATCTTCGGTCATTTCGAGATACCCCTGAAGCACCGTCATTGGCGTACGTAACTCATGGGAAACATTAGCAAAAAAGTTTCGACGCATGCCTTCTAACTGTTTCAACTGCGTCACGTCACGCACCACCATCAAGTGCTCACCTTCAGTATAAGGAACAATACGCAGTTCCAGCGTACGTTCAACGTTTAGCGGCGAGCACATTTCCAACGGTTCAGAAAAATCATTACCAGAGAGATACTTAATAAAATCAGGAGTGCGAAGAAGATTAGAAATAGGCTGACCAGAATCTTCAGGCCAATGGAAACCTAATAGATGTTGCGCCAGTTTATTGCACCAAACAATGTTGCCCTCCGCACGAAACACCACAACCGCATCCGGCAACGATTCTGCACCATTGCGGAAACGACGGATCAAATTCGTCAGTTCTTTACGCTTGCGTCGCTGCCTTTGCTGTAAGCGATACAGGCCATTAAACAGCGATTCCCAATTACCACTGCCCGATGGCGGCGTTAAACGCTTTTCATCCCAGAGCCACGCAGACAAACGTACCTGATTGTGTAAATGCCAACCAAGCTGCAAAGCCGTCGCCACCAAAAGCAGCCACGGCATATAGCCAAATATCCACCCAACAATCACCCAGGGGGTGTAAAAAAAAGCCAGCTCCCATGCCAGCTTTTTCCAAGTTAATCTTTCAACCACTCACGACTCCGACATGGTATTTACGCTTTCGTTGAGAAACGATAGCCCGCGCCTCGCACTGTTTGAATCAGTTTATCATGCCCTGCATCTTCAAGCGCTTTACGCAGACGACGAATGTGAACATCAACCGTGCGATCTTCCACATAAACATTGGTGCCCCACACATTGTTCAACAGTTGCTCACGACTGTACACGCGCTCTTGGTGGGTCATAAAGAAATGCAACATTTTGAATTCTGTTGGCCCCATATCAACAGGCGCGTCATTGGCCGTCACACGGTGAGAAACTGGATCGAGTTTAAGCCCTTGAACATCAATCACATCTTCTAGTGCGGTTGGCGTGACACGGCGAATCACCGCTTTAAGGCGAGCCACTAACTCTTTTGGCGAAAAAGGCTTGGTAATGTAATCGTCCGCACCGACTTCAAGGCCACGAACTTTGTCTTCTTCTTCACCACGAGCCGTCAACATCACCACAGGGATGTTACGCGTCAGCTCTTCACGCTTCATGTGCTTAATGAAATTGATGCCACTGCCACCTGGCAGCATCCAATCCAGTAATACTAAATCTGGGAAGGGTTCAGCAAGTTTGTTTACTGCCGTATCATAATCTTCAGCTTCAACCGCCTGGTAACCTTTCTGTTCAAGCACGAAACACAGCATTTCGCGAATTGGCGCTTCGTCCTCTACTACCAGAATCCTTCTAGACATAATTGAATAACCTTATGTAAGTTTGAATAATTTATAGGCCCTAGCCCTTTGCAACTGAAAGCATTATTACGTTCAATTATGACACTTTTGTGACCTTTGCAAACAAATTTTCATATAACTGTCTTTGTTGATTCATCTTGATTTTTTCCAACTCGATTAGGACAAGCCAGAAAAAATTGCCTATCATGTTGCCCCTGTATTTACCTTAGAGAAGCGCTATGTGGTTTAAAAACTGTATGGTCTATCGCGTGAATCGCGAGATTGAATTCAACGCAGATCAACTTGAAAAACAATTGGCAGAGTTCCGTTATACGCCTTGTGGCAGCCAGGATAAGCAAAAATTTGGCTGGGTAAGCGCGATGGGACGACACGGTGATATGATGACCCACGTGTCAGAAGACCGCATTCTTATCTGTGCTAAAAAAGAAGAAAAAATGCTGCCCGCTTCGGTGATCAAAGAATCACTGAATGCCAAAGTGGAAGCGATGGAAGCCCAAGAAGGCCGCCCGCTGAAGAAAAAAGAGAAAGAAACACTTAAAGAAGAGATCATCATTGATCTTCTACCACGAGCTTTCAGCCGCAGTAATCACACCTATGTGCTCATCTTGCCAAAAGAAGGGTTTATTTTGGTCGATGCCAGCAGCTACAAAAAAGCAGAAGACGTGCTCGCACTGCTGCGCAAAACCATGGGTAGCCTACCTGTTGTACCTGCGATTCCAGAAAAAGCGGTTGAGACCACGTTGACTGAATGGGTAAAAACAGGCCAAACACCACAAGGTTTCCATTTACTCGATGAAGCCGAACTTAAATCGGTTCTGGAAGATGGCGGCATCATTCGCTGTAAGAAGCAAGAGCTCACCAGCGACGAAATTCACAGTCATATCGCTGCGGATAAAGTTGTGACAAAACTGGCCCTCAATTGGCAAGAGCGATTGGAGTTTGTTCTGGCCGATGATGCAAGCATCAAACGTTTGAAGTTTTCTGATGAATTGCGCGATCAAAACGACGATATTCCGCGAGAAGATCAAGCCGCACGCTTTGATGCGGACTTTTCTCTCATGTGTGGCGAGCTGTCTGCATTTTTGCCTAATCTTTTTCAAGCACTGGGTGGTTTACCTCACCCTAACGCTTAAGCCTTTTCAACGCCTTCGCCACAGAAGGCGTTTTTCTCTCTTTTACCTAGTCAAGGATCACAATTTGGCGTAAAATTTGCGCCCCGATTCCATATGGTGGAATCGTACTGACCTGTGATCAGATAAAAAGAGAATTCAAGCAATGACATCAAATACACCCTTTGTTCCTGAGCTATTGTCGCCTGCGGGCAGTCTAAAGAATATGCGTTACGCATTTGCTTATGGCGCTGACGCGGTTTATGCCGGGCAACCTCGCTACAGCCTTCGTGTTCGTAACAATGAGTTCAATCACGAGAACCTAAAAATTGGTATCGACGAAGCGCATGCCTTAGGCAAGAAGTTCTATGTGGTATGTAACATTCAACCGCACAACTCTAAGCTAAAAACGTTTATCCGAGATTTGAAGCCGGTTGTGGATATGGGACCAGACGCGCTAATTATGTCTGACCCAGGCTTGATCATGATGGTGCGTGAAGCCTTTCCTGATATGGCGATTCACCTTTCAGTTCAAGCCAACGCGGTGAACTGGGCAACGGTGAAGTTTTGGGCTGCCTATGGTGTAGAGCGTGTCATTGTTTCTCGTGAGCTATCACTCGAAGAGATCGAAGAAATTCGTCAACAGTGTCCAGAAACAGAACTCGAAGTGTTCGTCCATGGCGCCTTGTGTATGGCTTACTCTGGTCGTTGCTTACTGTCTGGCTACATCAACAAACGCGACCCTAACCAAGGCACTTGTACTAACGCTTGTCGTTGGGAATACAAGGTTGAGCAAGGCAAAGAAGACGATGCCGGTCAAATCGTAGAACAGTTTGATCCAAATGCTGCGCAAGCAATCGAAGTGCAGGAAGAGCGCCCAGAAACCACCATTGGTCGTGGCAAACCCATCGACGATGTTGTTCTTCTATCAGAAAGTCATCGTCCTGACGAAAAAATGGCAGCATTTGAAGATGAGCACGGCACCTACATCATGAACTCAAAAGATCTACGTGCAGTTCAGCATGTAGAGCGCTTAACTCAGATGGGTGTTCATTCTCTGAAAATTGAAGGCCGTACTAAATCCTTCTACTATTGTGCACGTACGGCGCAAGTCTATCGTAAAGCCATTGATGATGCGGTAGCGGGCAAACCATTTGACGAAACACTAATGGGAACACTAGAAAGCCTTGCTCACCGTGGATACACAGAAGGTTTCCTACGTCGTCACACTCATGACGCGTACCAAAATTATGACTACGGTTACTCCGTTTCGGATTCACAACAGTTTGTTGGTGAATTTACAGGCAAACGCCGCGGTGACTTAGCGGAAGTAGAAGTGAAAAATAAATTTGTTGTGGGTGATAGCCTAGAACTAATGACGCCAAAAGGTAACGTCATTTTCACTCTTGAACAGATGGAAAACCGTAAGTCTGAGTCAATTGACGATGCAAAAGGTAACGGCCACTTTGTCTTTATTCCAGTTCCACAGGATATGGATCTGAGCTACGCGTTACTTATGCGTAACCTAAACGAAGGTCAGGATACCCGTAACCCAACAGGTAACTAAGCTATGGCATTGCTTATCACGGATAAGTGCATCAACTGTGACATGTGTGATCCGGAATGCCCAAATGGGGCGATTTCAATGGGCGATAAAATCTTTGAAATTGACCCTAACCTCTGCACCGAGTGTAAAGGGCATTACGACAAGCCGACCTGTCAGTCTGTTTGTCCTATTACAAAATGCATCATTACGGATCCAAACCACATCGAAACGGAAGAGCAACTGCTTGAAAAGTTTGTCATCATCCAAGGCTTAGCTTAATCGATATCAAATAAAGCGCCAATGGGCGCTTTATTTATTTCTCACGTTTCTGATTTAGTACCGTCACACATGCCTCAGAGATAGGCTCTGGCTCCTGTGCTTTTTTCGCCGGTGGTGTTGGACGTTCTATCCAACTCAACACTTCTTCACCACAACCATCCCCCTCCGGCGGCAAAGCTTGCTCGACACAGTCATCGCTTCCTTGTGGGCAAGAGAGTCTCACATGCATGTGTGAAGAATGTCCCCACCAAGGCCTTACCTTTCTCAGCCACGACCTATGACTGGATGTTTCCATCTGACATAAACGCTGCTTGATAACGGCGTGGACAAAAATTCTTGCTACCCTGCCATTTTCGGCTGCGGCTCGGATCAACTCGAATTGCTCATCACGCCATTCATCGGCACGAATAGTCATGGTATCGAAATTGACGACACTCGCTGTCTTTGCCTGTTCAAGCTCATATTTATTCAAAGGAGAGGTGTTTAGTTTAAGCCATACATCAATATCAAGTCCGGTTTGATGACTCGCATGACCAAAAGAAAAACGCCCGCCTCGTGGTAAACTGACATCCGCAATCATTAGAGTAGAAGCCAAATGTGTATCCGCGTAATAGCCTAACTCTTGTATAAAAGTGACGGTTTCTGGATGCGCAAAGTAGCGATTACGCTGTGCACGCACAACTTGATACCCCTCCCCCTCTAGTGGTAAAGCGATACCACCATCTAAACAGCCATTTGCGTACGATCCTATTGATTGAGCACGTTCACGCGTTGGTGCGGTCACCAGTTCCCACGCTGTCATTTGCAATGCCCAAATAGGTATTGAATACATCGCGCACAATGATGCCAGTATTTTAGCGAACATTCATTGCTCCTTGCTTATTGTGAAGAGAGGTTTCTAAAGCATATTGCGACTAGGAAGTCATGATTTAAATTGAAGTGAACAAAAGCGTGAAATACAAGTAACACTCATATCCATCGTCGAAAGCAGTAGATGATTAGGCAATGATTATCGTCTAGGAATGATAAAGAAATAAAAAAGGCTCTGAACTTTCGTTCAGAGCCTTGAATATGGCAGGGGTGGAGAGATTCGAACTCCCAACACGCGGATTTGGAATCCGCTGCTCTGCCAATTGGAGCTACAC
>NZ_JAKGCY010000025.1:0-8701 GCF_021852965.1 Vibrio floridensis | reverse complement strand
ATAGAGAACTTTAGTTGCAGCTAAAGTCTGGGTCTCACCTTACCCTGATTCGTTAGTTATTATCCATACAAGGCGTTCAAGTGGGATTCATGCCGCGTGGCATTTTTGGTATGCGGTTGGTTCTGGTGGTGAAAGTGGTCTGCGGAAGGTTGGTTTGAGCGGCATTCACCCCTTAACGCAGCGTTATGTTTTCTTTCAATTTTCGATTTCAAGGATGATTCCGTTTTATGAATAAAAAGGTTTTTACCATAGGCACTATTATCGTGGTTTTCGGAATTGCAATTTTAACAAAACCAAACTCAGGAGGACTTAAGCTCCCTAGCTGTAATTTTGAGAAAGTGGCAAATACGAAGATTAATTTTTTTGTTGACCAAGAAGTCTTAGAGTCATCTTCAATAGAAGACATTAAAAAATCGCTGAACGCTTCAATAAAGTACGCGAATCAGGTTTTAAAGAATTCATGTGTTCCATTGACCCGAAGCTTGGGTGATGTTGTACCACTTTACATAGATAAAAATGAAGTTCGTAGTCTAGTCGCAGCAGGCAACTTGGTCGGTAAGGCTCTCGAAAAACAAAAAATATCAGTTAAACAGCTTAGTCCTAATGAAAAATATGCTCTGATTTTTCATGGAAAGCATGAAAGTCAATTTGGATTGTCTGGCCAAGCATCATCGTATTTTGGAGCGTGGTTCTTCGCTATCTCTTCTACTGCGCCAATACATGTGTTAGAGCATGAATTGGGTCATTTATCGTGGGCGCAGCATAGTGAGAAACATCCAATTCCCAATCTAACAATGTTTTTGAAATCCGCTGTTCCGCAGGAATATCAGGAAAAACTCGTTCCGTATGCTCGTGCATTTAAGTGTGGCGATTCAGGCACAATAATGAGTTATGAGCGGAATATACTGCCCATATATTCAAGCCCTCAAATCAAGTATCAAGAGGAATTTTGTGGCAATAGTGCGTCGGCTGACAATGCAAGGGTGTTGCGTGACTATGCGTTGACTTTATTGGAAACTGGCAAAGTTGGGCTATGAAAACATAACAAGGCGTTTAAGTGGGATTCATGCCGCGTGGCATTTTTGGTATGCAGTGAGTTTTGGGGTGAAAGTGGTCTGCGGAAGCTTGGTTTATGCGGCATTCACCCCTTAACGCAGCGTTAGGCATTAGGTGGCATTATGCAAATAATCAGTGATGAAAAAATAGCATTACATTTGAGAGAGCTTTGTCCTCAGTATGTTGCGGTAGCTTATCTTGGTAAGGATTGGGCAAGTTATTTGGCAATAGACAATTTGAAAGCTATTGTCTTGTCACCTACGCTAGGTACTAACCCTTTTGCTGTGGAAGCACTAGTGGATAAGATAGGTTGGGATAAGGTTCACTTTCTTTCCCGCTTACATTCTAAAATTTATCTTGGAGACAGTTCTGTTATGCTGGGTAGTGCTAATTTGTCAGATAATGCACTCTCTGGGTGTAAATTATATGAGACAGTAGCTTTATCCAGAGAACCTGATGTTGTAGCTCAAGCTTTTAATGAGATAGAAAAAATTATAAACCTTGCTGAATCCGAATATCCAAATGTTGACTTGAAATTAGAGCAATTAAAAAATCTAAAAGAACTTCATCAGTCATGTGTTATTTTAGGAGAGTCAACCTCTTATCCTATAGCTAAGATAAATGAAACATTTACGATCGAAATAACTGAAACGTATTATACTGTAGGAAAATTTAATATTCCGGCTAAATATGCTAAGTGGTTCGGTGAGCATGGGGAAGCGATTTATATTACATTAGAAGGTAAAGGGTCTCTAAGGTCAAAGGTTGATAGAAAATCTAGTAATTCTGTAAGGATCCATGGTGGAAAAAATTTGAAGTTATGGTTTCAGTCTCAACCAGAGTACGGTTTCAAGATCAAAATTGATGTTCTTAAAGATAATCATATTAATTTATCTATGGCCGAAGAAAATGCCTAACAAAGCATTTAAGAGTGATTCACAACGCTTGGCGTTATCAGCTCAAGGTTGGCTTTTGTGTTTACGGTACAATGAGTTAGGTTTGGTGGTGGCGTTGCTCACACCTTAATGCGGCGTTATGTGTCTTTCCAGAATTTATCTTTCTAAATCAAAAAGTAAAAATTGGAATTGCGGAAAATGTTTCTAGTGGATTACTAGTATGAATCGTCACAACATCATTGGGTTCTTATCATCGGTTTTATCTTTGAGTACCCTAGTTTTCGTCATCATGGACGGGCCTCACTTTCCGCTTCTCGTTTGGCCTTACGAAGCTTTCCAATCTTTGGTATTTTTTTTCGTTTGGGGTTTTGGTGTCTCGACAACGGTTGGCTATTTTTTCTCAATAATAGTTGCTGTTACTGTGGCGGTAGTAAGTTTCGCGGTGGGGCATAAATTATCGCGCTTTGTGGTCAAAACAGGTAATCTTTAACTGTTAATTCAAACACATAACAAGGCGTTCAAGAGGGATTCATGCCGCGTGGCATTTTTGGTATGCAGTAAGTTTTGGTGGTGAAGTGGTCTGCGGAGAGTTGGTTTAGGCGGCATTCACCCCTTAACGCAGCGTTATATGCTCAATGGAGATTAGATGAACTCATCAATTGATGATGTATATAAAAAAGTCGGTGAGGCTCTTCATGTGGGGCAAACGCTAGAGTTTCTTACTCGGACGCTTGTTGCGATATTGAACGACAACTTTGATGTTGAAATAGAAGTTGAAGCACTCGTAATCCGTGAAGACCGTAAAACCCTAGGTCAACTCATCGGTTTACTAAAAAGCCACGCCGACATTGATGATGTTGGTGTTTCTATCTTGAAGCAAGCACTAGTTAAACGTAACTATATTGCTCACGAGTTTTACATTAAAAATGCCTACTTGTTCTCCAACCTTGAGCATAGAAATAAGGTTTATCAAACTCTTGTAGAAGATACCAAAACTATTGCATTAGGTACTGCATTAATGTCCGGTTTCGTGGAGGGTTTTTGCGAGGCTCTAGCTATCGACAAGTCAAAAGTTCTGGTGAAACAGAACATATAACAAAGCGTTTAAGAGGGATTCATGCCGCGTGGCATTTTTGGTATGCGGTGAGTTTTGGTGGTGAAAGTGGCTTGCGGAAGGTTGGTTTATGCGGCATTCACCCCTTAACGCAGCGTTAGTTGAATAGGGAAAATCCGTGAATATTTTTGAAGCATTTCTTAATGTGCTTGCGCAAGTCTGGTATCTAGTGCCTTTATTGCTCATTGTTAGCGTTTTCAAAAGTAGGTGGCTAAAAGGTGTGTTTGGTGAGTTTCTCGTGAACCGTCTTTTGTCCAAATTACCAGAGCCTGATTACACACTAATAAAAGACGTAACGTTGCCGACTAACGATGGTACAACTCAAGTCGACCATATTGTGGTTTCTAGATATGGCATTTTCGTCGTTGAAACTAAGAATATGAAAGGTTGGATATTTGGTTCAGCTCGCCAGAAACAGTGGACACAAAAGATTTACCGTCATTCCTCTAAATTTCAGAACCCACTGCATCAGAATTACAAGCACATAAAAGCTCTGGAAACCTTGCTAGGTTGCAGTGAAGAACAACACTTGCATTCAGTTATTGTTTTCATTGGCGACAGTACCTTTAAAACCGAAATGCCTCCAAACGTTACCTACGCTCGAGGAAGTATTCGATACATTCAGCAATTTAACGAGGTAGTGTTCTCTGACAATGATTATGCTCGGTTAACAGAGTCTATAAACCGGCTAAAGTTAAAGCGCGGAGTCATTACGGATTTAAAGCATCGTAAACATGTCAAAGAAGTTGTTGCATCCAAAGTTAGCTCAAATGAGTGCCCCCGTTGCGGCTCTGAAATGGTGTTGCGTGAAACCAAGCGTGGTGAAAATATAGGTAAACAGTTTTGGGGTTGTTCAACCTTTCCCAAGTGTAGGGCTGTGAAACAATTCAACTAACAAACTGTTTAAGAGTGATTCGCAACGCGTGGCATTTTTACTATGCGTTGGGTTTAGTGTTTAAGGTGGTATGCGGCAGCTTCGGTATTACGTTGCTCACACCTTAACAGGGCGTTATGTTTGTCGGTGGTCAGAAAATGAGACCTGATTTCAAAGAGTTTAATGATACCTATAAAGGTTGGAAAAGAAGAATTTATTAATTTTATATTTAGGCTTGATATTTTTATGATTAAAAAACTTGTTTTAAACATATTACTACTAGGAGCAATGGTTGGCTTTATGAGTGCAACTGGTAGAGCGAATAGTGAATCATTAGATGAATGTACTTTATTCTGGGAAAAGGTAAGTTATGAAGATTTATTGAATGCTCCCGTTCGTTACTTAGATGCTTGGAGAAAACTCGAAAGACAGTGTGATAAAGGTGATGGGTACTTCGAAAGACAACTAGGTTATATTCACTTGGCAGAGCGAAATTTTCTTGATTCAGAGCGAGCCTTTATAAATTCGGCTAACAAAAACAACATTTATTTAAACGACTTAGCTCAACTATATCTTACACAGTCCCAATATAGTGAAGATAGAAAGGTTCAAGTTGAACTGATATCTAAAGCCCAAAATATACTTTTAGGTATGGTTAAAGATAATAATGTAAATCATGCTATTTTCTTTAGTCTAGGGTTTACTTTCTTTCTTCAAGAAAATTTCTCTGATGCTATAGTTTACTTTAACCAATCACTGAATATGCAAACAACCTCTAAAGCATACTCGCTCCTTGGCCAAGCTTATTTCAATGAACGAAACTATGAAGGTGCGGTTGGTTCTATATTGAAAGCATTTGATCTTGATAAGAGAGTAAGCGAGGACGAAAATTCAATGTTAGTTTTGGCTATGTCACACGTAGCATTGAAGGATTTTGAAAATGCAAAAATCACTCTTTCTCTATTGTCTAAGACTCGACCAGACTTGGTAAATACAGATGTCTATCAATCTGTATTTAATGCGATAGTGAGTGGCTTCATTAAACCTGAAAGTTAACAAACATAACAAGGCGTTAAAGCGGGATTCATGCCGCGTGGCATTTTTGGTATGCGGTGTGTTTTGGTGGTGAAAGTGGTCTGCGGAAAGCCGGTTTAGGCGGCATTCACCCCTTAACGCGGCGTTATGCTTAATCATGTTAAATCAGTGGTTTATGGTTTTTCTTTGTCCCCTCAGCTTTTTGGCTTTAGGCTCGTCGGCAAGTTGGTTTCAGTGGGCGCTGTTTTCTGGACACTTATTCTTTGGCGCTGGAAATTCAGTTAATTGCCTCAATCAATTTTCGGGTAAGCGCGAGGTTAGGGCTGCTGGCTCAATCAGCAACTTGATCTTAGGTTTTTGAGTTTTAGCAGCCAAATTTCAAAGTCTGATTTTCAAAAATTATGAGTCATTTCAGTTTTCTGTGTTTTGACTTTTGTTTGTGAATCAAAGTCGAGTTAATCTTGATTCTATTAAAACGTAACCCATTGAAGCTTAAGCATAACAAGGCGTTCAAGAGGGATTCGTGCCGCGTGGCATTTTTGGTTTGCAGTGAGTTTTGTGGTGAAAGTGGTCTGCTGAAACTTGGCTTATGCGGCACTCACCCCTTAACGCGGCGTTATGTCTAAAGTGAAATTGATGTTCAAGCAGCTTGATGCAAATGAAAAATGTGTGGTTGAACTGTCAGAGCGTTGCTTCGACGAGCTTCGTCAAGTTTACAGGCCAACTGAGCTCGCAGTTAGCAATAAAAACAGTGCTAAAAGTGAGTGGAGTTGTTTTGGTTTCCATGTTGATGAGGTTTTAGTTGGAGTAGTTGAAGCTAAACAGGTTGGCTCAGAATTACAGCTTAGCTCGTTAGCAGTTGCACCAAGTTTTCGCCAAAAAGGTGTAGCTAGAAAGCTCGTCGATTTCGCTGTTACGCAGTTTAAGCGTATTAACTCAGTCTCAGTTTGGTGTGTTGAGCAAACAGGTAATGTCGCTGTTTTTAAGGCACTAGGCTTTAATGTAGTTCAACGTTTTGATTCAGACTTTTTCATACTTTCCGACGGTTCAAAAGCGGTAGAAGTTCAGTTAAAACAAAAAGTAACGGCATAACAAAGCGTTTAAGAGGGACTTGGCACGCGTGGCATTTTCAATTTGCGTTGGGTTTAGTGGTTAAGGTGTTATGCGGTCACTTTTGTATTGCGTGCCTGCGCCCCTTAACGCGGCGTTAGCATACTTTGATAGGAGTTCAGATGGCTACGATAGTCGAACAAATTGTTAATCGAGAAATTGACTCGGTCATCGTGTACGAATCTGACCAAGTTATAGCTTTTGCAGACCATGATCCGATCAACTTTGGGCATATTTTAATTTGTCCTAAGACTCAATACCGTACTTTTATTGACCTGCCTGAGTCTGTATTTTTTGAGATCACCGACGTTGCAAGAGATTTATATAAACGTATAGAAGCTAAGTTCAATCCTGATGGTATCGGCTTTATGCAAAACAATGGAGAGGCTCCTCACTTCAACGAGCTCGATCACTACCATTTGCATATTTTCCCTAGGTTTCATGGCGACCAGTACGGTTGGGTTAGTAGTGAGCTTGGAATTCAAGCTATGGATAAACTAAGAGAATCACTTAAAGATCTATAAGCATTGAAAAAGTATGCTAACAAATTGTTTAAGAGTGATTCGGCACGCGTGGCATTTTTACTATGCGTTAGGTCCAGTGGTTAAGGTGGTATGCGGTGGCTTAGGTATTGCGTGCCTCACACCTTAACAAGGCGTTATAAATTTTTGAGACATCGGAGAACAAATGGAATTAGTAAATTTGCTTTTAACGTCTGGAGTCATAACAGGATGTCTCGCTGCAGTATTTAAAAAGTACATAGACCATCAGTTGAAACTAAAAGAGCAATCGTTACTGACTGATCTAAAGGTTCAAGCTGATATAGAAGTTGCAGTTTATAGAGCTAAGCTCGAACAAGAATCGCTACGTTTCAATGTTAAAACATCTGGCGTGTACGAAAAGCAAGCAGAAGTACTAATGGAAGTATATAGTCAGTTGTCAGATCTGGAATACTTGATGAATGTCGCAATAAATCAGGGAAAACCGTGGGATGAAAAGTATGACAAATTTAAGTCTACATATTTTGAAGTTCGCACTTACTGGCGAAGAAATCGAATCCTATTGTCTGATGAAATAGATCACTTGATAAGAGCTCTGTTAAGTGATGCTTTTTGGGCTGTTGAAAACTACGGTTCAGGTGAATCAAGTTTTTTGCGAGGTGATTTTGAGTATGCCGATACCCAAAAACAGAAAGCTGAACAACTAAAACAAAGTATTCCGCAAATACTTGAACTTCTAGTGACAGACTTTAGAGACAAAATTGGTGTCACGGATAAAAATTTATAACAAACAATTTAAGTGGGATTCCCAACGCTTGGCATTTTTGCTTCTACTTCAATGTTAGTGGTTACGGTACAATGCTTTAGGTTGGGTTGTAGCGTTGCTCACCCCTTAATTGGGCGTTATGTTTCACTTTGATTTAGAAGAAATAAAAGGTTGCCTGGCGCTTTTTTCTTTGGTCTCTTTGGCAATTCGTTCGAGTTGTTTCAGCAATTCAATATTGTCCGTCCAAGTTCATGAATCCATCAAACATAATCACGCTTCAAAGTTCGTGGGTTGCTTCAATTTGAAATTGCGTCTGTGTGTTGAAAATTAGACTGGCTTCAAGTCGCTTTAGTTCTCTTTCCCAATTAGTAAATTGGCAGTGGTCTTTTTGGCAATTTGAGTTTTGTTTTTCGCTGTTTTGAAAGGGGTGCAATCGCTCGCTAAAAGCCATCAAAGTTGCCTCAATCAAATTCCTGAGAATTACATGCTTTGTGTTTATCGCTTTTGTCGGATTATTCCGCAACGTCGTGTGACGCAAGTTAAACAATTCTTTATGCAATTCAGTTCTTTGCCAAGTAAGCGAGTCAGTTGTGGTAAAACATAACAAAGTGTTTAAGAGGGATTCGTCAACGCGTGGCGCTTTCACTTCAAATCGGTTCAAGTGATTAAGGCGGTCATATCCGCTTTGGCGGTAGCGTTGTCTCACCCCTTAACACGGCGTTATATGCTTTGCGGCATATGTCACAAACTATGAAACAGATGAGAGTAAAATTCCTCGGAAAATATCTTATAAAATAGGTTTTTCATGAAGTTCAATAGTTTATTTTTCATCGCTTTCTGTTTTGTCTCTAGTTCAGCCATCGCTTCTACCAGTACCTTAGAGTGCGTATATAAAAAGTATTCAGACCCAGAGGGTGTCCATACGGCAAAGAGTGATTTCATTCTTAGATATCTAATTGATCCAGATGCCGACAAAGTTTATGTGCTGGGGAACAATGGTAGTAATGAGGTGGTAAAGGTTCCTGGAAATGATCATGTGTCATTTTTGGAAGCGACTGGGGCAGGTAATGTGATGGTCACTACGATTACAAATACAATGAATACAGTTCATAGTCGAAACACAGTTGGCTTTGGTGGTGACCTGATTCCATCTCAGTACTACGGGAAATGCACAGCCAAGTAGTACGCACATAACAAAGCATTTAAGAGTGATTCGCAACGCTTGGCGCTTTCGCTTCGCTCAAGTATAGCCAAGCGCCGCTCACACCTTAATGCGGCGTTATAACGCATTTGAGTACGCCACATATCAAGGATTGAAATGGAAGAATATTGGAATCCCATGGTGCCTGA
>NZ_JAKGCY010000024.1:0-9848 GCF_021852965.1 Vibrio floridensis | reverse complement strand
GTCCCTAGTCCCTAGTCCTAGTCCCTAGTCCTAGTCCCTAGTCCCTAGTCCTAGTCCCTAGTCCTAGTCCCTAGTCCTAGTCCCTAGTCCCTAGCGTCCTAGCCCCCTAACCCCTTCCTTCCCTAATACCACCGACTTCTTGCGTTTGTCACTTCAAACAACTCGTACTGACGGTTCAGTGTCTGGCCGCCATCTCGGGTGATCGGTTGCCATGCAAATACGCCTCGCGCCGTGCTTGGTTTGATCGTCATCGCGTCAAACGGAATCGAGACATAAAACCCCTTGTTATAGCTACCTTCGCCATACTCTTCTGTCGTCAGGTCGGTGACAGTCGCAAATGCACCGACGATCATGCCGGATTTAAACTGTTTGGAGAAATCGACTCTCACGCCGTTATCACCGCCCAAGAACTTACCAGCACTCACTTTAAACAGGGTATTTTCTAACAATGACCACTGTGGCATGTAGTAAGCGGAAAGCTGGCCTGTTGTACCTTTCTCAAGCACATATGCCTGGCAGCCTACATCGCTCGGTTTGCAGTTCGACGCATTGTAGCCATCGTAATAAACAAACGGTTCATCGAATGTAGCAAACCAGCTATCTGGGTCACGCTGTGAGATTAAGTTGGCATCTAAGCCCAAAGCCCAGTTTTTACCTAATGGACGGTAAAGCACTTCACCACCCACACCAGCAAACATGGTTTCCAAATAACCGCCGTACATTTGTGTATAGACTTGCTGCGTCGGTTGAGCAAACCAAGTGAGCTGCATATGGTTTAGACGAACAGGGTTATCGCTCACATACGCTCTGAACATGGTTCGCACGCGCGGCACGGCAAAGTTGGAAATGTGAGGGTCTTTTTCTACGTAGTTGAACTTGTCGTAGTTATCGGCAAGATTGACGTAGATAGAACCGCTCGCTTCGATATTATTGGTGAGCCAATAGTTCGCTTCGGTATTAAAACCAAGGTTGAACAAGTAGAACGCTTCTGGGCCACCTAATGATTGCGCCAACACAGGAGAAATACCTGCGTTCCACCGCTCGCGATGTGTCGTCAATGGTTTCGCGTTTTCACGGTAATCGGGCTCGCTGGTGCTGCCTAGCTCACGGCTATTGGCACCAAGGTATTGATACGTCGCGGCTTGTTTATAAGCTTCTGCATCAAACTCGGTTTGCGTTAAGTCCACACCATTACGGGTTTCAACAATCTTATAGGTAGTGATGTAGTCTGGTGCGTTATTGGCTAAAATCGCGGCGGCGCGATCTTGCGCTTCTTTTCTATCACGGTATTTAACCTGCTCACCCGCGATCACCAAAACATCACCTTGCTCATACAAGGTGCTTTGTTGATAACCCGCGTTGCTGTTTAGTTGCTGGGCGACTGCTTGCCAATCGGTATTGCCTTCGCTTGGTCTTCCCGTGACGGCTTGCTTGGGTTCATCTCGCCAAACCGCTTTGAGATCATCAAAATTGGTGTAGAGATTAAAACCAAAGGTCAATGTATCGCCACGCTGGTAACTTAACTTTGCATCGCCCCAATCCCCAAGTTGATAGAGCACGCCAAAGTTCCAAGGGGTATGTTGTGGCATCGGTTTGTTAACCGCACGAACTGGGTAATCCGTAGTGTAGTCGTTGGCATCGTATTCTACTTTCAAGCGAAGTGGCTGATATGGTGTTTGATACTCAATGCCGCCGTAAATAGAAGCCTCACCTTTAAACCAGCGACCATAATCGACGCTGCCTCCCGTCCCTTTTGTTGGGCTGCTTCGGTCACAATAATCTTCATTGGCTTTGCAAAATGGGTTGGTAATATTGCCACTTTGGCCGATATATCCCCAGGCAACACCAAGGGTAACATCGAGAGGGCCAAAACGCTTTGTGCCCGCAATAAACTCGCCATCGAATAAACCAGTTCCGCCAATATCGCGGATACCAATGGAGGTTTCCGGAAGCCAATAGCTCTCTTGCCAGAGACGAAACTTGATATCTATCCCTTTATCGGTATTGAGATTGTCACCACTGTAATCGGGATTCGGGTTGTATAAGGTGTCTGGAATTCGTGTATAACGAATGGTGCTTTCAAACCAATCGAACAACTGTAGCGAGGTGTAATAATGGTGGTAGTCGTCGTTGAGGTTAACACCAAAGTTGAATTCACCCTCTTTTGCCATACGGCCAGACGGCATCTGCATTAAACCCACGCCACCAAAATCAGTTTGTGAAGGGCGAAGTGTCACGGTTTCAAGCTCAGAGGCGTGTGAATGCAAAGAGGTTACGCCTGCTAGCGCGGAGAGCACGCCAAGACAAACGGCGGAAACTTGAGAGCGAAAGCCAACGCTTGGGATTTCTGATGAGGAATTTAAGTACGTCATAATTAACCTTTGATCATCCCTAATAGTTTGACGATGTTTTTCTCCAATACCTGAAGCTCACCAGAATTAGAAGCAAAGCCAACAAAAATCGTCGAGCCCGGTAACACCGAGGTATGCTGATTGTTCCAATGGCTATAACCCACTTTGTAGCTTTCACCATTTGGTGCAATCACCCAAGCTGTGCTGGCGTTACCATGCTGCAATAACGAACTGGTAGCAATGTAATCCGCTACGGTTAACCCAGAGGAAAAAGGCACGGTTTTTTCATCCAGTAAACCACGTAGCAACACCGTATTTTGACGAAGGGCCTGTTTCATCGCATAGTGACCCGGTAGGGCAGGGTTAAGTTCGGCTTGTAGCCGAACCGCATCAATATCCAAATTGATGGTTTCGCGATACCCGTATTGATGCTTTTCCACTAGCGTTAGTAAAAGCTGGCTGGCCTGGCGATAATCTTCATTTTTAGCGAGTTCAAGAAGTTGCTGGCGAACGTTCTGTAGCAGGGCATCTGCCTCGGCTTGTTTGTTGAGGTTAAACAGCTGGAAGCCTTCATGGAAACTCAATGCTTGTGCATTCGATGAGTTGTCTTGTTGGCGATTTTGCTGCTGAGCATCCAAGAGTACTTGCTCAAGGCGAACCGGTTGTGGGTAGTTGAGTTGTAAACCGTGATTGAGCAATATCACCTGAGTGGGTTGTTGAATATCGACCGCTTGTGGACCCGCGAAAACGTTCGGTGAAAGAGTCATCGCAGACGCTACAATTCCACTTAACAGGGTGACAAAGGAAAAGCCATGTTTCATTGTGCCGCCTCCGCAAACGGTTTCAGGATCTCGAACTCAATACGCGTCATTTCAGGGCCAAGATATTGAACGCTTTTCATCACTTGACCACTGTCATTAACCCAGTATTGGTTTTGCACCGTGGTATCTAATTGAGGGAAAAAGATGTTCTCTTGCCAGATGGTTAACGTTTGCTGCCAAATAGCGGAGATTGCCTCTTCACTCCCCATTTGCGTGAGAGTCACATCGCCAAGATAGCCGTAATGCTTCCCTTTATTGCTATCAGAGTTTTGTGTTTCCCAATCATACTGGCTTTGCCATTGAAGGTTGGCTTGCCAAGGTTTTGCTTGTTGAGAGTGCGCGAAATCCACCTCTCTGCGTATAAGGTTCCCATAAGGAAGATTAAGCGTTTTAACCACACGGCCGTTTTCCGTCACGATCATCCCGCCATCTGAAGAAACCCATTTTAGCTGTAGTTGATTGTTGTCTGGGTTTTGCTCAGCGTAGCCTAGCACCATGAAAATACGCTGGCCGTCATTAATTCGCATATAAGTACTGGCGTAGGGAAGCTCTAACACCTGCTGAGAGGTTTGGGTAATGTCTTCTGCGCCAAAGAACGCTTCATTTAGAGTGGTACTCATATCATCGAAACGTTGCACACAACCGGAAAGGAGAATCAAACTGGCTACGGCGGCACTACGTACAAGAAAACGAGGCAAAATAGCCTGCTGAAAAGGGAGATTTATCATCGACTAACAACCTTGTTGTTGGTAGGAATCCATCAATAAAAAATAGTGTTCAAGGGTACTATGGAAGGCGTAATGAGAAAAGGAGAGATTAAACAATCGTCAAGTAAAGCCTCTATATTGTCATCTGCGCGAATGCGGGGAACCATCGGTCAGTACTTGTTATAACTGATGTTGTTCACAACAATCCAAGAAGCTAACGTTTACTTTCTCTAAAAACAAAAAGCCAACCTCCAGCTGAAGGTTGGCTTATACACAAATGCTCTTAGTACTTAGTTAGTACCAGTAGTACCCGTGGTTGTGTCGTTAGAAGCAACCACAACAGTTGCTGCCACAACTGTAGCACCAACACCTACTGCAGTGACCGTTGCGCCACCAACAGCACCAGTCGCGCCAGCACCGCCTGCTACGCCAGTGGTTGTGGTTGTGGTTGTGGTTCCGCTTACCACTGTAGTTTCAGCAAACGCAGTAGAAGAAACACCTAGCGCAAGCAACGCTGCTAAAGCGATTTTTTTCATGACGAATCCTTTTGTATATACATAATTAATAAACATCGATGTTGGAGTGATGCATCACCCCGCTGATCATTTTAGGTAAAGATTGAACGCATTGTAAACAATTAGTTGCTGCTGCAATTCGTTGGAGATGCCTATCAAAAGATTAAAAAGAGCAATGCTATCTATTTGAAGCTAACGTTTGCTTAGTAAAATCCATTGTGCTCTAAGCCACAATATGGATAATAAGCGCCCATAAAAAATTATTAATCGTGGCACAATATGCATTGTTGTCATGATACGTCAGTATATTGCGATAAATGGCGATGATTGAGCCGTTTTATGCAGATTTCCCCGTGCTATGTGGTTTTGCGCGCTTACCAACGGGCGGTAGCGTGTCAAAATTCGACAAATGTGGACAGAACGCCACAGTTTATCCCTCTTTAATGCCTTTTATTCTCTTTTATTAAGGTAGAATACGGCTCAAGACGGTTTAAACCGAACGTAGTATGGGCGCTAGGTTATAAGGTATAGTTAAATGCGGTTAAGGAAAACGCCTTTAACTATGTTGAATACCCAAACTTTCACAAACAATAGAAAGGTACGTGTTCAATCGAACTTTTGAATTTTAAAGGGTGAAGTAAACACTCTTACGTTTAGACGATTTGGCTTACATGGAACTGAAAACAAAATTTCTGCTAGCGATGCTAGCACCTGCCTTGCTTGCCGGCTGTACCGTGCCTGGCTCACACCTATCCACCGATAATAAAACCCTCGTAGAAGTGAATGACAGCGCTCAGGAAAGTGAACTTTCTGACGTGGTCAATCTGTATCCGCTCACCG
This sequence comes from Vibrio floridensis, assembly GCF_021852965.1. Classification (NCBI taxonomy): domain Bacteria; kingdom Pseudomonadati; phylum Pseudomonadota; class Gammaproteobacteria; order Vibrionales; family Vibrionaceae; genus Vibrio; species Vibrio floridensis. Next base: position 4,614 of record NZ_JAKGCY010000024.1, on the reverse strand, counting down.
CACGCACGGTGACGGAGTATGCCAAAGCGCAACACTTTGCTTCTCGTGCTAACCCAGAACTTGACCTGCAAATTGCCCGTTACGAATACAAAATCGGCCCTGGCGATATTCTTAACGTTACCATTTGGGATCACCCAGAACTGACCATTCCTGCAGGTTCATACCGCAGCGCCTCTGAAGCGGGTAACTGGGTACATGCCGATGGCACCATTTTCTATCCTTACATTGGCACGGTAGAAGTAGCGGATAAAACCGTGCGTGAGATCCGCGCCGACATCGCCAAACGCTTGGCGAGGTTTATCGAAAGCCCGCAAGTGGATGTCAACGTTGCCGCATTCCGCTCTAAGAAAGCCTACATCACTGGGGAAGTTGAAAACCCTGGCCAACAAGCAATCACCAATATCCCACTAACCATTCTCGATGCCGTTAACCGTGCGGGTGGTTTAGCGCAAGATGCCGACTGGCGTAACGTGACACTTACCCGTAATGGTGAAGAACAAGCCATTTCGCTTTACGCGCTCATGCAGCGTGGTGACTTAACGCAAAACCGTTTATTAGAGCCGGGCGATATCCTCCACGTGCCACGCAACGATAGTCAAAAAGTGTTTGTAATGGGAGAAGTGAAAGATCCCAAACTGCTTAAAATGGATCGTTCTGGCATGAGCCTGACCGAAGCCCTCAGCAGCGTGGGTGGTATTAACGAACTCTCATCAGATGCAACTGGTGTCTTCGTTATCCGCACGTCAGACAACAAATCTGAACGCATGGCAGACATCTATCAGCTCAACATTAAAGATGCCTCTGCGCTGGTCATTGGCACCGAGTTTGATCTTAAACCATACGACATTGTCTATGTGACCGCAGCACCAATTACCCGCTGGAACCGTGTGATCAGTCAGCTAATGCCAACCATCTACGGTTTCAATGAACTGAGTGAAGCTGTGTTACGTGTGAGGACGTGGCCGTAAGAAAATTTTACAGGGACTAGATTACTAGGGGCTAGGAAAAGAGAAAGAGCAGGAACGAGATTACTAGGAACTAGGAAGAGCACAAGCCTAGAAAACTAGTAATCTAGCAACCTTCTCTTCCCTAGCAACCTAGTAACCTTCTTAATCTAGCAACCTAGAACAAGGGAAGTCATGCGTTATAAAGAGCTTGAGATTTGGAAGCGTAGCTATCAAGTGGTTTTACAAGTTTACAACTTGCTCAAAACTTGCCGAGACTATGGCTTGAAAGATCAAATCTCTCGTTCTGCTGTCTCTGTTCCATCGAACATCGCAGAAGGTTCCGAAAGAGGTAGTTATAAAGACAATATTCGTTTTCTTTATATCGCTAAAGGTTCTTGTGCGGAGTTAGCGACGCAGATTTCGCTGGCAGCTGATTTGGGCTATATCCCGATAGAAGCCGGACGAAAGCTAGAGTCAGAAATACTAGAAATAGGTAGGATGATAGGCGGTTACATCAAGTTTCTTTCTCAACATGTGAAAGAGGAAAGTGCTGAATATTTCTAGGAGGAGTGGGACGAGATCAATAGGTAAAAGCAGAAGAGCAGGGACTAGGAAGAGCAAAAACCTAGAAAACTTCTCTTCCCTAGAATACTAGCAACCTTCTTTACTTAGCAAACTGTTCTTCCCTAGTAACCTTCTCTTCCCTAGCAACCTGAGGAAAACATGTTTAACAAAATCTTAGTCGTTTGTGTCGGTAACATTTGCCGCTCTCCAACTGGTGAGCGTGTGCTACAAAAACTACTTCCGAATAAAACCGTTGCTTCTGCCGGTATTGCGGCTGAAAAAAGCCGTTTAATTGGTAAACCCGCTGATGCAATGGCGATAGAAGTAGCGAAAGAGAATGGTGTTGATGTAGAGAATCATCAATCTCAGCAACTTACCCCAGCGTTGTGTAGTCAATATGATCTGATCCTAGTGATGGAAAAAGGCCATATGGAAGCACTGACACAGATCGCCCCTGAAGCGCGCGGAAAAACCATGCTATTCGGCCAATGGATTGGTCAACAAGAGATTCCCGATCCTTATCGCCAAAGTAAAGAAGCCTTTGTGCACGCTTATCAGTTAATTGACAAAGCCGCACAAGCCTGGGCAAAAAAATTGTAGAAGAGCAGGGACGAGGAAGAAAAAGCAGGAGCGAGGTTACTAGGGACTAGGAAAGACTAGTAACTAAGAAAGAACATGGACGAGATGACTAGGGACTAGGAAAAGACTAGTAACCTAGAAAACTATTAATCTAGTACCCTTGTCTTCCCTACCAACCAGCTCTTACCTAGCAATCTAGAAAACTGCTCTTCCCTAGAACCTTATTTTAAAATCATAAATCCACCAACCCGGAACTGAACGAGACAATGACAACACCACAAAACCGATCTTCCGTTGATAACTCGTCTGACGAAATCGATTTAGGCAAGCTGCTTGGCATTATTATCGATGCTAAATGGTTCATCCTTGTGACCACTTTCCTCTTTGCTGCGGGAGGCGTCGCCGTTGCGTTGCTTTCGACTCCCATCTACAAAGCGGATGCGTTGATTCAAATTGAGCAAAAAAGCTCGGGTGGTATTAGCTCATTGGTTGGGGATATGGGAGAGCTCTTTTCACAAGAATCTTCCGCCACGACGGAAATTGAAATCATCAAATCGCGTATGATTTTGGGCGACACGGTAGACAAGTTCAATTTGACCACGGTAGCAGAACCCAAATATTTCCCAATCGTCGGCAAAGGGTTGGCGCGCCTAGCCGGTGAGGTAAACCAAATTGAGGTGAGCCGATTTGATGTGCCTGAGTATGCGCAAGGTATGAGACATACCTTAGTGGTGCTCGATGCTAAACACAAAACGTATCAATTGGTGCGTGGTGATGAGCAAGTGGTGCTGGAAGGCGCTGAGGGAGAGCTAGCAAAAAATGAGGGATACGAGTTATTTGTTTCTGAACTACGTTCTCATACTGGCCAAGAGTTTTCGCTTGGTCAACGTAGCCGTTTAGAAGCAATTGAATGGTTAAAGAGAAACTTAGCCATTGGTGAGCGCGGTAAACAAACGGGTATTTTGCAGTTAAGTTTTGAAGGCGAAAACCGCAAACAGATCAGCGCGATTCTCAACCACATTAGCCAAACCTATTTTTTACAAAACGTAGAACGTAACTCTGCAGAAGCGGAAAAAAGTTTATCCTTTCTCAAAGGCCACCTGCCGGATATTAAAAACAGCCTCACCACAGCAGAAGACAGCTTAAATCGTTTTCGCCAAGAAAATGAATCGATCGATTTAGGCTTAGAAGCCAAAGCAACATTGGATGTAATGGTCAAACTGGAAGCACAGCTCAACGAGCTGACGTTTAAAGAGAGCGAAATTAGCCAGCGCTTTACCAAAGATCACCCTGCTTATCTTTCGTTGCTCGACAAACGCACCACCTTGCTGAAAGAGCGCGAGCGGCTAAATCAGCAAGTGCAAAAACTGCCAAAAACCCAGCGCGAAGTGCTACGCATGACACGCGATGTAGAAGTGAACCAGCAAATTTACATCCAACTGCTTAACAAAGTACAAGAGCTCAGCATTATCAAAGCAGGCACTGTAGGTAACGTGCGCATTCTCGATGAGGCGCAAAGCTTTGCACAGCCGGTGAAACCGAAGAAACCATTAATTGCTGTATTGGCGACTCTGTTAGGTGGCATGCTGAGTGTTGCGTTGGTATTAGTGAAGGCGGCATTGCACCGCGGCGTAGAGACGCCTGATCAAATCGAGCAGATTGGCCTTTCTGTTTACGCCAGTGTGCCAAAGTCTAGCCTGCAGTTGGCGTTGGCGGAAAAAATTAAGCGCAAAGGAAAACACAACCAAGAGATGGCTTTGTTGGCTGAAACTAACCCAGCTGATCTTTCTATTGAGGCACTGCGTGGCCTGCGTACCAGTTTGCACTTTGCGATGATGGAAGCCAAAAATAATGTGCTAATGATCTCTGGCCCTGCGCCTGGTATTGGCAAATCGTTTATTTCTACTAACTTTGCCGCGGTTGCTGCTAAAACTGGGCAAAAAGTGCTGCTGATTGATGCAGATATGCGCAAAGGCTATTTGCAACAGTGCTTTGGTTTGAAATGGGAAAATGGCTTGTCTGATCTGCTGGCGGGTAAAATCGAGACTGCCACTGCGGTGCAGCGCACTGAGGTCGACAATCTCGACATTCTTACCCGTGGCCAAGTGCCGCCAAACCCTTCTGAGCTATTGATGCACCCTCGCTTTAAAGAGCTTGTGGAATGGGCAAGTGAACACTATGACTTGGTGATCATCGATACGCCGCCAGTGCTGGCGGTAACCGACCCTAGCATTGTTGGTTCGTTTGCTGGTACTACGCTGATGGTGGCACGCTTTGGCCAAAACACGCTGAAAGAGATAGAAGTGGCACGTAGCCGCTTTGAGCAAGCGGGCATTGAAGTAAAAGGTGTGATTCTAAACGCGATAGAGAAAAAAGCCTCCTCATCTTATGGCTATGGTTACTACAACTACAGCTATGGTGAGAGTAAAAAGGCGTAATCATTCTTGCTAGAACCTAGAACCTAGAACCTAGAACCTAGAACCTAGAACCTAGAACCTAGAACCTAGAACCTAGAACCTAGAAC
>NZ_JAKGCY010000023.1:0-10501 GCF_021852965.1 Vibrio floridensis | reverse complement strand
TCCACAAATATATGGATATAGAACCATCCTGATGTTGCTAACCGGTCTAATACTCGTTCACGATAACCACTGATGAAATCGTCGAAACCATCGTAATGCCCAAAACTACAAAAATATGCATCTTTTCTCGCAGCAACACACAATTCGAAATCATCAATGTTTATCTGCTGAAAAGCAATTCCCATACTTACCTTTTCCTTCAAGCACCTAACGCTGCGTTAAGGGGTGAATGCCGCATAAACCAACTTCCTGCAGACCACCTTCACCACCAAAACTCACTGCATACCAAAAATGCCACGCGGCATGAATCCCTCTTGAACGCCTTGTTATGCTTAAGCTTCAATGGGTTACGTTTTGCTCGAAACAAGATTAACCCGACTTTGATTTACAAACAAAAGCCAAAACTTAGAAAACCGAAATGACTCATAGTTTTGAAAATCGGGCTTTAAAATTCAGCCGCTAAAACTCAAAAACTGAAGATTAAATTGCTGACTGAGCCAGCTACCATAACCTCGCACTTACCTTAAAATTGATTGAGGCAACTCTCTGAATTTTCAGCGCCAAAGAATAAGTGTCCGAAAAACAGCGCCCAATGAAGTCAACTTGCCGACAAGCACAAACCAATCAACCAAGGGAACAAAGAAACACCATAACCCACTGATTTTACGTGATTAAGCATAACGCCCTGTTAAGGGGTGAACAACGCAATACCGATGCCGCCGCATACCACCTTAATCACTTAAACCAACGCATAGTGAAAATGCCACGCGTTGTGAATCCCTCTTGAACAGTTTGTTATATGCGTACTGGCACCAATCACCACACATGCAACTTAAAGTAAACCAAGAAAGATGCTATGAGAATAAGACCACACCAAGCGAAAAATACGAAGGCTTTCGCCTCAGTTTCTGCTTCTTCCATATCTGGAAGTAAAGCCATGAAATAGCATCCGATTGGAACTAATTCGTACATTTTACCTGCATATTGGTTATTCATGCCTAAGAAAGGTGGAACATACAAATACAGAGCTGAATAGCTGACAAAAAAGATAGTAACTAAGATTCTGTTCCAACCTATCTCTTCGCCTTCTTGGTACAGCTTAAATAACAGGTAGATAGCACCCAATATTGCTAGTATCAAAAACATCCTGTTCAGAAATCCGTAAAGCATATAACGCCGCGTTAAGGGGTGAATGCCGCCTAAACCAACTTTCCGCAGACCACTTTCAACACCAAAACTCACCGCATACCAAAAATGCCACGCGGCATGAATCCCGCTTAAACGCCTTGTTATGCTTAAGCTTCAATGGGTTACGTTTTAATAGAACCAAGAGTAACTCGTCTTTGATTTACAAACAAAAGCCAAAGCGCAGAAAACCGAAATGACTCATAGTTTTGATGATTAGACTCGGGATTCTGAACACTCAAACTTGGAAACCTAAAAACGAATTTCTAATTGAGTCAGCCGCCCTAACCTCGCACTTACCCGAAAATTGATTGAGGCAATTCTCAGAATTTGTAGCGACCAAGAATGGATGTCCAGAAAACAGCGTCCACTGAAGCCAACTTGCCGACGAGCACAAAATCAAAAGGCTGAGGGAACAGAGAAAAACACTAAATCACTGATTTTAATTGATTAAGCATAACGCCGCGTTAAGGGGCGCAGGCACGCAATACAAAAGTAACCGCATAACACCTTAACCACTAAACACAACGCAAATTGAAAATGCCACGCGTGCCAAGTCCCTCTTGAACGCTTTGTTAGGCAAATTTCCAGTTGAGAGCCTTAGCCTCATGCTCTTTAATAAAGCTATCTTTATGACGGCAATATACATCTATGTCATTGTTGCAGATTGCTGCTCCAGTTTTCTTTAACACACCATACTCATCGGCTACTTCAGGAAAAGCGATAAGATACTCTTTAAAAGCGATGTGTCTTTGCGCTTCATGTGAACCTGTTAGAAAGGCGTGGACTTGATGAGTTCGTTGAACCCCACCTTTTTGAAAGTAACGCCTACCCGGGATACCAAACTCACCTTTAGCAAGATAGCCCAACGATTCCATCAAGTAACTTTGCTCATCCAGTTCACTGAGACATTTAACCTCGAGCAGAATATCTATAATTGGTTTCGCACATAAACCTTCAACTGAAGTGCTACCGATGTGGTGAACTTCCACCACATTTTCTTGGCTTAACGCATTACAGATTAACGCTTTCTCTCGGTTAAAATCATCAGCCCACGACGACTGAAAATCTACGACTTCAATTATCCTTAAACTCACGCCTATCTCCATTTGCCTAACGCCCAATTAAGGGGTGAACAACGCCTCCACCCAAACCTAAAGCATTGTGCCATAAACACTAAATTTGAAGTAGAAGCAAAAATGCCAAGCGTTGTGAATCCCTCTTAAATTGCTTGTTATGTTACGGAGCTATCAGTGATTGCGCAAACTCTCGCATATGACGCGCATTATCAGCAGTTTCGGCATTGCCACAAGCCTGTCCATAATATTTGATGTCCGGTGATGAATAGGCTGGCAACTGCTTCTCTGCATAAGTCATTACCGTCCCCGCTTCATGACACAATGCCCCAAATGCATATGGCTTAATTTGCTTGTGATGCTCTTTTAGAAGCTGCCCTTTTAACCAATGTATTGCTGTGTTGTCATGCCATGCCCAAGCCAGATGCCCCAACTCATGCTCAAGTACATGAAGTTCTGCATCAGAAGATAGAACCAAAAAACTGCGACTAAAATTTACATGAGCAGTTCCTGCACTGTCTTTTGCAAAAGGAAAGTATCTAGGAAGAACTAGAACATAATAACTTCCAACTTTTTGCATTGGCTCGAGAATCGAGTTACCAACATTTAGTAGTAACTGTTGATGTAACTTACCACTGTCTTGACTTTTAAAACTGGTCAAATCAAGTTTGGTGATTCCTGAAAGGGTCCTTCTAATTGGAATGCAAGAGTTCTCTAGAACAAGGTTTGAATAGTCAATAAACTCTTCAATTCGTGCCTCACTAATAGAGTCATCTGTGAAAAAATGCACTGGCGTATCAATTTTAGAGACGGAATCACACACGGGGAGCGATAACTCCTCACCACCTCGTTTACCGACAAAAAATAGAGCGGTTACACCGAGTAAACAACCGCCAACTAACAACTTTTTATTCATTCAATTACTCGTAAAGTGCAGTAACATAACGCTGCGTTAAGGGGTGAGTGCCGCCTAACCCAACTTCCCGCAGACCACTTTCACCACCTAAACTCGCCGCATACCAAAAATGCCACGCGGCATGAATCCCTCTTTAACGCTTTGTTAGCCCTGTGCCGATTAGTACATATAACCCAACCAGTCCAAATGACCATTTGCCCACTCTTTGCCACTTACTGGTTTGATAAATAAATCATCGATATGCTCAACTGCCACACCATAGTTTGTGTGCTCATTAAGCCGTAACCAAGAATGGATTGTCTCGATTTTGCTATAACCATGCCTCAGGTAGAAATCCTCTAATTCAGAAATAAGCATGATAAAATCAACCCCTTTTCCCTTTGCAAACGACGATACTTCAGAAAGCATAAGCGAACCAATACCTTTACCTTGATATTGTTCAGCGACACAGAAATCAATGATACCCAAGACGTTGTACACTTCATTACCGACTTTCACTGCGCGATAATCTAGCCCCAAGTAGCCCACGAGCATATCACCTTCATATTGCAAAGCACGCATATGAGGAAGTTGTTTGTAATAGGACCGATTAGCTTGATGCTCAGGAAAGGAGCAGTTCCTCAAAGCCTCGATAGCTTTGTGCTGCACTTCCGTTACATTAATTTCAAATACAATATCCATTGTTTTCCTTGAAAGGGCTAACGCTGCGTTAAGGGGTGAATGCCGCCTAAACCAACCTTCCGCAGACCACTTTCACCACCAAAACCCACCCCATACCAAAAATGCCACGCGGCATGAATCCCTCTTAAACGCCTTGTTATGTTTAAGACTCAAAGGGTTAAGTTTTGCGATACCAAGAGCTTAACTCGACTTATCTTTGAAAACCAAAATCAGGAGCTAAAAAACTGAATTAACTCATAAATTTGATTGTACTGACATTGAACTTTGAAGTCAGAAACCGAAAAGCTGAGGCTTTAACTTTGAAATCAAAATCACTTCACTCACCTCGCCAGAACTCTGGATTTCAATGAGGCAACTCTCTGAATTTTTTGCGCCCACAAATTGGAGTCCAGAAAACAGCGGCCACTGAAGTCAACTTGCCGACAAAGCCAAAATTAGAAAGCTAAGAAAAGATGCAAGCAACTGATTTTAAGTGATTAAACATAACGCCCAATTAAGGTGTGAAGCACGCAATGACCAAGCCACCGCATAGCACTTCAACACCGAAACCACCGCATACCAAAAATGCCACGCGTGCTGAATCACACTTAAATTGTTTGTTATGCCACTAGCGCTCACTGATTGCGACTTTGCCTGCCAGCCCAATAAGCAGAACTCCCGAGACACCCTCAAGTGCTCGTGAATAACGCTGAGAATTTGATCGACTAAAAACCCAACTACCGACTGAGGCATAGAGAACGTTACACAGCGTCGCTAATGCGCTGAAGAGCAAACCAAGCACTAATAATTGCATTGACGCGGAGCCTGCAGATGTGTCGACAAACTGAGGTAAAAATGAAAGGAAGAATAGTGCTACCTTCGGGTTCAAAACACTAACAATAACGCCTTGTATAAATACATTTTTGTTGGTTTCAACACTTTCACTAACCACTCTTTTACTGCCTCCACGCCACATAGATAGCAGAGACTGAACACCTAAATATACTAAGTAAGCGGCACCCAACCATTTCACCGCACTAAAAGCTACAGCAGAGCTGAGGATTATCGCGGACAAACCTAAACACGCAGCTAATGTATGTACAAAGTAGCCAACACCAAGACCAATTGCAGCTTTAAATCCAGTTGTAAGCTTACCTTTCATGGTGTTTGAAACGATGTAGATTACGTCTGGTCCAGGTATCATATTGATCGCCAGACAAGCGACTACAAATAGTAATATCGAGTTTAAATCCATTTCCTTTCCTCCATGTTGAACGTCTTGTGGCATAACGCCCGCTTAAGGGGCAGCCAACGCCATAACCAAGCTTCCGCATGACACCGTAATCACAAAAAACAACGCATGGTAAAAATGCCACGCGTTGGCTGTCCCTCTTGAAGCGTTTGTTATGAACCTTTCACATTTTTAAGTAATGAGCTCAGCTGTTCTATTCCATCAAAGGTTGCTGGTAGTTTCTCTGAATCAGACATAATTCCACTAAAAATTAGATTTTCAAATTTTTCTAATGCTGTTGCATCATCTTTCTTAATTTTTGATGCGTAATGTGCATAGTTCTGAATAAATTGACATAGTGTCTGTCTAAGCTCAATTTGAACTATTTGTGTTTTAGTAACTTTATAGTTATATAGGACAATGCGAAAAAAATACACTAGAATAACTTCCACAGAAATTAAAGGAATAAGTAAAAATAGATCTGTAAATACGAAACCTGAGTCATTCACTCTTGATAGAGAGAAATAAAACTGAATTATTAAAGGCGTTAAAATTAGTATTCCCAAGCCTAGCAATGACTTGAGAAGAAATTTTCTTTCTAGCTCCTTTTTGGAGCCTAAATCGCTAAAACCCTTATATAAGCCGACAAAATTAAAGCCAATTTCATATTCATCCAACTTAGACTTTAAATCGTTTACTGAACTTTCCCGCTCTTTTAATTCAAGATCCCATTGGGATTTTAAGTTTTTAGACTCTTCCACTTTTTCACTGAATGTTGAAAAAACCGCAATATCTTGGTTATTTACAAGATCTTTAACCAAATTTGCAGGCATAACATATGAAGCATATATAATTTGAGAACTAACTTCACTATCCAGTTTCAAAGCATCATGTTGAATATTCGACCTGATATGGCGTAATTCTATTGATAATTCTTTTCCTGCCCCAATAAAAAAATCGAACTCACAAAGAAATCGATAGCAATTTGTGTATATGTCATCAATGCCTTCTGAAGAGTTTGCTCTATATGATGCTAGCCCATTAATGAATTGATCACCAATCCAATTAATGTTAAAACGACATCGATCACTCCAACTATCAGGATTATTATGAATATACTTTACGATTTCTAGGCTTCTATTAAGTCTCGTTTTATACACTTCATCTTCTAGTACTGACATCGTGGCCTGTTGAATGAAAGAGCTTATAGCTCTTGTACTAGATTCACTACTAAAAAACATGTATTACTCCAAATGTAAAATATTGTGATGGTTCATAACGCCCAATTAAGGGGTGAACAACGCCTTCACCCAAACCTAAAGCATTGTGCCATAAACACTAAATTGAAGTAGAAGCAAAAATGCCAAGCGTTGTGAATCCCTCTTAAATTGCTTGTTATGTTTTGGGCTAATTCAGCATACCTTGTTGCTCAGCGCGCTTGATATTTTCTAAAGGCTCTATACAACCATATTTATACATGGAATTACGTTCTGTACTATCTAGATGGAGTACCTGCTGTGCTGCATAACCCATAAGCTCGTAATGTTGTTCAGATTTAAACTCAGGCATCTTTCGTAACATAGATATCATTTTAGAAAACGAATCGGAGTCACGCTCATAGCCTAGCCCGTTTGCTAAATGCCAACATACATACGCCATTGCAACTGGGCTTTTATTGAAGTCTTGTTGAGCATGAGATTGCGTCGGCAAACTTGCAAAAGCCAATAGCAATAATTTTGTGATATGTTTCATAACTTTATTTCACCTGAGCATATTTTTAGGAATTTATCAGCATTTAATACTTTCAAGTAATCGCAATGCTAGCCATTCATCAGGGCGAAAATCTCCACTATTTGCTTGTTGAGCCCATTCAATTTTTTGGCATGAGCTTAAATGCTCAGGCGCACCTGACATTTCCCAAAAACCGTTTGCGAAAAGCCAAATAGCTACAACTACTAAAAAACCTATGTATTTCATTTTGAACCCAATAAACAAGAAAAAGGCGGAATTACGAACCCCAACCAGTAATAAAAACAATATACTATAAAAATCAATTTCTCTATTGCTTTAGGTCAATAGGAGGCTGATCGTAGAAAAAACATAACGCTCTGTTAAGGGGTGAGCAACGCAATACCGAAGCCACCGCAAACCACCTTAGTCACCTAAATCAACGCATAGTAAAAATGCCACGCGTTGCGAATCCCTCTTGAACAGTTTGTTATGTGCGTTGTTCGGTTCTTGCGGAATCTCGTTCTCGGTTTTCTTTCTCGATATTTACTTCAAGTGTCCGAAAATGTCCCATTGCAACCGTCGTAGCAACAACTGCCGTAGCTGGGGCCCACGCCCTCTCGTTGTACACAAGATTAGATAAAACAAACAACCAATGGTTTTCTGAAAGAATCTTTACACCGAACGAAAGACACATTTCATTGATTAGGGCCGAGCTAGCAATTAGAAATATCGCAATAACTAAAAACTTCCCTAGCCAATGGGCAACCCAAGTGGCTAATGTAAGAAAAATATTCAACTTATACGGTATATCGATTAGAAGACTCATAAGCTACCTTTTGTTTGTCCATTTCTCTAAAGCACATAACGCCTTGTTAAGGTGTGAGGCACGCAATACCGAGGTTTCCGCATACCACCTTAACCACTAAACTTAACGCATAGTAAAAATGCCACGCGTGCCGAATCACTCTTGAACAATTTGTTAGGCAGATAGCTCCTTAGCTAACTCGATATCATTCAAAACAACGTCATTGGCAAGCTCTTTACTGTTCTCACCTGTTGGAGTAAAGCCCTGCTTTGCATAAAAATTCAATGCACGTTCATTACTATCAAGTGCCCACAACGAAACCTTTTGAGCTTTCAATACGCGGAGCATTCTCTCGCACTCGTTATAAAGCGCTTGACCAATGCCAGCCCCAATTTTATCAGGGGCAATGTAAATCGAGCTCAGTTCATACACTTCAGTGCCTTTCAAAGTTTTAGGCTGCCCAAAGCACAGAAAACCAACTAATCCGTCATCACAATCCGCGACGAGAACTTCCGCCAAATTTCGCTCAATGATGTTCGACCACAATTTCTGGCGCTTTTCTAATGTATAGCTTGCGATAAAACTCTGAGGCATCAGACCATTGTACGCATATACCCATGAACTAACGTGTATATGTGCGATTCTATCGACATCATCTAGTAATGCCTTTCTAACTCTAAACTTCATGATTTCCTTATCTGCCTAACGCTGCGTTAAGGGGTGAATGCCGCCTAAACCAACCTTCCGCAGACCACTTTCACCACAAAAACTACCCGCACATTAAAAATGCCACGCGGCATGAATCCCTCTTTAACGCTTTGTTAGGTGAATTTATACCGCTGAAATATAAACACAAACCTCTCGTTCACCACCTTGCATACGAAGTGTTTGATTTTCTATGTAAGTAACGCCAAGTTTATCGATAACTGACTTTGAACGAGAATTACCAACAAGATGCATAACCTTTAACTCTCTCAATCCATGAGATTCTTTTGCGTACTCAATTAGCGCCTTTGAAGCTTCTGTCGCATAACCCTGCCCCCAAAAATCGACACCCAACCAATAACCTAATATACCTTGGCCATCTTTTAAGCTCGGCAAACTCACGGCCCCAATAAGCTCTAACGATTCTTTATGTACAATCGCATAAACAATACTCTCTCCGCTGGCAAAACCAATTTCATGTGTTTCAATCCATGAAATTGCATCTGAAACTTCGTATGGATGCGGTATGTTTGCCGTCATTTCTGCGATTCGTTTATCACCAGCTAATACTGATACTTGCTCAGCATCAGACTGCTTAAATGATCTAAGAATTAAACGTTCAGTTTCCAAATTTTGCTGCATTATTTCCCCAAATTCACCTAACGCTGCGTTAAGGGGTGAGTGCCGCCTAAACCAACTTTCCGCAGACCACTTTCACCACCAAAACTCACCGCAAACCAAAAATGCCACGCGGCATGAATCCCACTTAAACGCCTTGTTATGTAACAATTTTACGCGTATTTGTATACATGGTCTGCGTACAAATGACCACCAATTTCATAAGCTTGAGGCACTATCCTATCGAGCACAAAACCCACTTTTGTAAGTACCTTTTCGGAACCAATGTTGCCCTCGGTAACAATTGCACTGAATTTATCGATGCCGAACTCTGACATTGAATAATTTATGAGAGCTTGCAGTGACTCTGTACCATACCCGAGCCCATGATATTCGGGCAAAAACATAAACCCAACTTCAGCAACAGAATCGTTAACACAAAAACCTGTTATACCTACTGCTTTGTTCGTTGTGGACTCGACAACAACTAAACATAGCCAATGCTTCGAATCTACAAACCAAGGTGCTAATCGAGATTTAAATTTACTCTCAATTTCTGACTTTGGCAGCTCATCGAAACAAAGTGAAATGACACTTGGGTTTGTATGGAGTTGTAGAAATAAAGACCAGTCATTTCCCGATAATGGCTTCATCCGTAGCCTTTCAGATATTACTTCCATTTAGCCGGACTCTCCTTGTTACATAACGCTGCGTTAAGGGGTGAATGCCGCTTAAACCAACTTTCCGCACACCATTTTCACCACAAAAAAATCACCGCAAACCAAAAATGCCACGCGGCATGAATCCCTCTTGAACGCCTTGTTATATTTAGGGCTCATAGCGGAAGTGACCCGTAATTTGGAAGTCAAACAACATATCCTCAAGCACTGGACCTGAACCAATATTGTGAACTATTAGAGGCCGTTTCCCATCCTGCGACAAATCGTTCGTTACGATACCGATATGAGGCAAATTACCTGGGAGCATCCATGTCACGATGTCACCAGCTTTATAAGCCAAACCTTCATCACTAATCGTTAAACTTTGGCCATGTCGTTTGAAGAAAATCTGTAAATTCGGCACTCGACGATGGTCTATGTTGCGATCCGGTTTTGACAAACCCCAAATTCTGTTTGAGGGATACAGTGAAAAGTTGTCACGCATATCTTCGTGAACTAAGACTTGTAAATCTACGCCCAGTTTTCTGTAACTACGAATAATTACATCGGTACAAACCCCGAGACTAGACGGCACATCTCCATTGGGATAGGCAATTTTTATATAGCTTCCATCATAAATTACAGTATGCGTTGTTCTTTCTTTTGCAGCTTCAACCAAATCTGACAATGAGTTGCCTGCGCTTACACTCGTACTCAACAACACGAGTAGGGAAAAAAATAGTCGTTCCATGACAATTACCTAAAAATATAACGCCGCGTTAAGGGGTGAATGCCGCCTAAACCAACTTTCCGCAGAGCACCTTCACCACCAAAACTCACCGCATACCAAAAATGCCACGCGGCATGAATCCCTCTTGAACGCCTTGTTATGTTTAAGGCTCAAAGGGTTAAGTT
>NZ_JAKGCY010000022.1:0-11377 GCF_021852965.1 Vibrio floridensis | reverse complement strand
GGTCGGTGAAGAGGGATTCGAACCCCCGACCCTCTGGTCCCAAACCAGATGCGCTACCAAGCTGCGCTATTCACCGACAAATGTTTCATTCTTAGAAAAGAATGGGGTGGCTAACGGGACTCGAACCCGCGACAACCGGAATCACAATCCGGGACTCTACCAACTGAGCTATAGCCACCATTGTTTTTTCACCGATATCTCCCCCAGGCATCCAAATGGCGCGCCCGAAAGGATTCGAACCTTCGACCTTTGGCTCCGGAGGCCAACGCTCTATCCAGCTGAGCTACGGGCGCATGCCCTATCGGCGGAGTGGAATAATACGTAGTTCACACTATGTCGTCTAGTGTTTTTTTTAGTTTTTTTTCCGTTTGGTCTCTTTTTCGTCAGTTATCTGGCAACAAATGTAAATAACAGATGTGATTCAGACCCTGTAGCTGATAACTTGTTGTTTATTGCAACAAGTTAACGGGATATAATCACCCATTATTTACATTGATTTAACAGCTGCAGTTTACTGCTAAATCAAAACAGCACTCTAACTATATAAATGTTTGGTAAGCCAGCTGACTTACCTTGGGAATGTAAAGTGAGTTTAATGGATATGTCTCGACGAATGATTAGCGTTTTATTCGCTGCTTTAACCTTTTCTACGGCAGCTATGGCTACCAGTACTGACCACGATGCCATTGCAGAGCGCATCAAGCCAGTAGGTGATGTTTATCTAGCAGGTAGTGAGCCAGTCAAAGCTGAACCAACCGGACCGCGTGATGGCGCAACAGTTTACGGCACTTTTTGTATTGCTTGTCACTCGTCTGGGGTAAATGGCGCACCAAAATCTGGCAATGCAGCAGATTGGGCACCGCGTATCGCACAAGGTCATGATGTGTTGAACAAGCACGCGATTGAGGGCTTTAATGCCATGCCTCCTCGCGGTACTTGTATGGACTGTTCTGACGACGAAATCATTGCCGCTATTGATCACATGATCAAAGGTCTATAAAACAAAGTTTCTTAAAGCAGAAGGGCTTGGTTTTCCAAGCCCTTTTCTTATTTGACTAACGCTACTTCTTGTTGAACATGGCACGTAAGTTGGCAATGTGCGCTTGGCCTTTGGCCATTCTTTCTTCCTGTGTCACTGGCTTTTTGGTTTGTTCCCATTCCACATCATCGAAAGGCAACTCGTCTAGGAAGCGACTTTGGCTGGGTTTGATCAACTCCCCATACTGACGACGCTCTTTACACATCACGAAAGTCAGCTCTCGCTGCGCACGCGTAATGCCAACGTACATTAAGCGACGTTCTTCTTCGACGTTATCTTCATCGATACTGGTTTGGTGCGGCAATATCCCTTCTTCAGTCCCGATCAGGTACACATATGGAAATTCCAGACCTTTAGACGCATGCAGTGTCATCAGTTGTACGGCATCACTGTCTTCATCTTCTTCACCACGTTCCATCATGTCACGCAGTGTCAAACGTTGAACCACTTCTTTCAACGTTTTCTCTTCTTGATCGTTATTGTCACCTTCTAAATCAGCGACAATCCAAGAGTAGAGATCAGAGACGTTTTTCATACGCATTTCTGCAGCTTTCGGGCTGGCAGATGTTTCGTACAACCAATCTTCATAATGAATGTCTCGCACCAACGAGCGCACCGCTTCCACGGTATCCCCCCGCTCCGCTTGATCAGCAATGGCCACCAGCCAATGAGTAAAGCGACGCAGATTATCGAGACCACGTCCGGTCAGATGCTGCTCAAGGCCAAGTTCAAAGCTGGCTTCAAATAAACTTTTGCCACGCATGTTGGCATAGCTGCCTAACTTCTCCAGCGTCACAGGGCCGATTTCACGCTTGGGTGTGTTGACGATGCGCAAAAATGCGTTGTCATCATCCGGATTCACCAACACTCGCAAATACGCCATGATGTCTTTAATCTCCGCGCGCGCAAAGAAAGACGTACCACCAGACAGTCGATAAGGAACGCGGTTTTGCATCAGCGACTTTTCGATGAGACGCGATTGATGATTACCACGATAAAGGATGGCGTAGTCACGATAGTCGGTGCGATTGAGAAACTTGTGGGCAATGATTTCCCCCGTGACACGCTCCGCCTCATGTTCATCGTTATTGGCCAACAGCACTTTGAGTTTTTCACCATCGGGAATTTCCGAGAAGAGCGACTTTTCATACACGTGTGGGTTATTGGCAATCAAGATATTCGCCGCGCGCAAAATACGACTGGTCGAACGGTAGTTTTGCTCCAATTTAATCAGGCGTAAGTTGGGATAATCTTGCCCCAGCAACACTAAATTTTGTGGTTTCGCCCCACGCCAAGAATAAATCGATTGATCATCATCCCCAACCACGGTTAAGCGTCCGCGCTCCCCCACCAGCAGTTTCACCAGTTCATATTGACTGGTGTTGGTGTCTTGATACTCATCGACAAGAAGATAACGGATACGGTTTTGCCAGTATTGACGCACCTCATCATGCCCACGAAGGAGTAATACGGGCAGCAAGATAAGATCATCAAAGTCGAGGGCGTTATACGCTTTCATCTGCTTCTGATACATCTCAAAACAGAAGGCAAACAACTGCTGCTGTTCACCTTGCGCACGTGCCACGGCCTGCTCTGGTGAGAGCATGTCGTTTTTCCAATTTGAGATGGTGCTCATCAACTGACGCAGCAAATCTTTATCGCCATCCAGCTGTTTTTCAGTCAGCTCTTTAAGCAGTGCAAGCTGATCTTGATCGTCAAACAAGGAAAAGCCCGACTTCAACCCCAGATGGCGATACTCTCGCTTGATGATGTTCAAACCAAGTGTGTGGAAGGTTGACACCATCAGGCCTTTTGACTCCCCCTTCCCCAGAGTTTGCCCCACACGTTCTTTCATCTCACGCGCGGCTTTATTGGTGAAGGTGACCGCCGCAATATTACGCGCTTTGTAGCCACACTGTTGCACCAAATAGGCAATCTTATTGGTGATCACTCGTGTTTTGCCTGAACCCGCACCCGCAAGCACGAGGCAGGGACCTGATACGTATTTCACGGCTTCGTCTTGTCTTGGATTCAGTTTCATAGTGCTTATCTGTGGTCAAAAATCGAGGCCCATATAATAGTCGTCGAGTGATGAGATTGCCATTGCCTCATTGACAAGATTTTTACTCAATAGCACACATAGCACTTGCCAATATGACTATTGTTTCCGCTATAATGAATGAACGTTCATTCACTGGTGGATAACCCATGTCATCTGAAGAGCAGAACGACAAGCAACAACAAATCCTAGCTGCGGCAGAGAAGTTGATTGCGGAGTCCGGTTTTCAGGGTCTATCGATGAGTAAACTGGCCAAAGAAGCAGGCGTCGCAGCAGGTACGATTTATCGTTATTTTGACGATAAAGAACACCTTCTGGATGAACTCAGGCTACGTATTACTCAACGAGTTGCCACGGCGATTCAAGCCAACGTAACCCGTGATATGCCTTTGAAGCAACAATATCGCACCATGTGGCTAAACACATGGAATTTAGCGGCTTCAAACTTGTCTACTTTGAGCAACCGTATTCAATACGAATCACTACCTTGCTCGAATAGCCACAAAACCCGCGAGCTAGAAAAGAAAATGTTTCACCAAGTTGCTTTAATGTTCGATATGGGCAAGGAGCAAGGGGTGTTCAAAACGCTGGATAACGAAATTTTGTTTGGTCTAAGTTTGGAGACCAGCGTCAGGCTAGCGAAAAAACACGCATTAGGCTTTTACCAACTGGACGAGAGAGCGCTAGACGCCGCCATCGAAGCCAGCTGGGATGCAATCATTAATCACTAATTGGAGTTCTTAATAGAATGAAAAAGTGGACCTTTTTTATGTTACTTATCGCCATTCTGCTGTTTGGCAGCGTGATAGGTTTCAACCTCTTCAAACAAAAGAAAATTGCCGAATACATGGCAAATCGTCCTGAGCCAGAGTTCCCAGTAACGGTCACAGAAGTGAAACCGGTCGACTGGGTACCTGTGATTGAAGCGATCGGTTTTATCGAACCCAACCAAGGTGTGACGATTGCCAATGAAACCAGCGGTGTCATTAAACAGATCCGCTTTGAATCAGGCACGCAAGTCAAAGAAGGTCAACCGCTTGTTCTGCTCGACTCCGATGTAGAAAAAGCCAACCTGAAGAGCAGTGAAGCAAAACTGCCAGCGGCAGAAGCGAAGTACAAACGCTATCAAGGCCTCTTCAAAAAAGGCTCGATTTCAAAAGAAGCGTATGATGAAGCTGGAGCCAATTACTACTCGTTAAAAGCCGATATTGAAAGCTTGAAAGCCTCGATTGCACGCCGTGAAATCAAAGCGCCATTTTCAGGCGTTATTGGTATTCGTAATGTCTACCTAGGCCAATATCTGCAAGCAGGCTCTGATATCGTACGTTTGGAAGACACCAGCGTGATGCGCTTACGTTTTACCGTGCCGCAAAACGATATTTCTCGCATCAATCTCGGCCAGGAAGTGGATATTTTTGTCGATGCTTATCCGCAAAACCCATTCAAAGGCTCAATCACTGCGATTGAACCAGCGGTCAATATCCAAAGTGGTTTGATTCAAATACAAGCAGATATTCCAAACAGCGACGGAAAACTGCGTAGTGGTATGTTTGCCCGCGCTAACATCATTCTGCCGAAGTTAGAAGACCAAGTCACACTGCCACAAACGGCGATCACATTTACGCTCTACGGTGACAATGTTTACATTCTAACGGAAGAAGACGGCGTGCAGCGTGTGAAACAACACGTGGTGAAAGTGGGTGAACGCACTGGGAATATCGCACACATTCTCGACGGCGTAAAAGTAGGTGATCAGGTGGTGACATCTGGCCAGGTTCGCTTGAGTAACGATGCCAAGGTTCGTGTTGTCGAAAGCGACGCGATTACACCTCCGGCAGAAACCCCTATGCTGTAATTGGAGGCATCATGCGCTTTACTGATGTTTTTATAAAACGTCCAGTTTTAGCGGTATCCATCAGCTTTTTGATCGCCTTGCTTGGCTTGCAAGCGGTGTTCAAGATGCAGGTGCGAGAATACCCTGAAATGACCAATACCGTCGTAACGGTAACCACCAGTTACTACGGCGCCAGTGCCGATTTGATCCAAGGTTTCATTACTCAACCTTTGGAGCAAGCCGTTGCGCAGGCCGATAATATTGACTACATGACCTCACAATCGGTGCTGGGTAAATCCACCATCACGGTGAACATGAAGCTCAATACGGATCCGAATGCCGCCTTGGCGGATATTTTGGCCAAAACGAACTCGGTTCGCTCGCAGTTACCAAAAGAAGCCGAAGACCCAACGGTGACCATGTCGACCGGTTCGACAACGGCGGTGCTGTATATCGGCTTCACCAGTGACGAGCTGTCATCAAGCCAAATCACGGACTACCTAGAGCGCGTGATTAACCCACAACTTTTCACCATCAATGGTGTGTCGAAAGTTGACCTTTATGGTGGCTTGAAATACGCACTACGCGTGTGGCTGGATCCGGCCAAAATGGGCGCACTGCGCCTCACCGCAACCGACGTGATGGGCGTACTCAACGCCAACAACTACCAATCAGCAACGGGGCAGGTAACGGGCGAATTTGTCCTGTACAACGGCAGTGCCGATACTCAGGTCTCTAACGTACAAGAGCTGGAAAACTTGGTGGTGAAATCGGGTGATGGTGAAGTGATTCGCTTGGGCGATATCGCAAAAGTCACACTAGAAAAAAGCCACGATGTTTATCGTGCCAGCGCAAATGGCCAAGAAGCCGTGGTAGCCGCCATCAACGCAGCACCAAGCGCCAACCCCATTAACATTGCGGCAGATGTCCTTGAACTGCTTCCTCAGCTTGAGCGCAATCTGCCTAGCAATATTAAGATGAACGTGATGTACGACTCGACCATCGCCATCAATGAGTCCATTCACGAAGTTGTGAAAACCATTGTTGAAGCAGCTGTGATCGTACTGGTGGTGATCACCCTATTCTTGGGGTCGTTCCGCGCCGTTATCATCCCTATCGTAACCATTCCACTGTCGTTGATCGGTGTGGCGATGGTGATGCAAGCGATGGGGTTCTCGTGGAACCTGATGACACTGCTGGCGATGGTTTTGGCTATCGGTCTGGTGGTGGATGATGCGATCGTCGTACTAGAAAACGTCGACCGCCACATCAAAGAGGGGGAATCGCCATTCCGCGCCGCCATCATTGGTACGCGTGAAATTGCGGTACCGGTTATCGCTATGACGCTCACACTTGGCGCGGTGTACGCCCCGATTGCGCTCATGGGCGGGATCACTGGCTCACTGTTTAAAGAGTTTGCTCTGACCCTCGCGGGTTCGGTATTTGTGTCCGGTATTATCGCGTTAACACTGTCGCCAATGATGTGTTCGAAGATGCTAAAGGCACATGAAAAGCCAAGCAAATTTGAAGAGAAAGTACACCACGTGCTAGATGGCATGACCAACCGCTACGAAAAAATGCTCAAAGCGGTCATGGACCATCGCCCTGTGGTGATCGGTTTCGCACTGATTGTTTTTGGTACGCTCCCTGTTCTGTTTAAGTTCATTCCAAGTGAATTGGCACCTTCAGAAGATAAAGGCGTGGTGATGTTAATGGGTACTGGTCCATCCAACGCAAACTTGGATTACCTACAAAACACCATGAATGACGTAAACAAAATTCTGTCTGATCAGCCAGAGGTTCAGTTTGCTCAGGTGTTTACTGGGGTACCAAACTCTAACCAAGCCTTTGGTCTAGCAACGTTGAAGCCATGGAGCCAGCGTGAAGCGAGCCAAGCGGAAATCACTAAGCGTGTGGGTGGTTTGGTTTCCAACGTCCCAGGTATGGCAGTGACGGCTTTCCAAATGCCAGAACTTCCAGGCGCAGGCTCTGGTCTACCAATCCAGTTCGTGATTACCACACCAAATAGCTTTGAGAGCTTGTACACCATCGCCAGTGACATTCTGACGGAAGTGACTTCAAGTCCGTTGTTTGTGTATTCAGATTTGGATCTGAAATACGACTCTGCGACGATGAAAATCAAGATCGACAAAGACAAAGCGGGCGCGTATGGCGTTACGATGCAAGATATTGGCATCACACTAGGAACCATGATGGCTGACGGCTATGTCAACCGCATTGACCTTAATGGCCGCTCTTACGAAGTGATCCCGCAAGTAGAACGTAAATGGCGTTTGAACCCTGAGTCGATGAAGAACTACTATGTACGCGCTGCCGATGGCAAAGCGGTGCCACTAGGTAGCTTGATCACCATCGATGTCATCGCTGAACCTCGTTCATTGCCTCACTTCAACCAATTGAACTCCGCTACCGTCGGCGCAGTACCTTCACCAGGCACAGCGATGGGCGATGCCATCAATTGGTTCGAAAACATTGCTAGCAGCAAACTACCGACTGGCTACAACCATGACTACATGGGTGAAGCTCGTCAGTTTGTTACAGAAGGCAGCGCCTTGTACGCCACCTTTGGTCTTGCTTTGGCGATTATCTTCTTGGTATTGGCGATTCAGTTTGAATCGATTCGCGATCCAATCGTTATCATGGTATCGGTACCACTGGCGATCTGTGGTGCTTTGATTGCTTTGGCATGGGGTCTTGCGACGATGAACATCTACTCGCAAGTGGGCCTGATTACCTTGGTTGGCCTGATCACCAAGCACGGTATCTTGATTTGTGAGGTGGCCAAAGAAGAACAGTTACATAACAAGCGGTCTCGTATCGATGCGGTGATGGAAGCGGCGAAAGTACGTCTGCGTCCAATCCTAATGACGACGGCGGCTATGATTGCTGGTTTGATCCCACTAATGTATGCAACGGGCGCTGGCGCCGCTCAACGCTTCAGCATCGGTATCGTTATCGTCGCAGGTCTAGCGATTGGTACACTGTTTACCTTATTCGTGTTGCCTGTGATTTACAGCTACCTCGCTGAAAAACACAAACCGCTACCTGTGTTTGTAGAAGATAAAGATTTGGAAAAACTCGCTCGAGTGGATGAAGCAAAAGCCGCTCAACGCCAAATCGCAGAACAGTAATTGCGATACAATATAAACGAAAGGCCGCTTATGCGGCCTTTTTGTTACTTTTCACAGCACATCTGTGTCGCTTTTTTACGCCAGAGATAGCGACTTTCACCAGTCAATTACATAGAATACCAACAAAGAAATCAGGAGCTACCTCATGTTTGACCCAAAGAAAATTGAGCAGATTGCAAAACAAATTCACGACTCTATGCCACAACCCGTTAAGGATTTAGGCGCGGATGTGGATCAAAAAATCCGTCAAGTCATTCAAGGCCAACTCAACAAGCTTGATGTGGTTAGCCGTGAAGAGTTTGATGTGCAAACGCAAGTCTTGCTGCGCACTCGTCAAAAGCTCAGTGAGATGGAAAAGAAACTGTCAGAGCTTGAAGCAAAGCTCGCTGATAAGTAATCCCCAAACGCGACAGTTAGGGCGTTTTTCTTCGTTCTAAAGCATCGATAAGCCAATAAACAAAAGGCTTGGTCTCTGACCAAGCCTTTTAATTACATGTTGTGTTTTCTTTTGTATTTATCACCCCAGTCTGTCTGGAGTTTTGTTAGCGCTCTTTTTCTAGACACTAGAATGAGAATAAGTGGAAAGGCGAGACTTAGCCACCAACAGCGATGCGTTTCATGTCAGTCATGTAACCACGCAGCTCTTCACCAATGTACTCAACAGGGTGATTGCGGATAGTCTCATTTACGGCAATGAGTGTCGCGTTATCAACTTGATTAGAGGTTTCACCTAACCCCTTACCAATCACATCTGTCCCTACCGAAGGCATAAACTTCTCACGAAGTAGCGGTGTTGCCACATTAGCAAACAGGTAGTTACCGTATTCCGCTGTGTCTGAGATAACCACGTTCATCTCGTATAGACGCTTACGTGCAATTGTGTTGGCAATAAGTGGTAACTCATGCAGCGACTCGTAGTAAGCCGATTCGTCGATAATGCCAGAAGCCGTCATTGCTTCAAACGCCAGTTCAACGCCAGCACGAACCATTGCAACCATTAAGATACCGTTGTCAAAGTACTCTTGCTCAGAGATTTCAACATCCGTTGATGGGTAATTTTCGAACGCCGTTTCACCCGTTTCAGCGCGCCAGCCTAGCAGATTCGCATCATCATTCGCCCAGTCAGCCATCATAGTGCTAGAGAAGTGACCTGAGATAATGTCGTCCATGTGTTTGTTGTACAGAGGACGCATCAGATCCTTTAGCTCTTCAGAAAGCTCAAATGCTTTGATCTTCGCTGGGTTTGATAGACGGTCCATCATATGTGTGATACCACCGAACTTCAGTGCTTCGGTAATGGTTTCCCAACCGTACTGCAGTAACTTACCTGCGTAACCAGGGTCAATACCTTCCGCAACCATCTTCTCGTAACATACGATAGAACCCGCTTGAAGCATGCCACATAGAATGGTTTGCTCACCCATCAAGTCTGATTTCACTTCAGCAACAAAAGAAGACTCAAGACAACCCGCACGATGACCACCAGTCGCAGCCGCCCAAGCTTTCGCAATGTCCCAACCCTCACCTTTTGGATCGTTCTCTGGGTGAACAGCAATCAATGTAGGAACACCAAAGCCACGTTTGTATTCTTCACGAACTTCTGTGCCGGGACACTTAGGCGCCACCATAACAACCGTTAGATCTTTACGGATTTGCATGCCTTCTTCAACAACGTTAAAACCGTGTGAGTAGCCAAGAGCCGCGCCTTCTTTCATTAGGGGCATTACGGTTTCAACCACATTGGTGTGCTGTTTATCTGGTGTCAAGTTAACAACAAGATCAGCTTGAGGGATCAGCGTTTCATAACTACCCACTTCAAAACCGTTCTCTTTAGCATTTTTGTATGATTGACGCTGCTCATCAATCGCTGCTTGACGTAGTGCGTAAGCAACATCAAGACCGGAGTCACGCATATTTAGACCTTGGTTTAGGCCTTGCGCACCACAACCTACGATGACGACTTTTTTACCCTTAAGGTAATCCGCCTCTGTAGCGAATTCACTGCGATCCATAAAACGACAACGACCCAATTGGTCTAGTTGCTCACGAAGGTTCAAAGTATTGAAATAGTTCGCCATCAGGGCTCTCCTTAAAATTCATCCATCACGGTCGGTGGTTACTCACCGAATGAATTCATACTAAAACAGACTTTAAGTTGCTCAAAGTGATATATTCACAATTAGTAATTGCAAATAATGCAACACGGAAAGACATATACAATGAACATCAAAAGCTTACAGCTATTTATTCACCTCTGTGATAGTAAAAACTTTGCCAAGACGGCAGCAGCAATGCACATCAGTCCATCCGCGCTCAGTCGTCAAATTCAAAAGCTAGAAGAAGAAACTAGCCAGCAACTCTTCACTAGAGACAATCGTAGTGTTGAAATAACACCTGCAGGTAAAAAACTGATGCCAGTTGCACTTAAAATGCTTAACGAATGGCAGCAGTATCAATTACAAAACCGTTATTCAGAAACCGAACTCAAAGGGGAAATACGCTTATTTTGTTCCGTCACCGCCAGCTATAGTCACTTGCCAGAACTTCTTTCTGAATTTCGACTACAACATCCTTTTATCGAATTCAAAATATCTACCGGTGATCCTGCACAAGCCATGGATAAAATTCTGAACGGAGAGGCTGATATTGCTATTTCCGCCAAACCAGACACCGTACCAGCAAAAGTGGCTTTTGAGCCCATCAGCGAAATTCCACTCTCTGTAATTGCACCTCAAGGAGTGAGCAGTTTCACGGATGAAATGAACCGTGATAAACCTAATTGGTCTGCGATCCCCTATATAGTTCCTGAAGCAGGTACCGCTAGAGAAAGGGCGAATACTTGGTTTAAAAAGATGAAAATTAAACCCAATATTTATGCTCAGGTTTCAGGTCATGAAGCGATTGTGAGTATGGTAGCTTTGGGGTGTGGTATCGGTATTGCTCCGGATGTTGTGATCAACAACAGCCCAGTCAAAGAGAAAATACAGAGACTAAAAGTCGCTCCCATTAAACCTTTTGAGTTGGGGGTATGCTGCATCAAATCTCAACTCGAAAATCCCCTAATTCAAGCCTTATGGAAAGTTGCTGAAAGTAAGTACATCGTGATTTAAGCAGCAATGCAAAGCCTGTCAAAACCGATGAGCTTTTTAGTAGTGGTGAAGTGCTGATATTTGACAACTAGGGGTTTGACACAAATCCCTTCTTATTATCAAGCACCAGAAATGACGAAAGCCTGCAAATTACTTTGCAGGCTTTCTATGTAGTGGCGGAGAGATAGGGATTTGAACCCTAGG
>NZ_JAKGCY010000021.1:0-11956 GCF_021852965.1 Vibrio floridensis | reverse complement strand
ACGAGCTCAAAGCCAAAAAGCTGAGGGAACAAAGAAAAACCATAAACCACTGATTTTACGTGATTAAGCATAACGCCCGCTTAAGGGGCAGACAACGCTACAACAAACTTTCCGCATAACACTGTAACCACAAAAGCCAAAGCATAGTGAAAATGCCACGCGTTGGCTGTCCCTCTTGAAGCGTTTGTTATATTTATTGGCTACTGTATGTTTGATTACAAGACGGGCATTTAAAGTCACCCAATCTTTGACGCATCCCTGTAGTCTTACTTAGTCTAACCTGCTGATTCTTTGTTTCATAACACGCAGAACAAAATGGACCATCATTATTATTTTTGAAATAAGCAAAGCCTCGAAACTCGAGATCCCCAATATTGCTCCCTTGTGAATTCTTTAGCTCATTAATTTCCATTTTAAGCTGCGCGTTTTGCTCAATAACATCAGCTAAAGCTAGTTTTGTAGTTGCTAATTCCCGATTGAGATCAGCAAGAACATTTATAAACTCAGCATCTTCTATATTTTTACTTATTTCTCTCAAGCGTTTAGCTAATCCAATGGCTTGACCAATAGAGCCGATTACATCATTCATTCTGTACTCCGTTCTCAAAATTAATATAACGCCGCGTTAAGTGGTGAGCAACGCTACCACCTGACCTAAAGCATTGTGCCGTAAACACTAAATTCAAAGCAAACCGAAAATGCCAAGCGTTGGGAATCCGTCTTAAACGCTTTGTTAGCTGCGTAGCTTTTTGGAGAGCAGGTTCTGTTTTGATTCGAATCCGGCGCTAGTATAAAAACCGATAGCTCCTGTGTTGTTTGACCAAACATGCAGGTCAACTGAACTAGCGCCAAGAGCACTAGCCCAGTCAGAAAAGTAAGAAACTAGCCCTGTAGCTACACCCAACTTTCGAGCTTCGCTAGAAACGATTAACTCTTCAATATACCCATACGTTCGTGATTGCGTCCAACGACGCTCTTTAACATTGGTGAGATTCCCCAATAAAGCTCCAACTACCTTTCCATCGTGCTCGCTAACAATAAGTAACTGGCATTCATCAGATAGAATGTTTTGAAGCTCAGTCTCATTTAGTACATCTTCAGTTTTGCGAACAACATCTGGGGCTAAGTCTGAATTGTGCTCATTCTCGGTTATGAAAAGGCTAATCAACACATCTAAATCTTTGATTTGAGCATCACGAATCATAAATTTTCTCTAAGCAGCTAACGCCCAATTAAGGGGTGAACAACGCCTCCCCCCTAACCTAAAGCATTGTGCCATAAACACTAAACTTGAAGTAGAAGCAAAAATGCCAAGCGTTGGGAATCCCTCTTAAATTGTTTGTTATATGCACAGAATTTCGACTTGCTTTATGGCGTCAAAGAATACTTTATGGCACTTAAAATCGGGCTTACTTCCTACTTTATGCCAGAAGAAACTAAACTCATGCCCACCGTCATCTTGAGTAAAGAAACTCCAGCTATTCGGTAGTTCTTGGTCTATTTCGCAAAGCACAAAATGCCACAATTGATTTTGAAAACCGCTTTCCCAGCAGCCGAGATAGTGAGTGCTCGATACACTAGATAACCCAGATTCTTCTTCCAGCTCTCTCAAAGCTGCACTTTCGATAGAAATGTCCGACGACTCTAGTGTTCCTTTAACAAGTTGAACATCAGCTAATGGATGTTCAAACAGCATTAACTCACGATAGTTTCCTGACTTTCTGAGCACTACAGGGCAGACTTTTACTTCCCTTTTCCGGACTCTTTCTTCCACTGAACTCTCCCGTGCATATAACGCTGCGTTAAGGGGTGAGTGCCGCCTAAACCAACTTTCCGCAGACCACCTTCACCACCAAAACTCACCGCATACCAAAAATGCCACGCGGCATGAATCCCTCTTGAACGCCTTGTTATGCTTAAACTTCAATGGGTTACGTTTTAATAGAACCAAGATTAACTCGACTTTGATTTACACACAAAAGCCAAAACACAGAAAACCGAAATGAATCATAGTTTTGATAATCAGGCTCGGAATTTTGGCAAATCTGGTTTGAAGTTTGAAAACCTAGAAATGGATTTCTGATTGAGCCAACCGCCCTAACCTCGCGCTTGCCCGAGAATTGATTGAGGCAATTCTCAGAGTTTTTAGCGCCAAAGAATAAGTGTCCGAAAAACAGCGCTCAAAAAAGCCAACTTGCCGACGAGCACAAAACTAAAAAGCTGAGGGAACTAAGAAAAACCATAAACCACTGATTTTACGTAATTAAGCATAACGCCCAATTAAGGGGTGAACAACGCCATCCCCCAACCTAACACATTGCACCGTAAACACTAAATTTGAAGTAGAAGCTAAAGTGCCAAGCGTTGAGAATCCCTCTTAAATTGCTTGTTATGTTCGTACTTACAGCGCTACGACTGCCTCAATTTCTATCTGCAAATCCGC
Source organism: Vibrio floridensis (assembly GCF_021852965.1). Taxonomy (NCBI): domain Bacteria; kingdom Pseudomonadati; phylum Pseudomonadota; class Gammaproteobacteria; order Vibrionales; family Vibrionaceae; genus Vibrio; species Vibrio floridensis. Next base: position 9,513 of record NZ_JAKGCY010000021.1, on the reverse strand, counting down.
ATGAATTAGCTTAGAAACTTCTACCAATGAGCATGCTGGTAAATTGCCGTCATAGAAGTTAAATAACTGCTCTCTGATGCTACCCAACATGGACATATCACGAACAAAAATTGTTAGTTTCACCAAATCGCTTTTTAAGCGTTTCTCTAATCTAAGTACTTCTGAGATTTGTTCAAGAATCTCTTCAGTCTGCTCTGTTAGACCAAAGGCTTGGGATTCTGTGCCATAAGCTGTAAGCCCTGATAGATAAAGTGTTTTGTTGTGCTTTGTTGCATGGACGTAAGGTCCTGCAATTTCAGGTAAGCTTTCGTAAGTAACCCGTTCAACCACTTGATTTCTCCCTAGAACATAACGCCCAATTAAGGTGTGAGGCACGCAATATCAATGCCGCCGCATACCACCTTAACCACTAAAACCACCGCATACTAAAAATGCCACGCGTGCCGAATCACTCTTAAATTGTTTGTTATACGTTTGCTAGATTATGAAGACTTTTAATCCTATCAGGTGAAATAACCTCTGCATTAGAATTGAAGAAAGTATTAGCACTTTCACCTGCATCTAATTCGGTCTCACCATCCACCATCAATTTCAGAAAGAACAAAGCTTTAAATACCTCGTCTCCTCTCGGTTTAGCAGTAAAGGAAACTAGGTATGGTTTTGTAATTTCCTGAAAGCGGAATACCAGTTCTTTATAGTTATTACCGAGTAAAGTTCCTGCAATATCTTCAACCAACTCAGGAGCATCAGTATAGTTATGGTTTGATCCTGGGGCTTGAATAGCAACTACCTTTATGAGGAAGGCAAATGGTCCTTCATCATGATCGCCATTTTTCCCTGACATAGATAAGGAAAAAGGATTACAACCTGATTTTTCTAAACCAGATGCTAATGAAGACAATCTTTGGACTAACTGATCTTTGACTAAACTTTTCGTAAGAATCCCATGTTCGCTAAACGATTTATGGTCTTCAACACGAGTAGCATGAAACCACAATATTTCAAGCTCACTATCAGGTTCACCGAGCTTTTCTCGAGCAGCACGTTCAACATTCTTTTCAAGTGTGTAGTAATCGATTTGTTTGTCATTTTCGACACTTTTGAGAACTGAAATAAGCTCTTCCTCTGTTGTATGGAAAGCATCACAAAGTGACCGTTTTACAGATTCATAAGACGAACAGTCTAAAATCATATCACCTCTTTCCTCGAAATTTTGATTAAAACGTATAACGCCCAATTAAGGTGTGAGGCACGCAATATCGATGCTGCCGCATACCACCTTAACCACCAAAACCAACGCATAGTAAAAATGCCACGCGTGCCGAATCACTCTTAAATTGTTTGTTAGGAATTTGAACCCAGCAGTACTGTGAGCTCTTCTACTGACAGAGTATGATCTTTTTTCCTGTGGACCATTGCGTGACAATTTGCACATAACGGGACTAGATCTATTTCTGGATCCACTAACGTTGAAGTGCCTAATTGCGACACTGGAACTTTATGATGGATATGAATGTAACCCTCGCCGACGCTGCCATAAACTTTACCGTAGTCAAAACCGCACGCAGCGCAAATAGCTCCGTGAATTGCTATTGCTTGGCGCCTTAATTTTGGATTTCTCTCATAAGTCGTTACGTACTTCTTGTTGAAGTTACCCTCATGAAATGACTCAAACATGTTTGATTGGTCATTATTTTCTTCCACTCCGTACTTAGGCTTGGCCGTTTGCAATGCATATTTAGAAAGGTGTTCTAATATCAGGTCGTAGTTTTCTTTGGATATGGGTCTAACACCGTTTCTCCAATAATTTGATATTAGGTTAGAGGGAATACTCTCTAAATACTTACCATCAATTTTGGCAAGGATTGGCTTAGAAAATGTTTCAAAGCTATCGATAGTGCCGAAGTAGTCACTTTTAGAACTATTTCTATCGGGAAATACTTTGCCTATTGTTCCAATACCAAAGTAGTGAGGTTCGTTAGACAACCTACTTGCTTGATACGCTTTGTCTTTAATACGTCCCTTATAGTAAATGACCTGAGTTCCTGGCTCTAGATACTTTAAGTACCTCTTCGGAAAATGATACAAAACACCGGTGTCATCGTCCCATTGGGAAACATCATTTTCTACTATTACCGCGTACATAACTTCCCTCAAATTTCCTAACGCCGCGTTAAGGGGCGCAGGCACGCAATACAAAAGTGACTGCATAACACCTTAACCACTAAACACAACGCAAATTGAAAATGCCACGCGTGCCAAGTCCCTCTTAAACGCTTTGTTATGCCGTTACTTTTTGTTTTAACTGAACTTCTACCGCTTTTGAACCGTCGGAAAGTATGAAAAAGTCTGAATCAAAACGTTGAACCACATTAAAGCCTAGTGCCTTAAAAACAGCGACATTACCTGTTTGCTCAACACACCAAGCCGAGACTGAGTTAATAGACTTAAACTGTGTAACAACGAAATCTATGAGCTTTCTAGCTACACCTTTTTGGCGAAAACTTGGTGCGACTGCTAACGAGCTAAGCTGTAATTCTGAGCCAACCTGTTTAGCTCCAACTAAAACCTCATCAAAATGGAAACCAAAGCAACTCCACTCACTTTTAGCACTGTTTTTATTGCTAACTGCGACCACAGTTGGCCTGTAAACTTGGCGAAGTTCATCGAAGCAACGCTCTGACAGTTCAACCACTGATTTTTCATTAGCATCAAGCTGCCTTATCATCAATTTCACCTTAGGCATAACGCTGCGTTAAGGGGTGAATGCCGCATAAACCAACCTGTCGCAGACCACTTTCACCACCAAAAACAACCGCATACCAAAAATGCCACGCGGCATGAATCCCTCTTGAACGCCTTGTTATGCTTAAACTTCAATGGGTTACGTTTTAATAGAACCAAGATTAACTCGACTATGATTTACAAACAAAAGCCAAAGCGTAGAAAACCGAAATTACTCATAGTTTTGATGATCAGACTCGGGATTCTGACCACTCAAACTTGGAAACCTAAAAACGAATTTCTAATTGAGCCCGCCGACCTAACCTCGCACTTACCGAAAATTGATTGAGGCAATTCTCAGAATTTGTAGCGCCCAAGAATGGATGTCCCAAAAACAGCACCCACTGAAGCTAACTTGCCGACAAGCACAAAACCAATCAGCCAAGGGAACAAAGAAAAACCATAAACCACTGATTTTAGGTGATTAAGCATAACGCTGCGTTAAGGGGTGAATGCCGCATAAACCAACTTTTCGCAGACCACTTTCACCACTAAAACTCACCGCATACCAAAAGTGCCACGCGGCATGAATCCCTCTTGAACGCCTTGTTAGGCGCGCAGCTGTAATTGGTAAAAATCGGTTTCATCGTGCTTCAGATTAGGGCAACAATATACCCAACCATTGCGCTTATAGAACCTTAACGCCCTTGCGTTCGTTCTACTCACGGAAAGCACAGCACGCTCACAACCCGCTCGTGCTAATTCTGTTTCGATGTAGGCCTGAACTTGCTGGCTCAAACCAGAACCGCGAACTTCAGGCAACAAGTACACCAAATGAACATAACCGGTCTCTGGCTCGGGTGAAAAAGAACGAAACTCTAACTGCCCTACCAATATTCCATCCAACCAGATATGGATGTAAAACCAACCTGCTTCAGATTGCCTTTCTTGGATTCGTTCTCGATAACCTGCTATGAAATCATCAAAACCCGAAAAGGTCTCGAAACTGCAATAGTAAGCATCCTTTCGAGCAGCTACGCAAAAATTATAATCTTGCGCCAAATTGATCACTTTAAATTCTACGTTCATCCCTAATCCTAAAGTGAATAGCGCCTAACGCCCAATTAAGGGGTGAGCAACGCCACCACCCAACCTAAAGCATTGTGCCATAAACACTTAACTTGAAGTAGAAGCCAAAATACCAAGCGTTGGGAATCCCTCTTAAATTGTTTGTTATACCGTTTTTGAGTGGAACTCTCTTTCAATTTCGAATGACTCTAGGTCAATGTATGCTCGATAGACCTCACAATTGATATCTTGATTCCCTTTTAATACCGAAAGTAACGTAGTGAGTTTACTTTCCGGCATTTTCTCACCATAAGTAATTGATTTAATAGCATTCGACGAAAAGTAGTTCATATTCTGTTTATTTTTGACTATCAATCTAAATTCATTTTCATAAGACCACTCCGACGACTTTGTCGATACTAGAGAACCAATATTGAGGTTTTTACCAGAGCTATTACCTCTTTTTTCAACAGTTCCGAGGAAAAGATCTATTAGAGTGTATTTCTGAAGCTCACGATACTCCATTGGACACAAGCCGATTTCCTGCCCTGCACAGTCAGATAAACTCCTAATTAATTGGGAATAATCATATTCAATACAAAAGCCTCTAAGACCATTCCCATAGTGTGACCACATCAGCTTGTTTCGCAACGCACTATTACCCTGGGCTCCATCAGCAACCAAGCAACATGCTTTAGTAGTTTGAACATGTTCAAGTAGTTCTTTTTGAGTAAACGACACTATTCTCTTTAAGTGTTGCTCATAATAGCTAGCAAGTTTTCCCTTAATTATAAGTTCAGTAAGAATATCATTGAGTTCTTGTTCACTGGCGTCGTTTTTGTGTAGCTCTCTATACATGCGTATAGCCTTGTTTTGCTCATATTCGCCTAAATCACTATGAATTGCATTTTGGACGAATACATCTTCAAACGGATCGTTGAAATCTGAGTAAGAGCTAAACCATAGATAATTGTTAGCCAAAGCATCTAAATCATGAGCATTGTAAGGGAAAAACCTATATAAACTTTTAACCAACTATCAAACCCTCGTACTAGTTTTTCAAAACGGTATAACGCCGCGTTAAGTGGTGAGCAACGCAGACCACCTAACCTAAAACATTGTGCCGTAAACACTAAAGCTAAGCCAGACCCAAAATGCCATGCGTTGCGAATCCGGCTTAAACGCTTTGTTATGCGCCTTGCATCCAAGCCCAACTAATACCATAATTAGGTATCTATTGGTATTGAGGACTAAGTTATGGCTAAGAACACTAGTATTACTTTGGGTGACCATTTTGACGGTTTTATTGCTAATCAAATCCAAAGCGGTCGCTATGGCTCTGCAAGTGAAGTCATTCGTTCTGCTTTACGTTTACTTGAAACCCAAGAAACTAAAATGAACACTTTACGCCAGTTGCTTGTTGAGGGCGAAGAAAGTGGAGTTGCGGATTATGACCTTGATTCGTTTATCAATGAGTTAGATAGCGAAGAGAGAAAATGAGACCATTTCAGTTAACTAACAAGGCGAAATCTGATTTAAGAGATATAGCCTTGTTTACCTCTCGACGTTGGGGTCGCGAACAGCGAAATATTTATCTAAAACAGTTTGATGACTCATTTTGGCTGTTAGCCGAAAATCCTGACATTGGTAAAGCCTGTGACGAAATTCGCGATGGCTACAGAAAGTTTCCACAAGGAAGCCACGTAATATTTTATCGTCAGATCGGCAGTCAAAATATTGAAATTATCCGTATCCTCCACAAAAGCATGGATGTGAATCCAATTTTTGGCGCATAACGCCGCGTTAAGGGGCGCAGGCACGCACTACAAACGTGACTGCATAACACCTTAATCACTAAATAAACTGCAAACCGAAAATACCACGCGTGCCAAGTCCCTCTTGAACGCTTTGTTATGGCTTACAACTCACGAATAAACAAAAATCTAATCCGTTGTTTTATATAAACTTAACACGTTCATCTAAGCACTCATTAGAACCCATTTCGAATTCGCGGCATATCCAAGGACGATTTTCGTAAATTGCGCACATTAGAGTATTTCTATCTAAAGCCGCACACCAACCATCATTTAATCGCATCATTGTTTCACCTCCATACTGATCACGTGCGATGAACTCTTCTGGCGCGCCGGTATCAGAGATAATCATAACTTCAAGACGACAGCAGCAAGCTTTGCAGTTTGAGCAAGATACATTTGAGGAAGAAGGTGTATTAGTTGGTATAAGCATAAGTAACTACAGTTTAGTCAATTGCGCATGATACCGTAAATTTGATGCGAACAACCTTCATTTCTGAGATTACTTATCTTGTGAGCCATAACGCTGCGTTAAGGGGTGAATGCCGCATAAACTAACTTTCCGCAGACCACTTTCACCACCAAAACTCGCCGCATACCAAAAATGCCACGCGGCATGAATCCCGCTTAAACTCCTTGTTATGCTTAAGCTTCAATGGGTTACGTTTTTCTAGAAACAAGATTAACTCGACTTTGATTTACAAACAAAAGCCAAAACGTAGAAAACCGAAATGACTCATAGTTTTGAAAATCGGACTTTGAAATCTGGCTGCTAAAACTCAAAAACCTAAGTTCAAAGTTTTGATTGAGCCAACTTCCCTAACCTCACGCTTACCCGAAAATTGACTGAGGCAACGCTCTGAATTTTCAGCGCCAAAGAATAAGTGTCCGGAAAACAGCGCCCAGTAAAGCTGACTTGCCGACGAACTCGAAACTAACAAGCCGAGGGAACAAAGAAAAAGCATAAACCACTGATTTTACATGATTAAGCATAACGCTGCGTTAAGGGGTGAATGCCGCATAAACCAACTTTCCGCAGACCACTTTCACCACTAAAACTCACCGCATACCAAAAATGCCACGCGGCATGAATCCCTCTTAAACGCCTTGTTATGCTTAAGCTTCAATGGGTTACGTTTGACCAGAACCAAGATTAACTCGACTTTGATTTACACACAAAAGCCAAAACGTAGAAAACCGAAATGAATCATAGTTTTGATAATCAGGCTCGGAATTTTGGCAAATCTGGTTTGAAGTTTGAAAACCTAGAAATGGATTTCTGATTGAGCCAACCGCCCTAACCTCGCGCTTGCCCGAGAATTGATTGAGGCAATTCTCAGAGTTTTTAGCGCCAAAGAATAAGTGTCCGGAAAACAGCGCCCACTGGAGCCGCCTTGCCGAAAAACTCGAAACAAACAAGCCTGGGGAACAAAGAAAAATCATAAACCACTGATTTTACGTGATTAAGCATAACGCCGCGTTAAGGGGTGCAGGCACGCAATACAAAAGCTACCGCACAGTGCCGTAACCACTGAAACCAACGCAAACTGAAAATGCCACGCGTGCCAAATCCCACTTGAACGCCTTGTTATATGCGTAGCTTCAGCTACATAAAGACTGCTTCAATCTTGTTACCGTCAACATCGCGGACAAACGCTGCATAGTAAGTCTCACCGTACTCTGGACGCAAGCCAGGCTTACCGGCACACTCGCCACCAAGCTCTAATGCAGTAGCATAAAACTGGTCAACAGCTTCTTTGTTTGGAGCATTGAAAGCAATGTGAATTCCATTACCTGAAGAGGCTGCATTTTCACATGGGCAACCTACCCAAAACTCAAAGTTTTCGCCGTAGGCAGCCGCGACATTCTCGATGTAATGAGCCCGTTTTATGGACAAAGCAGATAGAACTGAGTCGTAAAAAACCACCGCAGATGGAACATTTGAAACACCAACTGAGACATGATTTAGAATCACTTTAAACTCCCTTTTGCTCACAGATTTTGAAAGCATATAACGCCCTGTTAAGGTGTGAGCAACGCAATACCGAAGCTCCCGCATACTACCTTAAACACTAAAACCAACGCATAGCAAAAATGCCACGCGTTGCGAATCACTCTTAAACAGTTTGTTAAGCAGATGTAGCATAAGCGAACAAGGCTTGGACAATTGGGGTCGCTATAGTCACTGAATTTGAAGCAACTCCTAACCAAGTAAACAACCTAGACTTAGATAAATTTTCAACAGCTTCTTTTTCTTGGTTACTCTTGATTATCTGAATTGCTTCAGAAATCAACTCAATTGGGGTGTTTTCTGGCAGCCCCATTTCAACTATTTGAGATTTACTTACATAAATATCAAAGCCAACTCTGACCTCTTCAAAGTCTACATTCCTAGCTTTGATATCATATGTATCCGGAGCGACGACACCAACATCACCTTTTTTGAATTTTACATTGTTTAAATCTAACGCCATGTTCTTCTCCACTTTTTTCTCAGATGCACGAACAAAAAAACCTGTTTTACAATAGTTAATCTCCACCTTTTTAGCATTTACAGAATTCGAGCTCAGCATATCAACGCCTTTATCAAACCCATGTAATGAAACGTTTTTTAAGCTTAATTTACAGTTTTCTCCAAGCTTTAATGCACTTGATTTTCCTCTAGGGCGGGGATACGGTGTCTCAGGGACATTTATTACACGATATTTACACTCATAACTTTGTCTTAAACCCAATAACCCCGTCTGTAGTGGCGGAATTTTCAATACTTGGCGAATATAATTAACTACTATTTTAAGTTGGTACATACAACTCCATGAGGTAATGAAATCTGCTTAACGCTGCGTTAAGGGGTGAATGCCGCATAAACCAACCTTCCGCAGACAACTTTCACCACCAAAACCAACCGCATACCAAAAATGCCACGCGGCATGAATCCCTCTTGAACGCCTTGTTATGTTTAAGGCTCAAAGGGTTAAGTTTACGAAACCAAGAGCTTAACTCGACTTACCTCTGCAAACCAAAACCAGATGCTAAGAAACTGAATTAACTCATAAATTTGATTTTACTGATATTGAGTTTTAGCGTGAGATACCAAAACTGGAGCTCGGACTTTGAAACTAGGATCGCTTCATTCAACTTACAAACACACTGAAATTAAATGAGGCAGTTCTCTGAATTTTTAGCGCCCACGAATTGAAGTCCAGAAAACAGCGACCACTAAAGTCACTTGCCGACAAGACCAAAATTAGAAAGCCAAGAAAAGATGCAAGCAACTGATTTTACGTGATTAAACATAACGCCCGCCTAAGGGGCTGGCAACGCACTACCACTAAACTCAAACACAACAACCATAACCACCGCGGCTCAATGGGACTGGAAACGCCACGCGTTGACAGTCCCTCTTGAGGCGCTTGTTAGTTTCGTAGCCCATTGTTTAACAATGACTTTTTTAACACATTTGTTTGAAAATCATTTTACGCAAATGCATCAAACAAACACACGTCCAACACCAAAAGCTGTGAAGTTGGCTGCCAAAACTCAAAACGATCAAGGTTAAGTTGACCACGGTTAAGAGTCCGCGACAAAGAAAGCATAATTTCAGCGATGATGAAGCCATTTGCGAAACCAAACTTTGAGTGTTGAACATCCAACAGAGTTGAAGCATCGAGATTTGATGGCTTAAAACGACTTTGAAACTGTTGAACTTTCAACGCTTTCTACCAAATCAGTATCAAGAAAAACTCAAAAGCCCAATTGTGCAATTTGAACGCTAAAAGCTGAATTTTCAGAACTTTGTGCGTGAATTTTTGATGATTTTTCTTGAGAGAAACTAACGCTGCGTTAAGGGGTGAATGCCGCACAAACCAACTTCCCGCAGACCACTTTCACCACTAAAACTAACCGC
>NZ_JAKGCY010000020.1:0-13490 GCF_021852965.1 Vibrio floridensis | reverse complement strand
CTTCCCGCAGACCACTTTCACCACCAAAACTCGCCGCATACCAAAAATGCCACGCGGCATGAATCCCACTTAAACGCCTTGTTATGCGTTGCAGCTAACATCGACACTTTGCTTCATTTGACTACCAATTACCAACAAACAACCGGACAAAATGACAAGTTCAGCCATATGGGCCAAAAATGAAATAGAACTACTCACTAAACCTCTGTCGATAAAGGGTAACAATACTTCAGCGATAACTGCCGTTGATACCATCATATACCCTACGAATTTCTGCCATTTTCTAAGCGCCCCAGCTAATTGGTGAAATGCTAGTAAATAGAACACTGAAAAAATGGGGAGCACGAACCAGGTGATGATCTCTAAACCTGTAACCAGGAAGTGATTTTCATTACCTAGCATGCCAATCAGAATGGGTAGAACACAGTTAAGTGACGAATAGGCGATCGGGTACAACAAAATGCCTAAACCTAAGAATTTTGAAGCTTTAACAACTCTACTTTCCACTTGTACACCTTACTCAAGTTTTAAGGACGCATAACGCCCTGTTAAGGTGTGAGCGACGCAATACCGATGCCGCCGCCTACCACCTTAATCACATAAACCAACGCATGGTAAAAACGCCACGCGTTGCGAATCACTCTTAAACAGTTTGTTAGCTTTCATAGTCCAAGCCCCCCATGTATGCAGGGATCATACCTAAAGATTGAACACGTTCTTTCTCTTTATCAGTTAGATGCCTAGAAACATAAGGAAAAATGCTAATTAGGAATGTTTTGATATTATCGAATGCCTCATCGGAATACAAAACTCCTTCGTTAAGTTGATTAAGGAGAGACATTTGCCACTTTATATATATTGTTGGGATCATAACATCGCCGATATCTTCCCAACCATCCAGTAAGTCATCTCTTAGGTTATTCATACGCTCACCCAACAAGTCATCACAGCGACCACGGCATGTCCAAAAGACATGTTCGACTTGCTTCGGCTGACTAAAATAGTCAGTACGCATTACCTCCCATAAGGTAACAATGCCTTTGTCGTCTTTATCGAAAAGCTCGTTATCACAAATGTGACATTTTAAACTTGGTTTATCCGAGAATATTTTGGCAGGCTTAGGATTGTTATCTCGCCAGCGAGCAACTGATATTGGGAAATAACGCTCTGCTATTTGTAGCCCTTTAGTTGAATGGATCATTTTCGACTCAATCTTGGCACTATCAAAAATCTGAAACTCCACTTTTTCTCGATTTCCCTCCAAAATCCCTGACAAACCGGCACTGGAAAGAGTGGAATAAAAACCAATAAAGCCATTACACTTTTTCGACTCAACACGATCACGGATATTGGCATCATCTGACGGGGTTACAGACTTACCGCTATGTGCTTTATGTTTGCAGCTTACGAGCCAATGAACTTTTGTTTCACCACCAATACCACGCCTCACTTCTTCTACAATAAGATCTGCACCACCATCAGCGCCTCTATCTGGATCCGACAGAATCTTGTACCCCATGAACTCTAAAAAATCGCGAGCGAACAACTCAAATGTATCTTGATGCCCAGTTGCAATATGCGCCTCTGGTATTTCTTTAAAATCTAAAATTGGCACATATGCCTCCTTTAATCACCTTAAAAGCTAACGCCCAATTAAGGGGTGAACAACGCTACCACCCAACCTAAAACATTGTGCCATAAACACTAAATTTGAAGTAGAAGCAAAAGTGCCAAGCGTTGTGAATCCCTCTTAAATTGCTTGTTAGGCTCGTTCACCAACCACCAAACTAACACGCTCAATTCTCGAACTAAGGCGATAAAAGTAGGCTTGATATACAGAAAATACTGCTAATAACAGCCCCTCTCCAACTTCAGAGGTTTTATCAAGGTTGCCTTGAAGAAGCTTTAGTCCTTCTTCGGAAGCACATTGTGCCTGCTCTGGCTGAGATCGAAGTAAGAAACGAGACCTTTCTGACCACTCATTCAATAGTTTCGAAAGTAATCCCTGTATTGAATCATCTAAAAAGCTAATATTTATGCGATGTGCAAACTTATTGCGAATGTTTTTTATAATTCTAAGGATACGAGCATCTTCAGGATGGATAATTCCCAGTAACAATGCGAGCTGAATTCTTGCGCCCATACTTCCAGCGGGTGCACTTCCGGATTCGTCTAATCCAAGAAACGCGCAGGATTCTTTGGGTATATTTACTAAACGCTTGTTTATAAGCTCAGCTAACGCTAAATCCAGATTTCCAGCAGCGACTATTGCCAGTTCCCTATCGGTTAATCCACTATATTGAGAAAAAAGTTCATGTTCACCAGGGAACACTTCATCAAGCCAACGTTCTAATTTCCAAGCCATCATAATTCCAATTTTTCACTAAGAGCCTAACGCCGCGTTAAGGGGTGAATGCCGCATAAACCAACTTTCCGCAGACCACATTCACCACCAAAACTCACCGCATACTAAAAATGCCACGTGGCATGAATCCCTCTTTAACGCCTTGTTATATTTTAAGTTCCTCAGGCGATAGATACTGACTACAGACAATATCAGGAACTAGTTTCAAAGCACCAGAGTCATCCTCACCGATGATCTTCGCTAAACTGTTTCCCGCTTGCCGAAATAAAATCGAATCATCTAACGTCAGGAAATAAGCCGATTCAACATCCGGCTCGTAGGGATGTTTTTCATAGATTTTTTGGAAACACATATGTAGGCCAATCAGCTTAGCCAATAGAACCTCTGCCTCAGTTTTACTTAATGATATTTCACCTCGATGAGCTTGCAGCATCATTGCCCACATATCTCCAGCTTTGTAACCAACTATCTTTAGGGCACTAAGTGAAACTTCTTGTTCCAAAAACTGTTCAAAATCTTCTTTAGTAGTCTCAGCAAATGTACTAAAGCACATACAACCTAGCAGAATGGGAATACAATATTTACTCAAACTTTTCATTTAGAGCTAAGTCCTTCAATAAAATATAACGCTGTGTTAAGGGGTGAATGCCGCTCAAACCAACCTTCAGCAGACCACTTTCACCACTAAAGCTCACCGCATACAAAAAATGCCACGCGGCATGAATCCCACTTGAACGCCTTGTTATGTTTAAGACTCAAAGGGTTAAGTTTTACGATACCAGAGCTTAACTCGACTTACCTTTGCAAACCAAAACCATAGGCTAAAAACTGAATTAACTCATAAAACTGATTGAATTTGCATTGAGTATTAACGTGAGAAACGAAAGTTGAAGCTATAACTTTGAAACTGAGTAAGCTGCACTCATCTCACCAAAGCACTGAATTTCAATGAGGCACTCTTGGAATTTTTAGCGCCCAAGAATAGATGTCCAGAAAACAGCGACCACTCAAGTTCACTTGCCGACAAAGCCAAAACTAGAAATCCAAGAAAAGATGCAAGCAGCTGATTTTGCATGATTAAACATAACGCCCAATTAAGGGGTGAGTAACGCAACACCGATGCCGCCGCAAACCGCCTTAATCACAAAAATTAACGCATAGCAAAAATGCCACGTGTTACGAATCACTCTTAAATTGTTTGTTATGTTCGTGAGCTTAAGTATTTGAAATGAACCTTGAGTACCTCGTTTACAGCAAGAGAAGATAGACTTACTTCACCATTTTCTGGAACTTCAAAGTTATTGCCTTTCAAACGAGAAGTTTCTTCATTGTTAACTAAGAGTATCCATTGATGTTCGAAACCTGCCACTTTCGCCAAATAAGAGCGAGCATCAATGACGTCAACTAAATCTTGAATAGTTGAAATTTCTGGCAATTCTAATTGTAAGAAGTGAGGGGCATCGGAATCATCTCCCATACACACACTATCTCTTGTGAGTTTGACTCTCAGCATAAAAACTCCGATAGAACATAACGCCACGCTAAGTGGCTAACAAACCTGCCACGTTACTTAACTGACCACCGTAAACACCCAACTCAACCAAACCAAAAATGCCACGCGTTTGTTAGTCCGTCTTAAGCGTTTTGTTAGTTTGCGTGCCTAATGCAGCCAACGTTGTAGCAGCAAGGTGCTGAATTAATGACAAAAATACTGACTTTGAACCCAAATGTAAAACCGGAAGCCAGAGTTTCAAACCCAACCGACAAAACGGACTTTGTGAAGTGCGACAAGGGCATTTGGGAGCAACTTAGCCGCAAAGAAAAAGAAGCCGCGCAAAAGAACGATGACGAGAAAGTTAGAACCAGTAAACCACTACCCCACCTCAAACACTTCCCATATAGTGCCACCGGAAAGTTCGTGAGGTTGGCAAACCCACAGGTGTAAAGCACAATAACCGAACTAGCCTTTTACTGACTTTGCAAACTAACGCCCAATTAAGGGGTGAACAACGCCCCCACCGAACCTAAAGCATTGTGCTATAAACACTAAATTTGAAGTAGAAGCAAAAATGCCAAGCGTTGAGAATCCCTCTTAAATTGCTTGTTATGCCTGTTCTGCCTCTGCCACTGAAAAGTGATGGTTCGGTGTATAAATCAAACTACACTCATTTGACACTCGATGAACTACGGCGTAGAGAGAATTGATCTGAGTTGATACGCCTGAGATAGCAGTATAAAGTTGGAATAGCGATACTTTCCCTGAAATAGCGTCATTTATAAACTGAAGCCTTTCCCTTTTATCAATATCAGAATGGAAGAACTCTGAGTTAAACCATAAGTTGATAATTTCTCGATTACTAACCGAGCATCCCATTTCACCACTCATCCTCGTGCTGTTCATAGCATTAAGATATAAAGCACGCAGACGGTCGATATAATTTTTTGCCCATTCATCTTTTGCATTCTTTCGAAGAATACCAATAATTCTTTCAAACCTAGTCGACTCTTTTTCAGCGTAAAAGAATCGAAACTTGAGCGCCAAATATTCGATATGTTCTATGTCTGGTGTATTTGCTTTAAATGTAGACTTCTTAATATCTATATCATCAGTGATTTGACGACTCGAAATTGCTCCCTTGTAGTATCGCTTCATAGCAATTTCAAACTCTTCAGCTCTTTTTTTGAACTCTAGAATTGCGGACAATTCGTTATCTCGAAGAGAAGACAATTGTGTTTCTCGTTCAATTAAAAAGTCTGGAATATTCAATTTACCTCCTAAGGCATAACGCCGCGTTAAGGGGCGCCGGCACGCACTACAAAAGTGACCGCATCACACCTTAACCACTAAACTTACCGCAAATTGAAAATGCCACGCGGGCCAAGTCCCTCTTAAACGCTTTGTTATGCGTTGCAGCCAACATCGACACTTTGCTTCATATGACTACCAATTGCCAACAAGCAACCGGATAAAATGACAAGCTCAGCCATATGGACCAAAAATGAAATAGAGCTACTCACTAAACCTCTGTCGATAAAGGGTAACAATACTTCAGCTATAACTGCCGTTGATACCATCATATATCCTACGAATTTTTGCCATTTTCTAAGCGCCCCAGCAAATTGGTGAAATGCTAGTAAATAGAACACTGAAAAAATGGGGAGCACAAACCAGGTAATTAACTCTAAACCTGTAACCAGGTAGTGATTTTCATTACCTAGCACTCCAATCAGTATGGGTAGAACAAAGTTAAGTGACGAATAAGCGATCGGGTACAACAAAATGCCCAAACCTAACAATTTTGAAGCTTTAACAACTCTACTTTCCACTTGTACACCTTACTCAAGTTTTAAGGACGCATAACGCCGCGTTAAGGGGTGAATGCCGCCTAAACCAACTTTCCGCAGACCACTTTCACCGCCAAAAACCACCGCATACCAAAAATGCCACGCGGCATGAATCCCACTTAAACGCCTTGTTATGTAACAATTTTACGCGTATTTGTAGACATGATCTGCGTACAACTGGCCACCAATTTCATAGGCTTGAGGCACTATCCTATCGAGCACAAAACCCACTTTTGTAAGTACCTTTTCGGAACCAATGTTGCCCTCGGTGACAACTGCACTGTATTTATCGATGCCGAACTCTGACATTGAATAATTTATGAGAGCTTGCAGTGACTCTGTACCATACCCGAGTCCATGATATTCGGGCAAAAACATAAACCCAACTTCAGCAACAGAATCGTTAACACAAAAACCTGTTATACCTACTGCTTTATTCGTTGTGGACTCGACAACAACTAAACATAGCCAATGCTTCGAATCTACAAACCAAGGTGCTAATCGAGATTTAAATTTACTCTCAATTTCTGACTTTGGAAGTTCATCGAAACAGAGCGAAATGACATTTGGGTTCGTATGGAGTTGTAGAAATAAAGACCAGTCATTTTCCAATAATGGCTTCATCCGTAGCCTTTCAGATATTACTTCCATTTAGCCGGACTCTCCTTGTTACATAACGCCCGCCTAAGGGGCTGGCAACGCATGACACTAAACTCAAGTACAACAACCGTAACCACCGCGGCTCATTGGGACTGGAAACGCCACGCGTTGACAGTCCCTCTTGAGGCGTTTGTTAGCTTCGTAGCCGATTGTTTAACAATGGCTTTTAACACATTTGCTTGAAATGCATTTTACGCAGAAGCATCACACAAACACATGTCCAACGCCAAAAGCTGTGAAGTTGGCAGCCAAAACTCAAAACGGCCTAGGCTAAGTTGGCCACGGTAAAGAGTCCGCGACAAAGAAAACCAGATCACAGCGATGATGCAGCCTTTTATGAAACCAAACTTTCTGTGTGGGACGTCCAACAACATTGAAGCATCGAAGCTTGATGGTTTTCAGCGACTTTGAAACTACCGAACATTCAACGATTTCTACCAAATTAACATCAGGCAAAATCCAATAACCAAGTTGTGCGACTTGAACGCTTAAAGCTGATTTTTCAGAACAATTGAGTTTAGATTTTGATGATTCCAGCCTTTAAGAAGCTAACGCCCTGTTAAGGGGTGAGCAACGCAATACCAAAGCCGCCGCATACCGCCTTAATCACTAAAACCAACGCATAGTAAAAATGCCACGCGTTGCGAATCCCTCTTGAACAGTTTGTTATGTTTGTTCTTGACTATTGCCACCTGTAAAACGGTAGACGCGCTTAGTAACCTTATGGCTACCGCCACCCAAGCTGATAGAAGCACCGTCTAAATTACCGGAAGCATTCAAACCACCACTTCCTGTACCTTCATAGTATTCTTCAATTTCAACTTCGTGTGCATTTTTAATACGTTCAGCTATTGCCAACTCTTGAGCAACCGCTGCTTGCATTTTTGCCATGTTTAAAGCGATAGCTTGCTTTCTCGCTTCAGCGTCCAGCGCCTCAATCTCGCCTGAGCCGTGCAATCTTTCAGTTTCTCTTGCCGATTCAATAACGACACCGGTCAATGCGCTAAGAACAGGCGAGCTAGCTTCTAAGACCTTTAAGGCTGCATCTAGTACTTTTTGAGATGCTTTCTGTTCAACCAAATCACTCATAATTTCCTCGTAAAACATAACGCCGCGTTAAGGGGCGCAGGCACCCAATACAAAAGTCGCTGCACAACACCTTAACCACTAAACAAACTGCAAACCCAAAATGCCACGCGTGCCAAGTCCCTCTTGAACGCTTTGTTATGCTTAAGCTTCAATAACTTACGTTTTAACAGAACCAAGATTAACTCGGCTTTGACTCACAAACAAAAGCCAAAAATCAAAAAACTGAAATGACTCATAATTTTAAAAACCAGACTTTGAACTTTGCCAGCCAAAACGAAAAACCTAAGCTCAAATTTCTGATTGAGCTAACCGCCCTAACCTCGCGCTTGCCCGAAAATTGATTGAGGCAACGCTCTGAGTTTCCAGCGCCAAAGAATAAGTGTCCGGAAAACAGCGCCCAATGGAGCCAACTTGCCGACAAACACAAAACCAACCAGCCGAGGGAACAAAGAAAAACCATAAACCACTGATTTTACGTGATTAAGCATAACGCCCTGTTAAGGTGTGAGCAACGTAACACCGATGCCGCCGCATACCACCCTAAACACTAAACGCAACGCATAGTAAAAATGCCACTCGTTGCGAATCACTCTTAAACAGTTTGTTATGTTTAAAAATCACCCAACGCATCTATTAACTGCTCTGCACTAAGATTATTTTCAACTACACGTTGTTCTATCCACTTTCCGAAGTCATCAGTTGAAGCCTTTTCATATATAATGGAGTTAATCATTTCTATTTTTTCATTAGCGGTGGCATTGAGGTTTATTTGGTAAAACTTCAAAAGAGAATTCAAAATAACATATGATATTCTCTTATTCCCATCCATAAATGGATGGGAGCGGCAAAATCTATGTACGAACATCGAAATGGAAGATACTTGTACATTTATAGGATTTCGGTTTGACAACAAATAGGATTTATCAATCCACTCCTTTATTTCAAAGAGTCCATTAACATTGTTTCTAGGTTTGATAAATTTTGGCAACTCAAAGTTTGTAGACTTGAGTTCAAATGCTACTGTGTTAAATATTCGGTCTAAATCATACTGTTCAAAAAAATGACAACCATGACTTGCGATCAGTTCTTTTGCCGAAGGTCTCATGTGAGGAATTTGAGCAGTCATCCATTTAACTATTTCATCATAGTGGGCATAATCACTGTGAATAGAGCCTATACTTTTATAACTAGTTCCAACTGGAATTTCACCTGTAAACATCTCTCCTAATATCAAGCCCAAAGAGTATATGTCGGAACTAAATTCAACTTCGTCATTATTCTTTTGTTCAGGCGAAGCATATTTAAAATTAGCCAATCTTGTTCCATTCTTAGTCTTAACATTACAGAAATTGTACTCTTCAGAAAAGCTAGCAACTCCCCAATCGGCGATTACCAACAAATCCCTTTCAGAATCCCACAGAATGTTTTCAGGCTTCAAATCTCGATGATAGACACCTCGACTATGGGCGTAGTTCAATCCGTTTAATATTTGGAAAAAATAGTTTTCTATTTTCTCTCCAGAAAAATTGGAAAAATCTAAACATTTTAGAGTTCCAGAGAAGTAAGGCATTACATAGAAATTATGGTTTATGCCATTGATCCTACAACAGCCATCCATAAAAACAGACACAATATTCTTACAATCAATAGCCTTGCAAAACTCCAACTCGTTGATGAAACGAGACTTCTTCTCTGTTATCGCATTAGGTTTCAGTAACTTTAAAGCATATAACTTTTTATGCGCATCTTCTATCTTAAAGACTACGCCAGCACCTCCCTCGCCGAGAGTCCCAAGAACTGTAAACTCGGTTCCATTTAATAGAATTTTAGTATTTTTCTTTATCACTATTAACCAACTTTTAATTTAAACATAACGCCCTGTTAAGGGGTGAGCAACGCAATACCAAAGCCGCCGCATACCACTTTAAACACTTAAACCAACGCATAGTAAAAATGCCACGCGTTGCGAATCCCACTTGAACAGCTTGTTAGCTGAAATTTTTCCTTTTGTATGGGCTATAATCATTTTAAAAAAGGCAAGGATAGAAAATGAAAAAAACATTCACAATCCTTTTGATAGTTGGTGGCTTCCTATCTTTTTCAGCATACGGCGCAGAAATGCAGGCTCAACAAAGGTGGACATTCAATAATTATAATCAACCAATAGTTGTGGCCAAAAATAACAAACTAACTGTAATAGTGTTAAGCGAGGAACTTATAGAGTTACATCGCCTTGATATAAAATGCAACCTTTCACTTGAGAGATCTGTAGGCCAAGTCAACTTAATGGTTAATAATCAAGCAGTCAAATTTGTCACATACTGTAACGATGGACACAGAATTTTCACGCCAGAAACCGTCGATGGTACCGGGTTTATTCTTTACCTCTTCCAGTTTGAAAGAGCTGTGCAAGTAGGTGAACTTACTTTTACTACTAATAACTTCAATTCAATTATTGATGAGTGGCAAAAGATGAACAAAGAATCGATTTAAATTTTCAGCTAACGCCCGCCTAAGGGGCTGGCAACGCACTACCACTAAACTCAAACACAACAACCGTAACCACTGCGGCTCATTTGGACTGGAAACGCCACGCGTTGACAGTCCCTCTTGAGGCGTTTGTTATGCTTAAGCTTCAACACTTTACATTTGAACCGACTCAAGAATAACTCACCGAAATCATTAACCAAACTTCGAATTTTCTTGAGTTAGAACTGACTCAACTTTTACCTATGAACTAACCAATACAGGCTTCCATTTAGCAACTAGGCCAATGTGGAAAACCTCTCCGACAAACTCACTCACCACGCATGGGCGCAACAACTCAATGAGGCAATGACACTGAAATTTACAGCGACAGACACATTGCCGTTTCATTAGGCAGCGAAAAACAATGCTCAATTGCTGACAGACTTTAAGCCCATAAGTAAAGGCACCAAACTGCTCAAAGCGACTTGAGAGAGCAGAATTCACCTCGTGCAGACTCAACATTCCAATGAGGCAATCACTCAGAATTTACAGCGCCAGACACATTGCCGCTTCATTAGGCAGCGAAAAACAATATTGAATTGCCGACAAAACCAGAACGAAATGCCAAAGAAACCGATAACACAACCTACTGATTTTTATGGATTAAGCATAACGCCCAGTTAAGGGGTGAAGCACGCAATACCATTGTTACTGCACGGCACTTCAACACCGAAACCAACGCATACCAAAAATGCCACGCGTGCTGAATCCCTCTTAAACTGTTTGTTATGTTTGCATTGTTCGGAATTTTTCAATGTCTCGTTGTGCTAACTTTTGCATCTTACCCACACAACTATCGACATTTTTACGTATTGAATTTCTCATTTCACGCTCCAAGCCAGATTTATTAATTACAATAAATTCGTTCACGCTGCATAATAACTCATACGCTGAAATCCTTATTACATCATCTGAAATGATCTGTATTTCATTGTATATTCTAAGATAATTTATGTAGTCCTCCCCCTGACAAGAGCAACTTGCGTTCAAATATTTTTGAACTAAAGCTTGGGATTGAGCTAAAAACTCTACGTATTTTTCTTTTCGTTCAGTGACTCTTTCAAGTTCGAAACTAATTCGGTCTTTATTAAGTTCATGAGATTGAGTCTTTTTAAGTATCGCGATGCCAGACAACGCAGTGATTAATGAACCCAAACCAATTTTTATCGCTGTATCAGCAACATCAATCCAAGTTAACGCCATAATTTCGCGAATACCCTCTGTAAACATAACGCCGCGTTAAGGGGTGAACAACGCCACCACCAACCTAGACCATTACACCGTAAACACGAAACACAACCTTGAACAGAAAGTGCTAAGCGTTGGGAATCCCTCTTAAACGCTTTGTTATGCGTATTTTACCTACTGATTGCACTAAACTTTTTGTATGTTCTCGCTGTATAAAATACATGATTTCAACTACGTATAGAGGACTTGTTTTAATAGCGATAACTAGCCAGCTTGTACTCGACTGAGGTACTTGGCTATAGTCGTAAAAATAAGCAATACACAACATTGCAAACAAGAGCATTAGCGTATGAGATTTCATGATTTCATATGTAACAGCGCTGTAGTTAAAACGCTTTCGTTTCAACCTTTTCAGCTCGCGAATCGTGAACCACTTAAATATCGGCTTAAGGACTAAAGGAGCTTTTTTAAGTATTGCTGCAATAACTATTGCCACGATCGCGGACGGAATAAGATGCAACCACCACCAAATATCAGTTACATTATTTATAAATGAATCCATCAAAGTTCACCTAGCTAAAACGATTAGATGAAGATATCAAAATAAACAACTTAATGCACATGCTAGGATTCTATTTGCGACTCATACGCATAACGCCGCGTTAAGGGGTGAATGCCGCACAAACCAACTTTCCGCAGACCACTTTCACCACCTAAACTAACTGCATACCAAAAATGCCACGCGGCATGAATCCCACTTGAACGCCTTGTTATGCTTAAGCTTCAATGGGTTACGTTTTAATAGAACCAAGATTAACTCGACTTTGATTTACAAACAAAAGCCAAAACTTAGAACACGGAAATGACTCATAGTTTTGAAAATCGGGCTTTGAAATTCGGTCGCTAAAACTCAAAAACTGAAGATCAAAGTGCTGATTGAGCCAGCTACCATAACCTCGCTCTTACCTGAAAATTGATTGAGGCAACTCTCTGAATTTTCAGCGCCAAAGAATAAGTGTCCAAAAAACAGCGCCCAATGAAGTCAACTTGCCGACATACACCAAACTGAAAAGCTAAGGGAACAAAGAAAAACCATAAACCACTGATTTTACGTGATTAAGCATAACGCCGCGTTAAGGGGCGCAGGCACGTAATACAAAAGTGACCGCATCACACCTTAACCACTAAACTTACCGCAAACTGAAAATGCCACGCGTGCCAAGTCCCGCTTTAACGCTTTGTTAGGCTATTGACTGCTTAGAATTTCTTCGATTTCTAAGATTATTTGCACACTTACATTAACATTGTCGGCAAATGCCATAGATGCTTTATTTTCTGCTGTTTGGTTAAATTTGTCTAAAATATACAAATCAGCATCTGTCAATACATCTAGTCTGCCAGTTTGCTGCCAGAGGACTAATCCATTTGAAATTCGGACACCGTCACTTCCACCCCAAAAAGCAATTAATTTATCGGTATCACTCTCAGATACATATGAAATGAAGTGTTTAGCAGCAATCCTGACTATAATTTCGTCCGATAGTGTTTCCGATTGTTTACAAATTTTTAGTGAAGCGAACTGTGGGAGCCCCTTATCACACTCTTTAAGTAATGTATTTTTAAATATTGCAGGATAATTTAATGTATTAAGGAGACTTATGCTTTTATCCAAATGCGATAAATTAGCACTTACAAATGGCATGTACGCTACAACACAAATAAATAAAATGTATTTAATATTTTTCATTGCTACTTCCTTTAGCCTAACGCCGCGTTAAGGGGTGAATGCCGCCTAAACCAAGTTTCCGCAGACCACTTTCACCACCAAAACTCGCCGCATACTAAAAATGCCACGCGGCATGAATCCCACTTTAACGCTTTGTTAGGGCTGTGGTTGGAGCGACTGCTTTTCTTTCAAGTAAAGATACAGTGGCAACCCAAACGATACTCCAACTAACAAAGTTCCCAACACAGCAAAATAGCGATACTTCACTTTATGTCTTTGGCCGTCCACCACGATAAAACCTAATAACGCAATTGCCGCAACCAAAACATCAAGCCATGCAAAAATACTAATGGGGCTTGCCACCGCTTCACGGAACAAAAGACCAATGTCTAAGCCATTGCTAACTAGCCAAGGAACAAACGCCCCGTATGGGAGCAATATACCCAACAAAGTAAGAACCAGATAAAACCTTACCATTTCGCCATCCTTGCACATTTTTCGTAGTAAGCCCTAACGCTGCGTTAAGGGGTGAATGCCGCTTAAACCAACTCTCCGCAGACCACCTTCACCACCAAAACTCACTGCATA